>CAZSUN010000105.1:0-12861 GCA_964610045.1 uncultured Sphaerobacteraceae bacterium
CCGTGAAGCAGCGTTGGAGGACACGATGCGACTCCTTGGTCAAGCGATGTCAAAAAGGGAACCATTGACGTACGGGGACAGCGACTCCTTTCCTCTGGATGTCTTCGGTCGATTCGGAGGTCCGTCTTTCGCCTGAGCGGATGCCGTCCAGTGCCAGTCCAGGTCAACGGCCAGGGCCACCGGGTATGCGGGAACGTCCTCGGCTCAGGCGAAAGACGGGCTCTCTATCGTGAATCATGGTTTCATGTTAGAGATACCGGCGAAGCGTGTCAAGCGTGGGCGAAATGCCCGCCAGTCCGGTTGTGCCGTGAGCCCCATCACGTGATCCGGTAGTCGTGAGCTGGCACGGACTCGCCGTTGGCGCTCCACGGCTCCGGGCCCTGGTTGACGAGTACGGCCGTACCACCGGCATAGGTGGTGCGAGTCACCGCCCCATCGGCGGAAAGCCGTTCGTGGCCGATCATCGGTTGATGGGCGGTTTGGCCATGCACCTGGGCGATCGGCAGGGCATCGCGCAGCAGCCGCTGGGTCTGCTCGTCTTCCCACATCACCCACTTCGAGGCGACCGGCGGGGCGGGGCGGCTGATGACCGGAAAGTAGCCGAAAACCGGCGAGACGGTTGGCGGATTGCCCGCCATCGCATCGTGGAGGAGTTTCTGGCGCGACCAGTCTCCACCGAGATAGCTGGGATTGTAGGGATCGTATTCCCAGCAGTACGAGACGATGGAATCGTGATAGACGAGCCCCAGGAGGGGGATGTGCGAGAACGTGCCAGGCAGTTCGATTGAAAGGTCGGCCCGGGGATTGTTCGAGCAGAAGTCCATCGCGTCAAACGCCCAGTCGTACCCAGCCTCGGCGCCGATGACTGCATTCCAGCTGGCGACCTCCGCCAACCGGGCGTGGCGGCTCTCGCGGTCCTGGCTCCGCGTCATCGGGTGATCGGGATGCCAGCACTCGATCAGGTCCTTGGCGGTGGTGGTGTCGAAATGGAGGGCGTCGAAGCTGGAAATCCGGTCCTTGAGTCGCCGGTGTTGCTCCAGCAGCACGCGGGTACATATCTGGGCGTACTCATAGTCGCGGTTGAACCACCCTTCGACCGGGTTGCCGTCCTTCCCGGTCAGAAGCCATTCCGGGTCGAAATACGGGTCCCAGCGCAGGATGTCTTCCAGGTACAGCCAGCAAAAGGCCGCGAATCCCTGTTCTGCGGCGATGCCGGCATAGTGCGGCGCGTGAATGAATGGCTGGTAGTCGTTCAGCCACTCCCCGCTATCCCACTGGATGTGGTCGATGGGTCCGATGATGCCGTTGGTGTAGCCGATCTCCCGGAGCCCGGCCACGATCTGGCGGAATTTCCGCTCTGAAAGCGGCAGGTAGCCCATGCTGAAGTAGGGTCCGCCGATGACTTGCTGGACACCGGGCCGGGCGTCGATCTTTTCGGCCAGCGAGCGGAACTGGCCCGTTCTCTTTACATGCTGGCGGTAGGCCAGGGCCATGCTGACGTAGGAAGCATCGGCCAGCGGCACGATGCGCAGTCGCCGCGGATACCGCAGGCGCCCCAGCGACGACCGCCAGTCCGGCTCCACCCGCAGCGGCTGGCGCACGGTTTTGACGAGGTCGAGATGGGCATCGTCTGGGGTTTCAATGATGCCCACCAGGCCGTGGTTCGCGGCGGCCATGCCCCAGAACGGCATGTTCAGGCCCGAGTGGGCGCCGATCACGATGGTGGTTGCCCAGTGATCGCCCGGGGTGGGTTCGGTCATCACGCCGTTGGTGCGAATCAGCGGCAGGGCCAGCAGGGAGATGTCGTCATCCACTGGAACCAGGGGACCGGGAAAGGCGACGCTCCCGAGAGTCTCAGGCTCGTCCAGTGGCGCGATCTCCAGCAGCGGGTCGCCGGTGACGGAATCGAGACCCACCGCGAGGCGGTATGTGTTAGCCCCGGCCCGCACCCGGGCTTCCACGGCGAAGGCGCTATTCGGAGCCGCCCCGATCTCCTCCAGCCGCCAGGCCAGGCCGTTCCCGCGGGCATCGACAAACCGCAGGTGCGCGAGCGGATCGAATCGCCAGCGCCCATCCTCGCTCCCCGGCGGGCGAACCTCGCCCGCCAGGGTTGCCGGGTCCACGATCAGCGTGCCCGCCGGACCACCAATCACGATCGTGTCGCCGGTCGAAGTGTCCTGTTCCCGCATGTGCGATTACCCCTGTGCGTGTATCGGTTCGGCGCCCTGTTGAACGGGTTCCAGCCGCGGCCCGTCGTCCGCCGCCACGTCCTCACGAAACCCCAGTTCGCGGCTGACCCCGCTCGCCGCCGCGATCACATCGATGCCCAGCGGCTCGATGCGCTCCAGGGGGATTTGCGAAAGCACCCCGGTCACGCTGATGGCGGCAACCACCGAACCGGCATCGTCCCAAATCGGCGCCCCCACGCACCGCACGCCCAGCTCCCCCTCCTCGTTCTCCACGGCGTAGCCCTGGATGCGTATCCGCTCCAGTTCGGCCGTAAGCGCGCTGAGGCTGGTGATGGTGTTCGGCGTGTAGGCGCCCAGTTCCGTTCCGGCCAGCAGGGCGCGAAGGTCCGGTTCCGGCATGTGGGCGGCGATGGCCTTGCCGAGACTGCTGGTGTGGATGTCGGCCCGCATGCCGGTGAACGTGGAGAACCGGATCATGCCACTGGATTCGGCCTTGTCGGCATAGATCAGGTGCTCTCCCTGCAACACGCCAAGGTGGGCCGTAAGGCGAGTGCGCCGAACAAGCTCTTCCAGGTGCGGGCGGGCCACCTCCACGATATCGAGGCCGGCCAGGTAACGGGTGCCGAGTTCATAGGCTCGCAGACCGATGGTGTACCGGTTGCGAGGCGACCGCTTCACCATCTGGTGCCGCTCGAGCACGTTCAGGATCATGAAGGTGCTGGCTTTGGGCAACCCGAGGATGGTGTGGATTTCGGTCGCGGTGTGGGCGCCAGAGGTGCTCCCCAGCAGGTCGAGGATGGCCATCGCCTTTTCGAGGGCGGGAACGTTGTACTGTTTCTTCACCGTCACCCTCCACATGCCCCGATGGACCCGCCCAGCCCGGCCGAATACGGAGAAACCACCGCCGGGATGTTTACAGCCCACCAAATCGCGTTTAGCCTGACGAACAGAGTGTAATGGCATTCGCCTCTTCGTGAAATGGTCAGTCGATGACGCACATGGCCCCGGTGAGCAAGGTTCGAATCGCGTGCGATGCGCCGGAAGGCGCCCTCGAGTGGTGGCGTCATGGCCTCAGTCATGGTGGGATCAGCCCCGATCCGCTGCCGCCGACCGTGGTGGATGGCCTCAGCCAGCTCAAGCCACGCCGGATCCGGATCTTCCTCCAGGAATTCTTCGACATTTACCCCGATCACGACACCTTCAACTGGTCGATTCTCGATCCCCACATGGACTCCCTCGCGGCGACTGGCGCGGAGGTCGTCGCCGCCATCACGATCAAGCCAACGGTTCTCTTCCCCACCATCGACCACGCGATCTGGGAGCCAACGGATGTAGAGGAATGGCAGCGGCTGATTCATGCCCTGGTCACCCGCTATTCGGTCGAACGCAAGCTGGTGACGCACTGGGAGATCGGGAACGAGACCGATATCGGCGAAGACGGCGGCTCGCCCTACCTGATCCCTGGGGCCGAGGAGTATGCCGGGTTCTACCGGATGACGATCGAGCCGATCCTGGCGGCATTCCCGGAGGCGAAGGTGGGTGGGCCAGCGGCGTGCTGGATCGACAACGAACCACTGCCGGGGTTCATCGACATCTGCCAGCGCACGGGAACCCAGCTCGATTTCATCTCCTGGCACCTCTACAGCAGCGATCCCGAGCGGCACGCCTGGGGTATCCGGCGCGCGCGCGAGTTGCTGGAGGACTATCCCGGCCAGAAACCCGAGTTGTTCATCACCGAATGGGCGCGAGGCTTCCCCCACAGCGTCACGGCCGCCGACCCAGCGGCGTCCCATCCGCTTTCCATAGAGGAAGACACCTTCGACGGGCGGACCGCCTCGACCACGGCGGCGATAGCACTGGCGATGCTCGATGCGAAGGTGGACTGGGCGTACTACTACCACGTCTGGGACCAGGCCTGTAACCCCAACGACTTCCGGCGCTTCTTCTCCGACGCGGGCGTGGCCAACATGGTGCGCCACTGGAACGAAGTGCCCCATCGGTTCGGGATGTTCGGGGTGAACGGAACCGTTCGTCCGACCTACTTCGTGTTCCAGATGCTGGGGCAACTGGGGGAGGAACGGTTGCCGGTAACCAGCACCGAGCCGGACCTGCACCTGCTGGCGGCCCGCGACGACACCAGCCAGGGCGTGATGATCGTCAACCACCGGGCGGAAGGCGGCGCGGATCACGTGGCCGAGCTGGAGTTCGCCAATCTCACCCCCGGCAAGAAGCGGATCGTGATCACGCGGATCGACGACACTCGCCGCTGGGAGGACGAGCCACCGGCGCTCGTGCCGGTGGAGGTGCGCGACACCTTCGCCCCGGCCACCTTCCAGATGCAGGCGTGGTGCCCGCGTGATTCGGTGACACTGGTCCGGCTGGAGGATGCGTCGTGAACGTGGTTGCGATCATGGCCCACCAGGACGATGAAATGCGCTGTCTCGGCACCATGCTGAAGTGCCGGGAACGTGGCGACACGCTCCACTTCGTCACGCTGACCGATGGCTCGAAAGGCTTCGTGCAGCAACCGGATATCGAACGCGAGGAAGCGGCGGCGATTCGCGACCGCGAAATGCGCAACCTCGCCGCCGATCTCGACGCCACCTACACCAACCTCGCCGAACTCGACGAATTCCTCTACGACACCCCCGCCGTGCGGATGGCCCTGATCGAGGCGATGCGGGCCACCCGGGCAGACCTGGTGTTCACCCATTTCGACCAGGATTACAACCTGGACCACACCACCGCCAGTTCGCTGGTACGGCACTGCGCCATGCACTCCTGCCTGCCCATGCTCGCGACCGAATCGGCGCCGCTGGCGGCCCATCCAGCCATCTTCATGGTCGAACCGCACGGCCCGTTCGTGTTTCCAGTTACGCATTATGTCGATATTACCGCCCACCATGACGAGAAGGTCCGGCTCCTGTCGCATCATGTCTCGCAGGAGGAAGCAATGCTGCGGGGGATCGGCTCGGGCATTGGGGCGCTGACGGCCAGGGTCGATGGCTATCGTGGCGACCAGGTGGGTGTGGACTGGGCCGAAGCCTTCGTGGCGATGCCGGCTCGCGGCGCTGTCAAACCGTATCCGGTGCTGCCATGAGCCAGCCACCGCGCGGCCGCATGCGGGCACTCCAGCTCACGGCCATCGGCCAGGTCGACCTGGTCGAGATCGACATCCCCACGCCTGGCCCGCGGGAGGTGCTAATCCGGACCGGGGAGACGACCATCTGCACCTCCGACATCCAGGACATCCGGGACAACGCGTTCGGCGCCGAGCTCCCGCTCATTCTCGGGCACGAGGGGGCCGGAACGGTTGTGGCGGCCGGGCCGGAGGTGAGCGGGGTGGCGGTGGGCGACCGCGTGGCGGCGCACCCGGTTCATCCCTGCCTCGCCTGCGAAACGTGTCGTGATGGCATGGGTCACCTCTGCCCCAACATGCTCCATTTCGGGCTCTCGATCCAGGGCACGTTCGCCGAATACTTCCCGGCGCGGGAAGACCGCGTGCGCCGGATACCGGACAACGTGCCGTTCAGTACCGCGGCCCTGGCCGAACCGGTCTGTGTCTGCCTCGAAGCCATCCACCAGGCTCGCCTCACCCCCGGCGACAGCCTGCTGATCATCGGCGATGGGCCGTTCGGGGTGATGATGGCGCGGTTGGCCCTGCGCGACGGAACCGGACCGGTCTTCATTGCCGGACGACACCTCTCCCGCCTGGCCTTCACCCAATCGGCCCGCCAGATCCACACGCCCGCCGGAGCCGATACGCGCCAGTTATCGCGCGACGCCAGCGATGACCGCGGGTACGATGCCGTCATCCTGGCGGCCAGCAATCGCGCGGCGGTGGACGATGCCCTGCACCTGCTGCGGCCGGGCGGTCGGCTGGTGATATTCGCCCCCATGCCGGGACCGACCCCGGTCGATCTGTTCCAGGTGCTGGTGCGCGAACTGGAAATCATTGGCGCGGTCAACGATCGAGACCGGTTCGACGACGCCATCGAGGCGCTGGCCGATCCCACGATTGGCATCGGTGACCTGGTGACGCATTCATTCGCGCTCGATGACTTCCGCGAGGCCCTCCGCGTGGCCGAACACGACCGGCGGGAGGCGATGAAGGTGGCATTCCAGTTCGATGACGCCGATGGCGCGAGACAGGCCTGACCAGATTTCGCCGCCCGAAACCGGCGCGGCCAGTTCATCATCCATCGCAAGGAGCAAGGTTCGTGCGTATTACCGATGTGGAAGCCATGGTGCTGGACACCGGAAAGGACTATGCCAATCCGGATGGCGCGAGCGAGGCACATGGCGTGCGCTTCGTGACACTCATCAAGATCACGACCGACGAGGGCATTACCGGCTGGTCGGACGTGGAAACCCAACCGCACGCCGGACACGCCGTGGTGAATGCCCCTTCGAGCGGGGTGGTGGGGTTCGAATCGCTGCGCGCGGCCCTGATCGGCGAGGACCCGCTCGAACGCGAGCGCCTGTGGCAGAAAGCCTATCGCTACATGGCGTACTACGGTCGCCAGGGTGTGGGCATGCACATGCTTTCAGGGGCCGATATCGCGCTGTGGGATATCGCGGGCAAGGCCTTCAACCAGCCAGTCCACAAGTTGCTCGGGGCCTCGTACCGGACGAACGTCAAGGGCTACGCCTCGACCCTCTTCCGGCCGACCCCGGACGCGATGAAGGAGGCCGTGGCCGAATACCTGGACCACGGCTTCCAGGCGATCAAGTTCGGCTGGGGCGCCTTTGGCCACGACCTGAATCTCGACATCGCGCTCGTCGCGGCGGCGCGGGAGGCGGCGGGACCTGACGTGGACCTGATGGTGGACGCGGGCTGGTACGGCGTCACCCCCGCCGACCCGTTCCGGTCCCGCTCGCTGCGCGACTGGCAAATCCTGGTCCGGGCGCTGGAGGAACTGGATGTCTTCTGGCTGGAGGATTTTCTCCACCCCGAGAACTTCGAGGGAATGCGGCAGGTGAGCGGTTCCTGCGCCACGCTGCGCACGGCCGCCGGCGAGCAACTCTCGGGCTACGCCGACTTCGAGCGGCTCGCGATCGAGGGCCAGGCGGACGTGCTGCAGCCCGATCTCTCGCGGTGCGGCGGCCTGACCGTTGGCAAGCAAATCGCCGATCTCGCCACGCGGCGGCAGATCAATTGCGTGCCGCACGCCTGGCTCACCGACCTGCTGAAGGCGGCCTCGCTGCACCTCAACGCCTACCTGATGGATGCGCTCTACCTTGAATACAACGTGTCCTCGGGATCGCTGCTGAACACGTTATGCACCGAACCGATTGGGATGCGGGATGGCTACATCGACGTGCCGGCCGGGCCGGGCCTGGGTGTGGACGTGGACCAGGCCATGATCGACCGGTACCGGGTGCTGTAGCGCTGGCGCCTGATCGAGGTCGGCCCGGCATCCCGTCATGGAACGAGCCCGTCAGCGCGCTGGCGCCGGCGGGCTCGACCCGTTCAGGAACCTACATGCCGCGCATGGAGAAGATGTCGTTGACGGCATCGGCGGCGCGCTGGGTGGAGTTCTCCACCGTGTCCTCGCCCGTCCACATCGGACCCAACTCCTGGGTGACGGCGTTCCACCACTCACCAGCATCCTCGGTGCCGTAGTAGTCGTGCCCCACCTCGCTGAAGTCGGCCACCGGAATCGTGATATCGCCCGGCAGGTGGGCTTCGAGGAACTCGGGGCTTTCGACCACGGAGGTCCAGCCCGGAATGCCCAGCGAGGCGACTCCGGCCGCGCCATCCGGTCCGCCAAGGTACTTCACGACTTCCCAGGCGGCATCCTCGTTGCCGGTGGTGCTGAGGATCGACCAGGCGTTGGAGCCCATCTGGACCGAGCGAATGCCGGTTTCCGGGTGGGCGGGCATCGGCAGGAAGTCCCAGTCGAAACCGGCGACCCGCACGGCGGCCTCATCCCAGGTGCCCCCGAAGTAGTAGGCGATCTTGCCAGCCACGAACGGGTTCTCGGCGCCCGATTCCTGCACCAGAACCGGCGCGACCTTGTGGACGTGGGTCAGGTCGACCAGCCACTGAAGGGCGGCCTGGGCCTCGGGGGAATTGATCGTGGCCTCGTCGCGCGCATCGTTCAGCACCGTGCCGCCGGCGCCATGAATGAAGGCACATCCCCAGTAGGGCGGGTTCGGGTTGGAGAGCGTGACGCCATACACGCCATCGGCCTCGCTGGTGAGCTTTTGCGCCGATGCGAGCAGGTCGTCCCAGGTCCAGCCTGCTTCCGGAAGCGGTTCCTCCGCGGCGGCCAGCAGGTCCTTGTTCACATAGAGCGCCTGGCCACCGGCATAGAGAAGGGCGCCATACATGCCGCCTTCCCAGCTCCACTCCTGCTCCATGTCGTACCAGAGCCCGCTCAGATCCACCGCATCGCGCTCGTAAAACGGCCGGAGATCGACGAACATGCCGCGCGAGGCGCCCGGCGCCAGCCAGTCGATCTGGTTCAGGGTGATGTCCGGGGCGTTGCCGCCGGCGAATTCGGTCTGGATCTTGTCCCAGTACTGGTCGCCGGGGCGGAATTCGATCTCGACGTTGGCGAGTTTGCTCTGGGCGTTGAATGCGTCGATCTGGGCCTGGATCGCGGCATCCCAGGTTTCACTGATGGTGTAGGTGGCCATCCGGATGGTGGCCTTGTCCTGCGCGCCCGCGGAACCAATCGAGATGCCACCAGTCAGGGCCACGGCCGATGCGGCGGCAAGGCCTTTGTTGAGCGTACGTCGAGAAACCTGAGAGTTGCGTGTAACCATGGAATGCACTCCTTCGCCTGGATACCGGAAAAGACCGATTGACGAATGGGTCCCTGATGCGACGAAACGCCTCCTCTCTCGTACGGCCGAGCGCGGAACCGGAAGTGGTCGATGGGCCGGCACTGGCCGGCGGATCGGATGGTGGTCGAAAGGTGTCGAGCCGCTCCCAGCCATGAAACATCATTTCATGGCTGGGAAACGCTCACAATGGGCGTCGCATCCAGTTCAGCTGGCTGCCGATGCTGGTTAGTGCCCAATACCCGGCATGGGCCTGGAGAGGGCGATGCCTCATTGTCGTGAAACTGAATTTCATGCTAAGGAGATGATGGGCACCTGTCAAGATGCGAGGCGGCTCCACGCTGAGCCCTCATCCCGACTCCGGCTGAATCGCCGTGGCCCGTCGGAACCGGTGTCACGGATGGCGGCATCACCCGGCACGACGTCACCGGTTCCGGGAGTCACCCAAATCGACCCCGCCCTCACCAGTCGCGACTGTTCGGCACCGCCAGCACGGACCCACCGGCCTCAGCCGACTCGCGCGCCAGGATGCAGGGCAGCGTCATGTCCATGGCCGCATGCACGTCGATCGGCATCGACTCGCCGGAACGCAACGCTTCGCCAAACTCCCGCAACAACCAGTATTCGGACGTGCCATGACCAACCTCGATCGCTTCCCCGCCGAGGCGGTCGGGAATCATTTCAGCGGCCAGGTCGTCGATCGGATGCCACGGCTCGTGGCTGCTCACCCCGATGCCACCATGCCGATCGCGCAGCCAGATCCGCCCGGTATCCTGCCCCGAGCGAGTCGACTCGTAGCTGCCATCCGTGCCCTGGATCGTGAAGTAGGTCGTGGTGGGATGCGGACGAGGCGACACGGCATCGACTCGCGTGCGAACCACCATCCCACTGTCGGTCGTCATCTCCAGCAGGTGCATGGTGGGAATCGGCACATCCGGCAGCACGACACCCGCCGGCACGATGGTGCAGCGCACGGTGACAACCCGATCGCCGGTGATCGCCAGCACCGGACCAAGACCGTGTGTGCCGTAGACACCAAGCAGCCCGCGCCCGCGCCAGGTCAGCGCACCATCCGGCCCGAACCACAGCCCATCGCAATCGTGAATGTAGTCACCTTCGGCAAAATAGACGCGGCCAAATCGACCCTGCTGGTGCAGGCGCCGGACGATCTCGATTTCGTCGTAGTAGTTGCAGTTCTCGGCCAGCATGTACTGGCGACCACCGCGTTGGACCGCGGCCACCAGGGCCTGCGCCTCGGCCACCGTATGGCAGGGCAACACCTCGGAGAGCACATGTTTGCCGGCCTCGAGCGCGGCGATGGCCTGGGCGGCATGGAACGGCATCGGTGACGCCACTACCACAACGTCGAAATCCGCGGCGAGGAAGGCATCCAGGTCGGTGTACGGATCGGCCCCAATCCGGGCGGCCACCTTCCCGACCCGAGCAGCGTCGACATCGTGCAGCGCCACCACACGCGCCCCACCGACCGCATTGGCCGCCCGCAGGAAGCTCTCTCCGCGCCGCAAGCCAATTACGCCATATCGAATCTCGTCCATTGGCCGTTCAATCCTGTGAACCTCACGCCGCGGTTGAGGAAGCCCCGGCGACCGATTGCAAACGTTCCCCGAGATAGGGCCGACCGACCAGGGCATTCCTTGCCGGTCGGCACATGGAAAACGATCGATCTAGAAGCCGCGGCGCGAGAAGATGTCGTTGACGGCATCGGTGGCCCGTTGAGTGGAATTCTCCACCGTGTCCTCACCGGTCCACATCGGCCCCAGCTCCTGGGTCACGGCGTTCCACCATTCCGAGGCATCCTCGGTGGGATAGTAGTCGTGGCCAATCTCCTGGAAGTCCTTGAGCGGAATGGAGATGTCCTGAGGTTCGTGCAGGGCCAGGAACTCCTCGCTCTCGATCACGGACGTGTAGCCAGGAATGCCGGCGCCCATCGAGGCTTTCGCCCCATTGGCGCCACCGATGTACTTCATCACCTCCCAGGCCGCATCGGGATTGGAGGAGGAGCTGAGGATGGACCAGGCGTTGGAGCCGTTCTGCACCGAGCGATTGCCGGTTGCCGGGTGCGCTGGCATCGGCAGGAAGTCCCAGTCGATCCCCGAGCTCCGCACCGCCGACTCGTCCCACGTCCCGGCGAAATAGTAGGCAATCCTGCCCGCCACGAACGGATCATCGGTGCCATCTTCGCGCACCAGGATCGGCGCGACCTTGTGGACGTGCGTCAGGTCCACAATCCACTGCAGTGCCTCTCGCGTTTCCGGCGAATTGAGGGTGCATTCGTCGTAGGCATCGTTCAACACGGTGCCGCCATTGGCATGAATGAACCCGCAACTCCAGTACGGTGGATTGGGCTCGGAGAACCCGACCCCGTAGATGCCTTCGGCCTCGTTGGTGAGGCGCTTGGCCGATTCCAGCAGGTCATCCCAGGTCCAGCCGGCACTGGGCGCCGGCTCGCCAGCCGCTTCCAGGAGGCCCTTGTTGTAGTAGAGGGCCTGGCCGGTGGCGTAGAGCAGGCCCCCGTAAATGCCACCCTCCCACTGCCATTCGCGGGTCATATCGTACCAGAGGTCGCTCAGGTCCACCTGATCGCGCTCGTAGTACGGATTCAAGTCCAGGAACATCCCGCGGGAGGCGCCAGGGATCACCCAATTCGACTGGTTGACCGTGATGTCGGGCGCGTTCCCACCGGCAAATTCGGTCTGGAGCTTGTCCCAGTACTGGTCGCCCGGGCGGAACTCCAGCTTGACCGTGGCCAGCGTGCTCTGGGCGTTGAAGTCGTCCACCATCTTCTGGATCATCGCGTCCCAGGCTTCGCTAACGGTGTAGGTGGCCATCCGCACCTCCGCCTTCTCCTGGGCGTGAACGGCTGGCGCGAAGCCAGTGGAGAGAGCCGTCGCGGCAAGTGCGGCTCCGGCGGTGAATGTTCGGCGAGTCGTTTTCATGGCTGTCCCTTTTCTTTCACTCCGCGACTGGTTTGTTTCCGCGGGATGCGCTTACTCGTTCGCCCAGCCATCGGGGGCGTAGCGTTGACGCCCCTCGGCAAGCTTCGCCACGCCCAGTTCGAACTGTTCCCGGTACGTTTCGATCAGTGGACGCCAGGTGGTCTGCATGAATCCGAGCACCCGTGATTCCGGCAGGTTTTGCTGCGCCCAGGACACCGTGTTGGGGAAGTTGTCGTGATCGACATCAACGCTCCCGGCGGGCACCTGGTCCCAACCGCCCGCCTCAAGATCGCGGTAGGCGTGGAACGACGTTGTCCGCTTGCGCGCGGCTGGCGGAAGGGCCAGATCGATCCCCTGCTTCGTGGCGTTCGCCTGATCGGTTTCGGGGTCGAACATATCGTGGTAGTACCAGTTGCTCTGAATGATCGATTTCGGCATCCGGGCCATGAACTCGCTGGTGTGCGTCCAGATCTTGTCCGACCAAATCCATGGTCGCGAGCCCCGCGATTCCACCTGCTCCACGAACCAGAGGAAGTCGCGCCACCACAGGTCGTGCGCGCGAACCACCACATACTCGTACCAGCTCTGGTGGTTCCAGGTCTCCTCGTCGTAGCCGAGATGGAACAAGGGCGGATTGTCGAAGATGTCGATGACCTCGGCGATCAGGTCGGAACAGACCTGGTAGTAGACCGGAGTGGAGACCATCCGGTGATAGTCGCCAAGCCACAGGTCGTGCGCGGTTGAGAAGTTCAGCTTCGGCACCAGCGTAATGCCAAGTCCGGCGAGTCGCGCCTTTTCAGCCTTCATTTCCGCCGGGGTCCAGGCCCCCTCGACGGCGATTTCGGGGTGCGAATCGTACCGGATGCCATCGCCGAGGCTGAAGATGATCTGGTTAACCCCAGCCTCGACCATCTGGCCGACCA
>CAZSUN010000106.1:0-7011 GCA_964610045.1 uncultured Sphaerobacteraceae bacterium
ACCGGGCCGGAGGATTTTCCTCCGGCCCGGTTGCGTTGCGTCATGATGAGGGACCATATCTCAGCGGTACAGCACCAGGGTGCTGGCGAGGATGTCGTGCAGCGCTTGCTTGCGGGCGGTGAACGCCGCCATGATGTAACCGACCATCAGGATGAGTCCGGAGAGCCACTTTGCAAAGTAGCGGCCCGTGGCCCTCAGGAACGAAATCCGCTGGCCGTCCATGTCGGTGACGAAGACGCCCATCGCCCCCTTGCCGAGGGTGGCCTGCCGGGTCGAGCTTTCCATTCCGGCGAAGTAGAGCCAGCCGAGGAAGAATGTGATTGTGCCCGCCAGCCAGTCGGCCAGCACAAGCCGGATAATCACGGCCGCAATGATCAAAATAACCCAATCTATGAGGTACGCTGCGAACCGGCGCCAGAAACCCGCGTACTGCGTCATGCCCAGACTCTCCCCTCGAAACGACGTTCCATCCACTGTTCGTACACACACACGGTAGCATATTGCCGAGGTGTCGCGGAAGGATTGGACGGCTGTCACAACGGCAAACGCCTTTCCGGCCAACGGCGTCGGAAAGGCGTTTGCCATATTCGAATGAACAGTCGATCAGATTTCGAGGAGCACGCCATCAGCGTCGACCTTCGCGTCGTTCTCCTGGTGGGCGTACTCGATCCGGCCGGAAAGTTCGGGCGAGGCCGCCTTGATCCGGTTGCGGATATCGTCGAGCACATCCGGGTTGTTCTTGAGATAGGTCTTCGCGTTCTCCCGTCCCTGGCCGAGCCGGTCTTCCTCAAGGTAGAACCAGGCGCCGCTCTTGCGGACGATGCCAAGGTCGGTGGCGACATCGAGCACGCTGCCGGAGACGGAGATGCCCTCGTTGTACATGATGTCGAATTCGGCCTGGCGGAAGGGCGGGGCGACCTTGTTCTTGATCACCTTCACCCGGGCCCGGATGCCGATCGCGTCCTGCCCGTCCTTCAGGGTCTCGATCCGGCGGATGTCCATGCGCACCGAGGCGTAGAATTTGAGGGCATTGCCGCCGGTGGTGGTTTCCGGCGAGCCGAACATGACGCCGATCTTCATCCGCAACTGGTTGATGAAGATGACGCAGGTGTTCGAGCGGCTGATGGCGCCGGTCAGCTTGCGCAGCGCCTGGCTCATCAGGCGGGCCTGGAGACCGACGTGGGAATCGCCCATGTCGCCCTCGATCTCGGCCTTCGGCACCAGTGCGGCGACCGAGTCGACCACGATCACGTCGAGCGCGCCGGAGCGGACGAGGGTTTCGGTGATTTCCAGCGCCTGCTCGCCGGTGTCCGGCTGGGAGATGAGCAGATCGTCGAGATCCACGCCAAGGCGCCCCGCATACAGGGGGTCGAGCGCGTGTTCGGCATCCACGATGGCCGCCATGCCGCCCAGCTTCTGGGCTTCGGCAATGATGTGCAGGGCGAGCGTGGTTTTGCCGGAGGACTCCGGTCCGTAGATCTCGATGATGCGGCCACGCGGCACCCCGCCGATGCCAAGCGCGAGGTCGAGCGCGATGCTGCCGGTGGGAATGCTGGCGACCTGCATCGGGTTGGTTTCGCCGGGCTTCATCTTCATGATGGAGCCTTTGCCGAACTGGCGCTCGATCTGGGCGATTGCGAGATCGACGGCCTTGCCCCGTTCCGCGCGTTCTTCTACTGCCATGCAGGAATGCCTTTCGTGGAGGCTCTGGTGAGCCTGGTACAACGGCGCTTCGGCGCTCCGCCACGATGCGATCGGTTCCCTCGAGCGATGTTCGACGCCGCTATTGTGCACCATTCCCGGTTCGGATTGGTGGGTTCAGGGTCTCGCTGTGGCGTGCGAACATCTGTTCGAATCTTGGGCAATTCTACCGGATGCGATGCCTTGCGGTCAACCCGTGGAAGATGGCCGGGAGGGCCAGTTGCCAGCCCTCCGCGGGTGCCGGCGAATGTGGTCGCGAAACCAGGGAATGCCCGGCCTACTCGACAGTACCGGGCGTATCGGGCGCCACGATAGCGGCAATCTCCCGGGCCCGGGCATAGACCTGGTCGCGCGAGCAGGCACGACCCAGGAGCCACGCCGCGGTGTGCGGACCATCCCGCAATCCGGTAAGGTCTGCCGCCATCCCAGGGATTGGAGTGTCGCTGGGGATCCCCTCAGCGCGCAGTGATTCGGCGGCCCCGGCCAGCCAGGCTGCCGGTTCGGGTTCACCGGTTGCCAGCAACACCCCGGCCAGGTCATCGAGACAGGCCGGTATTGCCCGGTCGATCCGGGCACCGGTCAGCAACTGGAGCGAGCGGGCGAATCGTAACGCGGCACGGTCGAGATCGCCCCCGGCCTGGTCGGCCTTGCCGAGGATGGCGAGCGCCGCCGCGGTGCCCCAGGCGTCGTCCGCGCGCTGGTGCATCGCAAGCCCCTCGCCCGCCACGGAGCGGGCCATCGCGAAATCCCCCTGCCCGACCAGCAGTTCCGCCAGGTAGTTCAGCACCCAGGCGGTGTGCCAGTCGTCGCCGGATGCGCGAAACAGGGCCAGGCACTCCTCGAAGTACTGCCTGGCCTGCGGCCCGTCTCCCAGCTGGCTGGCGGCTTTCCCGAGGCCGATCAGGGCGATCGCCGCGCCATGCTCGTCCCCGGCCTCCCGGAACAGCGCCAGGCTTTCCTGCCCCAGCCGCAAGGTCTCCTCGGCGTCCCCACGGTCACGGGCGATGACGCCAAGGTTGTTGAGCGAGATGGCGATGCCGCGGGTGTCGCCCAATTGCCGCCGCAATGCCAGGCTCTGCTGGTGGAAGGCCACCGCCCTGGTGTGGTCCGACCGGTCGCGCGCCAGGTTGCCTGCAGCGGACAGCGCCCTGGCCCGCAGCATGGGAGACACGTCATCGCCCAGTGCCAGGAAGCTGTCGAGCCATCTGCTGCCTTCATCCACATACCAGCGCATTTCCCAGAAGCGCCAGAGCGCGGTGGCGATGCGGAGACCAATGTCGCCCCCGTCGGGCGCCTGTTCGCTCCAGGCGAGCGCCGCCCGGAAGTTGTCGTGCTCCCGCTCCAGCCGCTGGAGCCAGGTGATCTGGCCGCCACGGCCCTCGAGTTCCTGCGCGGCTCGTTCGGCGAGGTCCATGAAACAGGTGGCGTGCCGGCGCTGGGTCGCCGCTGTCTCACCCGCGTCCTCCAGCCGGTCGAGGGCGAACTGCCGGATCGGTTCCAGCATGCCGTAGCGGGTCTCCCCCGGATCGGGCGAGACGGTCACCATCGATTGCTCGACCAGAGCGTCCAGTTGGTCGAAGGTGATGTCGCTCGCAGCCACGGCGTCGGCGGCGTCGAGGGTCCAGCCCCCGGCGAACACCGCCAGGCGGCGGAACAGGACCCGGACCTCCGGATCGAGCAGCGCATGACTCCAGTCGATCGCGGCCCGCATGGTCTGCTGGCGTTGCGGCAGGTCGCGGGCACCGCCGACCAGCAGCGGCATCTGCCGGTCGAGCCGGGCAAGCAATTCGGCTGGACTCAGGGCACGGGTGCGCGAGGCGACGAGTTCCAGGGCCAGTGGCAGGCCGTCGAGGCGGCGGCAGATCGCCGCCACGATCGGCGCGTTGTCGTGGGTGAGGGTGAAGGCGGGGTTCTTCTGCTGCGCCTGCCATACGAAGAACTGCACTGCGGAGATGGCCGCGATATCGGCGGGATCGTTGACCAGGCTGGCCGTGGGCAGCTCCAGCGGTGGCACCGGGTACTCCTGCTCGCCCCGGATCCGGAGGGGAGACCGGCTGGTGGCGAGTATCCGGAGATCGGGGCAGGTCGACAGCAGGTGAGCCACATCCTGCCCCGCACCGGGCAGGTGTTCGAGGTTGTCCAGCACCAGCAGCACCTGCCGGGTTCGCAGCCAGGCCCGAACGGCCGCGGCGGGATCACTGGTGGTGGAATCTTCGAGCCCGATCGCGCGGCCGATGGTGGGGAACACCAGGGCAGGGTCGGACAGGGGCGCGAGTTCCGCCCACACCGTGCCGTCGGCGTAGTCGCTCGCCACCGATCGCGCCAGGTGCAGGGCCAGCCGGGTTTTGCCCACACCACCTGGGCCGATCAGGGTGAGGAGGCGGCCTTCGGCGTGCGCCAGCAGGTGCCGCACCACACCCAGTTCACGGTCACGGCCCATGAACGGCGTCGGTTCGCCCGGGAGGTCCGCGATCGCGGTGGGGTGTACCGGGTCGATCGAAGCCGAGGCGGTTCCGGCCAGCAATCCGCCCCGGAGCGAGGCGGCGAGGGCCAACCGGGCCGTTTCATCCAGGCGAAGCGCATCCGCCAGCTTCCGGATGGTGTCGGGATACGGGCGTTTTCGCTCGCCGCGCTCGAGCGCGCCGATGGCGTTCACCGACATGCCAGCGCGCTCGGCGAGTTCCTCCTGCGAGTACCCCGCAGCTTCCCGGTGCCGGCGCAACTGGTCCCCGAAGCGTTCCTGGTGTCCCGCCATCTGGTTGCCCTCCACACGCTGGGCTGCCGGACGACCCGGCGGGGGTGCCGTTCATGAGGACCCGGAGAATCGCATCGTACCAGTCACGGAACGGGTTCACCACGTACACGCCCGGAAGTCTGGTGACAGTGTGGGGAGAGTGTGCGTGGGAGATCGATGCGGTGAGGCGCAGACTTGGATCAACGCCAACCCGGCTGTGCCGGGTGACAGGCCGCAACCTGAGGAGACGACCGCATGATGACGCACGACCCTGCCTCGACAGCACGCGCAACGGCGGCTGCCAACCAGGGCCTGACCCTGCTGACCGACCAGGTGATCATCCGGGCATCGACGGACGAGACCGGCGGATCCTACGCACTCCTCGAGTACACCACGCCGCCGGCCGGAGGGTTTCCCCCGCACGCGCACCGCTACGACGATTTCACGCTGGTGGTGCTCGATGGCGTCTACCACGTCCTCGTGGGCGATCGGGAGATCCTCCTGGTCCAGGGCGATGCCATCGCCATCCCGCGCGGGACGGTGCATGGGTTCGTCAATCCCGGTTGCCGGCCATCGCGGATGCTGGTGATCGCCACGCCTGGCGTGATCCACGGCCAGTTCCTGGCCGAGGTCGGCGACCGGGCCGGCCGGTCACCCTGGGAGGCGGATCTGGGCCGGATCCTGGCGGTCGCGCCCAAGTACGGCATCGAGTTCCGGTATCCGGATGGCGAAATGCCCCGGTGCGAGCCGGTGGCAGGTTGATCGCAGCATGCGCACGGCATCCAAAGGACACCCCATGGCGACGCAGGCCCTGCTCCCCGCTCCCGCCCTCCGCTCCCTGTCGCGGCGGTCGTTCCTCCGAGGTCTGGCGGCGATACCGGTCGTTGCTGCAGCCGCCAGGCCGGCGTCCGGTCAGGCGGCCGGGATCTCCGTTGCGACCGAGCCGCTCGCCGCGCAGCCTGCTCCCGGCGTGGAGCTGCCGTCGCCGGAGATCGTGATCGCCGATGACCGTCGTCTGCCGGACACCGTCTGCGTACCGGTGGGTGCGACGGTGACCTGGCTGAACGCAGGTTCCGCCTGGGTCGGGATCGCCGCACTCGACGGCAGGTTCGACTCCGGCCAGGTCGATCCGGGCGAGACCTTTGCGCACACCTTCACGCGGCGCGGCTGCGTGACCTACGTCTGCAAGAACCACCCGATCCGCGACATGACCGGCCGCATCTCGATCCGCTGAGCCGGAGTCGCTACGTCAGTCTGCCGCGGGCGAGGGTTGGCCAGACAGCGACGACTACCCCGTCGCGCACGGCGTGGATCTGCTCGTGCAGATGCACCGCCTGGTCGCTGTAGCCAACCTGCAGGGTGAGGCGGTCGCCCACCAGGGGCGTTTCCGACGCATCCGCCAGTTCGATCGTACCGTGTTCCGCCGAGAGGCCGATGTGCCGCACGCGGTCCAGCCCGAGGACCGTGGGCGGGACATTCGACGGGTCGACCGTCTTGCGGCCGGCATCGATGATGATCCGGGTCGGATTTGGGCGGCTGGTGACTGTGACGTCGATGGTGAGGGCGGGGGCGACCGGCACCCCGAGGCTGCGGTAGAAGGCGTCGCCGAAAATGCCGCCCCCGGCCTGGAGTTCCGTCACGCCGGAGATGCCGCGGGTGGTGAGGAAGGTGCCGGTGCCGCCGCAAGAGACGATCCCGACCGGGATCCCGGCGTCGCGGATCGCCCCGGCGGTATCGACGACGGACGCCAGCGATGCCGCGATCTGCGCCGCCCGCTCGCCGTCATCCGCGATGCCGAGGACGTGCCCTTCCCACGACATGATCCCGGCGAAGCGGAGGTTGCCGAGGGCCACGATCTCCCGTGCCAGTGCCACGGCGGGTTCCCCTGGGGCGACGCCAGCCCGGTTCATGCCGCAGTCGATCTCGATCACGACGCGCGGCTGCGAGCCCGCTTCGGTGGCGGCATCGTTGATGGACCGGGCGAGGGCGAGGCTGTCGACCGCGACCATGATGTCGATCTCGCGGGCGAGCTGGGCGAGGCGGCGGGCCTTGATCGGGCCCGCGACCTGGTTGGCGACCAAAATGTCGCGAATACCGGCGGCGGCGTAGACCTCGGCTTCGGAGAGTTTGGCGCAGGTGATCCCGACGGCGCCGGCGGCGATCAGCCGGTGGGCCACCGCCGGGGATTTGTGGGCCTTTGCGTGCGGACGCCAGTTGACGCCGGTCTCCTGCATCAGCGATTGCATGACGGCGACGTTCTGGTCGAGGCGGTCGAGGTCGACGATGAGGGCAGGGGTGTCGAGCGCCGTAACCGGCAGGCCGATGGGAGAGACAGACGACACGGTGGGCACTCCAGCGAAGGGCGGCGGTCACCGGCCGTGACTCGCCCCGACATTGTATCGACATCCAGCCGTAATGGATGAACGGCAATGGAATTCACCGGCTGATGCGTTTTCCGGTTGATCACGCACAACCATTCCGTCGGGGTGGTCGGCCCTGCGACCGAGCGCCAGCGAGCGAGTCGGGGTCTGTCCACCCGCGGGATTTCGGAGACGGATCACGGGCCGACAGACCCT
>CAZSUN010000106.1:7111-12837 GCA_964610045.1 uncultured Sphaerobacteraceae bacterium
AATCCTGGAATCGCCTCAATCGTTGGTGACGTCGCGGCGCAGGAAGAGCCAGAAACTCGCGGCGACGAGCGCGATGGTCCAGGCCAGGAGGATGAGCGCGGCGCGGGCGGCTTCGCCGGCGGACACCTGCTCGATGTGGGCGTTGATGTGGAACATCGTGGTCGAGGCGTAGTCGAGCCCGAGTCGCCGGACCGGTTCGAGGCGGCTGGTGGCGAGCGCGATCACCGACCAGATCGCCGGTTCCAGGATGGCGATCCCGATCCCGACCCCGATCCCGACCGCGGTCGATCGTGCCAGCATCGTGACGAAGAACCCCAGTGCGGCGTAAGGCGCCTGGGCCAACAGCATCCGCAGGAGCGAGAGGCTCCAGTCGCCCACGATCGACGCGTCGATCGTCATGTCGGTGCCGACCACGAGGGAACCCACGATCGAGCAGCAAATCGCCAGGACGAAGCCGAGCAGCATCAGGCTCACAATAGAGATGCCGAGGGTGAGCAGCTTGGCGCCGATCAGCGCCGGGCGGCTCCGGGCGCGGGCGACGAGAGGCCGGATCGTGCCCCAACTGTATTCGTTGCCGATGATGCTGGCGGCAACGATGGCGACCAGGATGTAACCGAGTCCGGCGACCATCTGCATGCCGCTCTCGAAGACCCGCTGGGGGGCGATCAAATCGGTCGGCTCGTTCGGATCGCCCATCACGATCGCCGCCACGGCCAGCGACGTATAGGTGGCAATGACGCCGATCGCCATGATCATCGCCATCACCCAGCACTGCGGGCGTTTCCGCAGCCGGAACAGTTCGCTCCGCATCAACCGCAGCATGGCACGCTCCGGCCGTCATTGCCTCTGACTGATTGATTCCCCGTTTCAACGTCATGTCGAGTGGACCCGATGACGAGCCGCCAGGCGAGGAATCTGGGGAGTCGAGACATCCCTGTGCGAAGCACGTCCAGTCCGTGGGATGCGCCGTCGATGCCGATCAAACGCTCGCCATGTTGCTGCATGGTCGTAATGGCGCCTTGGGCGCTACGCGCAGGGATGTCACGACTTCGCCCTCGGCTGGCGCCTCGGGCTTCGCTCGACATGACGGCACTGGAAGGCGTTGGTGAACCGGGGTATTGAGATGGCATGGCTGCCAATTCGCCTGTGCGCCTGCCAATCATGCCGGTGGATCCGATTCCATGGTCATTTCGAGGAACAAATCCTCAAGCGAACTCCGGCGCGGTGAAATCGCGCTGGCATAGATTCCGCTCTCCGCGAGCGTGCGGTTGATCGTGCCACCGGTCTCTTCCGGCGCCACCACCACCAGCCGGCCGCGTTCCAGGGTCACCTGCTCCACCCCCGGCAGCGGGCGGATCAGCTTCCGGGCGTGATCCAGATCGTCACCGGGCACGACGACTTCGAGATACCCGCCCCGTCGCAGCAGGTCGTCCACCTGCCCCTCGGTGACTTTGTGCCCCTGCCGCACGATCAGTACCCGGTCGCTGACCTGTTCCACCTCGTGCAGCATGTGGCTGGCAAGCAGCACGGCGTGTCCCTCGTCGGCAAGATGGGGGATGATCTCGCGGATCTCGCGCTGCCCGGCCGGGTCGAGCCCGTTGGTGGGCTCGTCGAGGATGATCAGCGCCGGGCTGGTCAGCATCGTTGCTGCGAGCCCGAGGCGCTGCTTCATGCCGAGCGAATACGACTTGTACTTGTGGCGGGCCCGGTCGGCGAGCCCGACCTTCTCCAGTAACATGTCGATCTTCGATTCGGGGACGCCGCCGACCATCATGCCGTGGGCGCGCAGATTGTCGCGGCCGGACATGTAGGGGTAGAAGGCAGGGATCTCGATGATCGAGCCGACATGCTCGCAGACGACCGATGGCGAGCTCGCGAGCGGTTGCCCGGCAATCCGGATCGCGCCGGAGGTCGGGGCGATCAACCCCAGGATCATCCCGATTGTCGTGCTCTTCCCCGAGCCGTTCGGCCCGAGGAACCCAAGCACTTCGCCCGCCTCGATCCGGAGACTGAGATCGTCCACCGCCACCAGCGAGCCGAAGCGTTTCGTCAACCGCTCGGTTTCCAGCACGCAACCGGGTTCACCGTCGAGGCGGCCAATCCCCGCTACGGCCGGACCTGGGATTGCCGGCGCCGATCCGGGGGGGGTCTGTGTTTCTGCGGTGATCGCGCCCACGGTCTCGCTCCATCCAGATGGCTACGAACGCCCATTCCGTGGTTCGCCGGTCATGTCGCCAGGATCAACGACCCGTATCGTCAGCCTGAACCATGCTGCACCTGCGCGACAGTAACAGGCTAACGATAGGGAATCTCAGGCGTGCGGAAACTTTGTGTCCGAAATGTCACGCCGCCAGGAAACGGTGCAGCGCTGCACGTCAGGGAGCGGGCCGCTCGCGGCGCGGCGTCCTCGCCATCAGGGCAACCCCGGTTGCCGCGACGACCATCCCGATCGCCATGATCAGCGAAATCCGCTCGTCGAACAGGATCCAGGCCATGATCGCGGTAACCCCCGGCGTGAGGTACATCAGGCTGGCAACCTTCGTGGCCGCGCCCCGCCGGATAAGGATGAACAGCAGCGAGGTCGCCCCGAGGGAGAGGGCGAAGATCGACCAGAGCAGGGCGCCAACCAGTTCGCTGGTCCAGTCCACCTCGCGCGTCTCGAACAGGAGCGCGACGGGAACGACCACCAGCATCGCCGCGCTGAACTGGATCACGCTGCCGATCCGCAGGTCGAACGAGGGGGTGAACCGCTTCTGGTAGAGCGTGCCGAAGGTGATCGAGAGCAGGGCGATCACCTCGGCCACGATCGCGATCGTCGACAGACCGTCGAGGGTCAGCCGCTCCCAGACCACCAGCGTCACCCCGGCCAGCCCGAGGATGAGGGCGATCCAGTGGCGGCGGGTCAGACGCTCGCCGACGAGGGAGGCGAAGAAGGCGGTGAGCACCGGCTGCAATCCGACGATGAGTGCCGCCAGGCCGGCGCCCATCCCGTGCCGGATCGCCACGAACACGCCGAGCAGGTAACCACCCTGCAGCATGGTGCCGGCGATGGCGATGTGAAGCACCTGGTGTTTCGGGGGCAATGGCACCCGCATCGCCAGCACGGCGGGCACCATCAGCAGCAGCACCCCGGCGAACCGCATCGTCAGGAATGTGGCGGGCTCGGCGTGGGGCATGCCGTAGCGGGCGCCGATGAATCCGGTGCTCCAGATCAGCACGAAGACGGGAGCGACCAGGGAGGGCAGGACGCCGTTTGCGTTGCGATTCACCGGGTTGGGGTCCTTGTCGATGAGGGCCTGGAGGCCGGGTGCCTCGGCCACAACCCGGGTAGGGAAGACCTTCCGCGCCACATCCAATCACCCTGGAAACACGTTGCCTGGCGCGGTAATGGTCTTCCTTGCGGTACACCGTCGATGTCCGACCGTCACCAGGAAGGCCATTATCCGGCGCGGACCATATGCGGGCGGGAGTGGTTGCATATGCGCCGGAAAGGCCTTCCCTACCGTTGGTCGCCGGACACCTACCGGGCGGCCTGTTCGAGGCCGCGCGAGAAAATCGCCTTCCACGACGGTTTCTGGCCATACCAGAGCACCCCAATCCGGTAGACCCGGGCCGCGAACAGGATCGCCACCACCACGCTGATCGCCAGCAGCAGCACGCTCAGGGCCAGCTCCCAGGCGGGGGGATCGCCGACGATTACCCGCGAGATCATCACGAACGGCGCGGTCAGCGGGAAGATCGAGAGCAGGCGCGAATAGAGCGCATCCGGCGCCCACATGGTGAAGAAGGCGGAAAAGTAGCCGAGCATCATCACCGTCATCATCGGCGAAACGGCCTGGTTGACCTCCTCCTGACGGCTGACCAGCGATCCCAGCGCCGCGTACAGCGCCGCATACAGCGTGAACCCGAGCAGGAAATAGACCAGGAACCAGCCGACCGCCGAGACGGAGACCGCCCCGAAATCGATGTCGGGCAGGGCATCGGTGTCAGCGCCGATCGCTTTTGCGATGGTCTTCTGGAGACCGAAGACGATGCCACCGGCGAGCAGCATCGGCAGCAACTGCGTGAGCCCGGCCGCGCCGATCCCGATCACCTTGCCGGCGAGCAGATCGCGCGGGGTCGCCGCGTTGACCATGATCTCCATGATCCGCGAACTCTTTTCCTCGACCACGCCCTGGGCGACCCAGGTGCCATACAGCATGATCGCCATGAACATCAGGATCGTGAAGAAGTAGGCCAGCGCGATCTTCGCGCCGTTGATGCCGTCGTCCTCGTCAGCAGTTTCGGTCGAGGTCGCGTCGATCGTGAAGGACGGCGGAGCCATTGCGGCCTGGAATTCGGCCTGGTCGACTCCGCTCGCGGAGAGGCGGTCCTCGATCGTGATGGAGGCGACCCCGGCGTAGATGAGCTGGGCGGTGGCATCGGTCTCGCCCGATTCGTTGACGTACTCGAACACTAGTTCGCCGGACGGGTCGCGGCTCACGAGGAGGGTGGCGTCCGCGTCGCCGTTGTCGACCGCCGCGCGGGCCTCCTCGGCGGTTCCAGCGTACGGCAGCAGCGCGATCGTGTCGCTGGAATCTCCCGTTGCCGACGCCAGGTACGGTTCGAGCCTGGACGCGATTCCGGCATCGGCGTCATCGACGATGAGGACGGTACTGGTCGATGGCCCGTCGTCGCCGGCGAACCGCGAGATGACGGCGGGCAGGCAGCCTGCCACCACCACGAAGAGCACCTGGACGATGGTGGTGATCTGGAAACTGCGCTGCCGCAAGCGGGTAAGCCACTCGCGGCGGACGATCAGGCGGATGCGTGAGAGGTCGGGCATGGTGGTTACGCTCCCGGAACGGTCACGGCGCTGGCGGTGGCCAGTTCGGCGATATCCTCCGCCGCGCCGGGAATGCGGCGCACCAGGTGCAGAAAGACATCGTTGAGCGACGGGTAGCTGATGTCGAACTGGGTGACGGTGAGGTTCCGCCTGATCGCCTCGTGCAACAGGTGTTGGGCCGCGCCCGCGTCGGAGACGCTGAGTTCGAGGTAATCGGCCCGGTCCCGCGCGACGCTGATGCCTGGCACGGACCCGGCCCAGTCGAGCGGGGCATCCTCGACCGTGTCGAAGCGCACGACCTGGCGTCCCGTGCTTTTCCGCACCTCATCGACGGTGCCGGAAATCATCACCTCTCCCTTGTGGATGATCACGACCTCCTGGCAGAGCTCCTGGGCGTCGTCCAGCTGGTGGGTGGAGAAGATGATCGTCTTGCCGCGGCGCTGCATTTCGAGGAACGCCTGCTTCATCTGCTCGGCGTTGACGGGATCGAGTCCGCTGAACGGCTCGTCCATGATCAGGATGTCGGGATCGTGGAGGATGGCGGCGAGGAACTGGATCTTCTGCTGGTTGCCCTTGCTCAACTGCTCGATCCGCTTGCGGCGGTTTTCGACGATGTCCAGCCGCTCCAGCCATTCGTCGAGCGCGGTCCGCGCGGCCTGCTTCTCCGCGCCGTAGAGCTGGGCGAGGAACAACAGTTGTTCCTCCACCTCCATTTTCGGGTAGAGCCCGCGCTCTTCCGGCAGGTAGCCGAAGGCGTTGCGGGGAATGCTCGTGTTGGGCGTGCCGTTCCAGGTGATTGCGCCGGCGTTCGGCCGGATGATGTCGAGGATCATCCGCATGGTGGTGGTTTTGCCGGCGCCGTTGGTGCCGAGGAAGCCGAACATACGGCCGGGCGAGACGG
>CAZSUN010000107.1:0-12792 GCA_964610045.1 uncultured Sphaerobacteraceae bacterium
ATTCAATCGCGAACCATTCGTGTCCAACACCTGGGGACCAGATCACTTCGTCCGGAGATCCTTCGCTGACGCTCAGGATGACGACAGGCATTCGCGCGGGCGTGAGTTGAGCGGTTGCCGCGGCGGAGTGGTACGAGGCTGGCGGTCAGGGGGAGGCGGCCGATCGGTTGCGGCGGGAGGCGGATGTGCTGCGGAGGTACGTGGAGGAGTATGTGGGCGGGATGTCGGGGTGAGCGAGGGCGTGGGTATCTGGTCCGGCGCCGAGAAATGGCAGCAGTCCTGGCACGCCAGGAGCTTGGTGGATCACCGTCCTCTAAAGGCATCCGGCGCGGATCGCACTCGATTTCCCGCGCGGGCATTACGCCATTGTCGCCAACGCGGCAGGCGAGATTTCGTACTGAAGGTCTTTCTTGTTAAGGAAGCGCTCGACCTCAGCAACCATCGCCCGCCCCTGTCGCAGGTAGGTATCGGCTGTCTGCCCAGCGGTGTGGGGCGAGAGATAGACATTCGGCAGTTTGCGCAACGGGCTCTCTGTCGCCAGCGGCTCCTCCGCAAAGACATCGAGGATCGCGAAGATGCGGTTTCGGAGCAGTTCTTCATACAACTCCTGCTCCTTGACGAGCGCTCCCCGCGACATGTTGATGAACAGTGCGCCATCTCGCATCAGTCCAAGTCGCCTGTGATCGACGATGCCGATGGTGTCCGGCAAGGCTGGAGCATGCAGGGAAACGATGTCCGACTTGGCGAAGATGTCGTCCAGCTCCACCTTGGTGACACCAAGGTCAGCGGCCTGTTCCTCGCTGAGGTATGGATCAGAGGCTAGGACAGTTGAACCAAAGGCGCGGAATCGTGCGATCACCGTTCGGCCTACATGCCCGGTTCCCACAATGCCGACCACCTGATCGCCGAGCAAACGGCCCGGATTGTCCCGCCGGATGTCGAGCCAGGCAGCTCCGGCCTTCATGCCATCGTCCATTTGGTCGAGACCGCGCAGGTAGCGCAGGGTTTGTCCAAGCACCAACTCCGCCACCGCGTCCGCGATAATCGCCGCCGCGTGCGTCACCCGGAGACCGCCTTCCATGGCGTTTGCCGGTACCAGTTTGTGGATTGATCCAGCCGTATGCGCCACCAAACCGAGATTGGGCGCCTGGTCCAGAATGTCGGAGGTGAGTGACGGGGTTCCCCAGCCGGAAATGACCGCCTCCACTCCTTCGAGCAGAGCCGGGAGGTCAGCGGCAGCCGGTTTGCCGTCGGATGCGTCGATGACCTGGGCGAAGGAAGCCAACTCGGCCTCAGCCGCATCATCGAGAATCCGGGCGCGCATCGGGACAGGAATGAGCACGGCGACTCTAGGCTTGGTCATTGAATACTTTCCACTCTACTCGTGATGCCTGGTGGGGGTGGAGATCACTCCCCTACTTCAATCCGGTGGTGGCAATGCCACGAACGAAATACTTCTGGAAGAACAGGAAGACAGCGACGGTCGGCACGATTGCGAGCGTGGCGCCCGCCAAGGTTTCGGGCAGCCCACCAGTCGGTGTCTCCAGCGTCGCCAACCCGACTGGCAACGTCCGCATATGCGCCTGGGAGGTCACGATCAACGGGTAGAGGAATTCATTCCAGTAGTTCAGGAACTGAATCGTGCCCAGAGTCGCGATGGCTGGCGTCAGCATGGGGAGAACGATTTGCCAGAAAATCTGAAACTCACTGGCGCCGTCCATCCGGGCTGCTTCCTCATAGTCCTTGGGCAAACCCTGCAGGTATTGCCTGACCATGAAGATGCCGAAGGCGCTGGTGACGCCAGGAAGAATCAATGCCTGGTAGGTGTTCACCCAACCAATCTTCGAGAGCAGCATGTACTGCGGGATGAGGGTGACTTCGCTCGGAATCATCAGCATTGCCAGAAACGCCCAGAAAAGGACACTTCGGCCAGTGAACTGCATGCGAGCAAAGGCGTATCCTGCCGTCGAGGACGTGGCCAGAGCGATCGTCGTGCCGACAGTCGCGACCAGGAGACTGTTGCCGAACCAGCGCAGGATTTTTGAGTGTTCGAGCAGATTCCGATAATTCTCCAGCGTGGGAGAGCTGGGAATCCAGTCGATCGGGAACGCCGCCGCCCTGCTGCCGGTTTGCAACGACACCGAGATCATGGCGACGAATGGGGCTATCATCGCGACCGCGACCACGATCAGGATCACGTAGCTGATGGTCATTCGCCCATATTTGCTGATCAGGACGTTGGATCGTGATGGCGACGGCACACTATAGTGCGTTTGATCGAGTGGCTTAGTAGACATCTTCATCTCCTCTGAGCACCCGTCGTTGAATCAGGGTCACCACCAGGATGATCAGGAAGAGTACAAACGCGATCGTCGCACCATACCCCATCTGGTATTGCTCGAACGCACGGACGTAGATGTAGTAGACCAGCGTCGTCGAGGCGTAGAACGGTCCACCACCCGTCATCACAAAGGCCGCGTCGAACATCTGGAACGAACCGATGGTCGTCAGGATCGTCGCCAGCACCAGAACGGGCCGCAACAATGGCAGCGTGATATTGAAGAAGATCCGGAACGGGCCAGCTCCATCGAGCCGGGCAGCTTCTTCGATCTCACTGGGAATCGATTGCAACCCGGCCAGCAGGATGAGCATATTGAAGCCAACGTGTTTCCAGACGGCCATGGCCGCGATTGATGGTAGGACGAGGTCCGGGTCGGACAGCCATCGTTGCGGCTCCAGCCCGATATCCATCAGGAGCCCGTTGATGATGCCGCGTGGTTGGTAAAGCCATCGCCACACGATGGCGACCAGGGCGCCAGAGGTCACCACTGGAATGAAGTACGCCAGCCGGAAGATACGCATCCCCCGCAACTGCTGGTTGAGCAGCACCGCCAGCACCAGTGCGATCGCGATGTCAGGCGGCACGGAATAGACGGTGTACTTAACCGTATTCCACAAGGCCTTCCAGAATATGTCGTCGTTGGCCAATGTGACGAAGTTTTTGGTCCCGACATACTCCGGGTCATCGACCATGGTCCAGTCGAACAGCGACAGAACGAGGCTGAACGCAGCCGGACCATGGCGGAAGACCAGGAAGAGGATCAGACTTGGTGCCAGGAACGCATAGGCTACCAGGTTCTGGCGACCGATCCTGCGGCTCCTGCGGCTCCGAGGCACGGCCAGCGTTGGGGTTGTGTTCGGTTGCGCAGAAGCCATGCAGTGCTATCCCTGTGCGAACAATTCGTCGACTGCGGCCGCGGCATCATCCAGCGCCTGCTGTGAATCCTTTTCACCAATGATGGCGGCCTGGATTTCCGGAATCACAAGCGGCATCAGGTCGCGTCCGAACTTGTGCTTCTGTTCACCGAAGATGTACGGCAAGTTCTCCGCTAGCCCGGCAATCTCCGCATCCTCGGCGAAGATGTCTTCCCGGGCGGCTTCAAGTGCCGGGAAGGTTCCGGCTAGCTCACCGTGCCGCTTCGCAATCTCTGGACGTGCCAAGAATTCAAGCAACAGTCCCGCCGCTGCCTTGTTTGAAGACGACTCGGACATTGCCCAGGACCGCATGCCACCGAAACCCCACTTTTCACGGTTGGTCAGAATCGGACTGATGGCGTAGTTGAGATCGGGCGCATTCTGGCGCAGCTGGAGGAGTCCATTGACGAAGAAGTTGTTGGAAAGCGCCTGCGAACCTAGCGTGAACGGATCCTGCCCGGCATCAATCGGCTGCAGATAGGCCGGGTCTGCCCATCCGTTGTCAAAGAGTTCGACGATGAAGTCCAGGGTCTCGACGCCCTCGGCACTGTTGAAGGTGGCCGATGAACCATCATCACTAATCGGTCGACCGCCAGACTGGTACAGGTAGGGGTAGAACGTGGTGTTGAGGGACGTTCCCGACGCGCTGTACCCAAATCCGGTGAGGAAAGGATCACCAAGATCGGCTACCGCCTGGCTGAGTGTTCGCACGTCATCCCAGGTCTCCGGCAAGGCCGAGGTATCCCAGCCCGCCTGTTCCATGAGGTCGAGGTTGGCCGCGTGGAGCATCACCTCACGGTCATAGGGAACGAACCAGGTCGAGCCATCAAGCGTGACTTCTTCGAGGTAAGCCTCTTCGTAGCCATCAAACACCTCGGCCGGAACATACTCCTGGGCCGGAACGATGGCATTCGCCTCCGAGAATCGAATCAGGACATCGGTCGTAATGAAGAAGACGTCCGGGCCCTGGCCGGCGGCCAGGTCCGCCAGGAGCTTCGGATAGCGATTGTCCCATGGTTGCAGATCAATGGTGACCGAGACACCCGGATTCTCCGCTTCGAATTCGGACTTAAAGGCGGCGTAGAGATCCTCGACTCCAGGTCCGAACGGGAAGATGCGGATTGAGAGGTTTGCCGATTCCTGAGCCGCGAATGAACGGCGCGGATTCCAGACTCCTGGCAGGAATGCCGCCGACGCCGACGCGGTGGTGGCTCCAACCATCAGATTGCGTCGCGTAATGTGCTTGGCGCCGAGAGTCAGTACCGTGGGGTTGTGCTTGGTGGTCAAGTTAGACTCCTTGACTGTCTTATCGTATAGAGAAGTAGCAATGGTCCCGAAGATATACGCAATCACTCCTTTCCAAACGCGGTCGACTAGACTCCCGCGATCGTCGCCTGCGCGATGATGCGGTGGGCGATATCCATGGTTTTCCAGGCGTCACCAAAGTGGGACGACGGCAGTTCGCCGAGTCGAATGGCATCGATGAACTCCCGGCTCTTCGCCTGGAAGCCACCGTAGATATGGAACTCGTCACTGCTGGCAATTTCCTGGCTGTTGTAGAGACGGCCAATGGTGTCGCCATCGGCGAACAGGCGGCCATCCCCTTCCGTGTCAAACTCGGCACAGATCCCTGGCGCGTGCATTTCGATTGAAAAGATGCGCCGGCCGCTGGTCCAGCTTGCGAGGAGGATGCCTGTCGCTCCGGTATCGAACGTCAGGGTTGAGGTGATGAAGTTGATGTCAGGGACATCGGTCCGGCGAACCGCCGACTGGATGTTGACAACCTCTCCCCCACACAGCCAGCGCAGGGTGTCAATGGCATGTGTGCCATCGTCGAGCATGTGATCGACCGCATTGCTGAAGGGTCGAGGGTCGTTCTTGTAGAAGCGCACCACCGCATGCCGGATCGGACCCCGCTCGAGACAGGCATCCCGCATGGCCACCGACATCGGCGTCGTCCGACGCTGAAAGCCAACCTGGGTAATCGACCCGGATTGCCTTGCCAACGCCACCAGGTTCGCGGTTTGGTGCGGGGTCAGGCCAAGAGGCTTCTCGACAAAGAGATTGACTCCCTGCTGCAAAAGCCAGACCCAGGTGTCGTACATGTATTGCGGTGGTCCGATGGAATAGACCGCATCGGGATGCTCGTCTTCAACCATCTTCCTATAGTCGGTGTAACGCCCGGTGATATTGTATGTGTCGGCGACCTGGTCCAAGCGCGTTGAATCCAAGTCACAGACCGCCACAATGTCGACTTCATCAAGGGAGGCAAGCGATGGATAGTGGACTTTCCGCGCCATGTTGCCAGCGCCGATCATCGCCACGCGAACGGTATCGCTCATTTCAACTCCCAACTACAGCCGGCTCGGGTAGAGCACGAGTTCCGGCACCATCGCGCGTGCCGGCAATCTGAGAATGAAGAGCACGGCGGCGGCCACATCCTCGGGTTGAAGTGCTTGCGCCAGAACTTCCGGCGGCGTGGGTGTGGGACGATTGAGCACCAGTGGTGTGTCGGTCATCCCCGGGAAAATAACCGAGGTACGGATGCCGTTCTGGCGCTCCTCTTCCCTCGTGCCGTGGGCGAGACCGACCACAGCTGCCTTTGTGGCCTGGTACGAGACGCCGGAAGCGTCCGGTTTCTTGGCGGCGCTCGACGAGATGTGGATGATCAACCCGTCGCCTTGCTCGCGCATGTAGGGCACGACGGACTGGGTGACGTTGAAGGCGGCGGTCAAATTGACTGCGACCATGTCATTCCAGCTATCCGGCGTCAGCTCACTCAAGGCTCGTTGCTTGATATTCTTGCCAATGGTGTTGACCAAGGCGTCAATCCGGCCCAGGCGCTTGTGCGCCTCGGCGATGGTGGTTTGCGCCACAGCCGAATCAGCCATGTCAGCCACCAACGCGGTGGCATCCCCTCCCCCATTGCGGATTGTGGTCGCCACATCCTCAGCAGCCGACGACTGGGAAATCAGGACAAGTCTGGCACCGGTCTGAGCGACCGCAATAGCTGTTGCCCTCCCCATACCACTTCCCGCGCCCGCGATAACGATATTTGAGCTTTCAAGGGTGCGTTCGGTCATCCTAGAAGACCCCCTGACCACCATTGACTTCGATTACTTCAGCCGTCAGGAATGATGCCCGCTCGGAAGCGAGAAACATGACCGCCGACGCGACGTCATCCGGGGTACCTTCCCGCGCGAGTGGTGTCCGGCCAACTGTGGCCAACCGCCCTTCGGCTGTGCTGAACTGGTCGTGAAACTGCGTGCCAATCAGGCCAGGTGCAACCGAGTTGACCCGCACTCCAGCCGGTCCTAGCTCCTTAGCCAGGGCGCGGGTAAAAGTCAGCACTCCACCCTTGGCGGTCGCGTAGTGGCCGGAACCGGCACCACCACCATCGTGTGCCGCCAGCGAGCTGACGGTTACGATCGCCCCCTTCGTCTGTTTTAGGTGTGGAATCGCCGCCTGGCATGTGAGAAACGTGCTGGTCAGATTAACGGCGATGGCCTTGTTCCACAAATCGAGCGAGCAGGTTTCTATCGGGCTGCGCTGGAGCAATCCACCTGAGTTGGCGACGACCACGTCGAGGCGACCATAGGTTGAGACGATCCGATCAACGACCCGTGCGGCCTCACCTGGTTCAGCAAGATCCGCCTGGATGGCGAGCGCCTTCCCGCCATCAGCTTCAATCGCAGCCACCGTTTCGGCCGCACCCGGTTCGCTGGTAAACCAAGTCAGCACCACGGTCGCCCCCTCGCTGGCAAACGCCATGCTGATGCCGCGGCCGATCCCGGACGCTCCACCGGTAACGAGAACAACCTTGTCCTGGAGTTCGAGATTCATGACTATGCCCCACCTTCGGCGATTAGGCGCTTGATGTAGTTGAGATCGAGCGCGGTCTGATCAAGAACCTGAGAATATGGAACTTCGTAATGACTGTGGAGCGTCAGCAAGCCGGCAAACTTCGTGGATACAAGATGTCCAACGATTTCGTCCCAGGGCACCATGCCGTCAGCCAACCCCAGCCAGTCCGAGTGCCAGCGTCGCTGGCCAGAGTCGGCTAACGTCGAGGGGAACCAGCCCCCATTTTTGACACCAACCGTGTTGATCCAAGGCTCGAGAATGTCAAAGGTGAACCGCCAATCCTCGCGACCATCCTGAACCGTCTGGTTGCCGGGGTCCGGGTAGACACCCAGAATTCGAGGATCGTGTCCCTGTAACAAGGCGGCGGTCTGCGCTCCCGACCCGTGAATCGTGCCCCCGTGCAGTTGAATCGTGAGGGTAATCCCAGCCGCCTCGGCCAGCGTGGCCAGTTGATCAAGCTGTCGTCGTGCCGTCTCCAGAAGCGTGGTGTAGCCGACGGCGGGGTCGTATTTCCAGTAGCCAAGCCGGACAACGTTGATGCCGTTTTCGGCAAAGCCGTTGAAGAGACGAGGGGTATCGATGGCCGACGGGTCGGTGAGATCCGTGGTCGCCATCGGCACACTCAGCCCATCCTGCTTGAGGCGGTTGACTGCCGCACCGATGCTATCGGGGTTGGACGGTTCCGCCTGAAACCCCGGGCGAACCAGGAGATCAATACCATCAAACCCAAGCCGGCCGCCGACGGCGCCGATCTCCTCAATGGATTGACCGAGAAAGAGTTTGGTGAAGAGAACGAGTTGCATGGTGACTCCTGGACGAGATGAATCAGTGGCTTCCGGGACAATCAGCATTCCGTCATTACGACTCCTCCACGATTAAGGGTGGTGAGGTAGATTGCCGAACAACGATTTCGGTGGGGACCGTCATCACTTGAGCGGGTGCATCGGTGACATGTTCGAGCCGGTCAATCAAGGTGTTGACCGCCTTGGCCATCATGTCTTTCAGGGGTTGGCGCATGGTGGTAAGTGGAGGATTGGCTATCTCGGCCATCGAAATATCGTCGAAGCCGACAATCGACACATCCTGGGGAATCCGTAATCCCGCGTCACCAACACCGGCGTAGGCCCCGAGCGCATACATATCGTTCATCGTGACGATGCCGGTCGGAGGTCGTGAGCCAGCGAGTAACGCGCGAGCGCCTTCGCGCCCGATTTCCGCGCCTTCGACATCACCGATACCGGTATAGCCCGTGCCTTCCCAGAAGAGTTCAGGGTCGAATCGAATGCCTGCATCAATCAGGGCATTGCGATAGCCTTCAAATCTCTCGAGCCGGCTTGAGGTCTTGAGTGGCCCGGAAATGAAGCCAATTCGACGATGACCGAGTTCAAGCAGGTGCTTGGTCGCGAGATATCCACCCAGCACGTTGTCCACGCTGACGCCATCGATACGCGACTGTGGTAATGCGTCGCTGCCACGAAGCCGGCGGTCAAAAACCACCACGTGCAGCCCCCGCTCCACCAGTCGCAGGATATAGTCGAGAGAAAGCGGTGATGATCCAAAGATCATTCCCCGGACGCCATTCCCCCAAAGTGCTTCGGCATACCGCTGTTCCAGTTGGGGATCGCGACCCCCGTTACCGAGTAGCACCTGGTACCCACGCGCCATGGAAGCCTCTTCCACCGCTTGGACGAACGACCCCCAGAATGGGTTTGCGACCGAAGGGATTACCAGTCCCACGATAGGTGCCTGGCCCGTCTTCAGTTGGCGGGCGGCTCGATTGGCCTGGTATCCAAGCTGCTCCATGGCCACTTCAATGCGCTGCCGGGTTTCCGGCCGCATTCGCTCAATTCGGCCATTGAGCAGATTGGATACGGTACTGGTCGACGTACCAGCCAATGCCGCAACCTCCTGAATTGTCACCGGCCGGGTTGCCATGGATCGAGATACCTCGTGTGGTGGTACGTTTTACTGGTCTCTGGCTACCAGGACGAAGTGCGAGAAAACGTGGGACAGATGCCGACAATTTCCGTCACTGAACAATAGTAGAACGTTACACTAAATGACACTGAGGACGATGTCAAGCGCGAATACCAGAATCAAGGGAGACGCTTGGATCAGAATCAGCCTCCTTGCCTTCCCTCCATCGTGACAACGTTCGGAGATGATTGAGTTCCGCAGCTTGCGAGAATCCAGCAGCAAAGAACCGTTGCTGTTCACGAACTACCCCCGGACGAAATCCGTCCGCCGTGATGCGGTGTCCATACGCGAGCCAATCTGCTCGCGGCCGTTGATTGACTGGTCGTTGCCCAGGTGGCGGCTGCGCTGCCAAGGACTTTGATCTGGGGTTCTTCGCTTCGCTCAGAATGACGAGCAAGTTTCGCGTGACCAAGACGTGTGCTTTGGGTCGGACCGCGGACGTGTCTGCTGTGGCAAGAGACTTCGCGGCTCCGATCGAAATGACATAAGAGCGGGCGTGGGAGGCGGTGCGATTGTGCCGGATGGGGTCTGGGGATAGACTCAGGGAACGATGGCACGTTTTTCGTGGGGCATCCCATTCGCATCCAGATTCAGCGCAACCGACGACCGGACCGGGGGTTCAGGATCGCTCTCCGGGGAACCGGCGGGTGAGGTTCGGGCTGGACCAGAGTCGGCGGCGGCGGTTTCACGTCGCGAGGGCGCTGGCCAGGACGCGGTGGGCAGCCGGATACGGCAGCCAGGCAGGCCGCCGATCAACTGGCGAACCAACCTCTACGCGATCTGGCTGGCGCAGTTGCTTTCCATCATCGCGTTCAGCCTGCGGGCGCCGTTCCTGCCGTTTTTCCTGGGCGATCTGGGCGTGGATACGGTTGAGGAGCAGGCGCTGTGGTCTGGCCTGATCAACTCGTTCGGGGCGGGGACGATGGCGATTACCGCGCCGATCTGGGGGGTGATGGCGGACCGGTTTGGGCGCAAGCCGATGCTGCTGCGGGCGCAGGTGGTGTCGTTCTTCACGCTCGGGTTGATGATGTTCGCCACCTCGCCGTGGCACCTGCTGGGGCTGCGGATGGTGGAGGGGATGTTCGCGGGAACGGTGACGGCGGCGGTGGCGCTGGTCGCGACGACGACGCCGAAGGAGCGGATGGGGTTCGGGCTGGGGCTGATCCAGACGGCGGTGTTCTCGGGGTCGGCGCTGGGGCCGCTGGTGGGCGGGTTCCTGGCCGACCAGGCGGGATACAGGGCCACGTTCGGCATCGCGGCGGGGATGATGGCGTCGAGCGCGCTGGTGTCGTTCTTCCTGGTGCGGGAGAATTTCCGGCCGGCGCCGAAGGCGGACCGTCCGAAATCGAGCGCGCTGTCGAACTGGAAGCTGCTGGTGGCGCCGGTGTTGCTGGGTCTGACGTTCACGGTGATCGCGGTGCGGTTCGCCTCGGCGGCGGTGCAGCCGATCATGCCGCTGTACGTGGAGCAGTTGGCGGGGAACCTGACCAGCTCGTCGTCGTCGCTGGCGGGGGTGACGCTGGGGGTGCTGGGGGTGACGAGCGCGATTTCGGCGGTGTTCCTGGGGCGGCTGGGCGACAGGACCGGGCACCGGACGATCCTCCTCGGGTGCCTGATGGGATCGGGGCTGATTTACCTGCCGATGGCGCTGGCGCAGCATCCGTGGCAGTTGATCGCGTTGCAGGCGGCGTTCGGGGTGTTCGCCGGGGGGACGATTCCGGCGGCGAACGCGCTCATCACCAACTTCGTGGAACCGGCGCGGCGGGGAATGATCTTCGGGCTGATGGCCTCGGCGGCGTCGGTGGGCGGGTTCATCGGGCCGCTGGCGGGCGCGGGGATGGCGGCCACCATCGGGTTCCGGGCGACGTTCGTGGCATGTGGGGCGATCATGCTGCTGGCGGCGTTCGTGCTGATCTGGACCGAGAAGAAGCAGGGCGTGGGGGCGGACCAGGGGGCGGCTCCGGCCTCCTGAGCGGGCCTGCATCCGCGCAGGGAGCAACGCCTGACGCCTCGCCCGCTATCACGCCAGACGTGGGGTGAGCCAGGCGTGTTGTTTATGTGAATGGTTGAAGGAAGGCCGATGGGGCACCGAACCCACCGGCCTTTTCATGCTCTTGCGTCTCGTATTCCCGGATCCTGGATGACGCTGCTGGACGATCGCGCCGCGATCGCCGCCTAATCGACCTGCCCGCGATTTTCTCCAGACCGGACCAACCATGGAATCTTTCTACCATACGAGTGTGCTCATCCTGCAGGTCGTGATCGGCCTGGCGACCGGTATCTCGCTGATCCACTTCGTTTCGGTGCTGGTGGCCCGGAAGGTGGGCGGCGAGCCGCCGATCCGGACCCCGGATCGCCCGTTGCGGACGATGTTCATGGTTCCCGCGCTCAACGAGGAGCTGGTGATCGAGGCGTCGGTGAGGCGGCTGCTCTCGGTGCCCGGCGAGCCCGAGGTGGTGGTGATCGACGATGGCTCGACCGATGGGACCGCGGAGATCGTGACGCGGCTTGCCCAGGAGAACAGCCGGGTGCGGCTGATCCAGCGGGTGGCGCCGAACGCGCGGCAGGGCAAGGGCGAGGCGCTCAACCACGCCTACCGGCAACTGGCGCGGGAGTGCGAGGCCCAGGGGATCGACCCTTCCACCGTGATCGTCTGCGTGATGGACGCCGAGGGGCTGCTGGACACGCATGTGCTGAAGCACGTGAACGAGCTGTTCGGCCACGACGATGTGGGCGCGGTGCAGATCGGCGTGCGGATCATCAACCGGCGGTCGCTGCTGGAGCGGCAGCAGGACATCGAGTTCTTCACCTACTGCCGGTTGTACCAGCAGGGGTGGAACAATCTGGGGTCGACCGGGCTGGGCGGCAACGGGCAGTTCACGCGGTTGTCGGCGCTGATCTCGCTGGGGAACCGGCCGTGGACCGAGTGCCTGACCGAGGACCTGGACCTGGGCCTGCAGATGCTGCTCAAGGGGTGGCGGCTGGCGTTCACCGACAAGGCGTACGTGCATCAGCAGGGTCTCACCGACCCGAAGCGGCTGGTTCGGCAGCGGTCGCGCTGGGTGCAGGGGTACTTCCAGTGCTGGAAGCGGATTCCGGAAGTGCTGGTGATGCCGGGCAAGTGGTACTCGGTGGTGGACCTGCTGTTCAGCCTGACGTGGCCGGCGATGTCCTGCCTCGTGATGCCGGGGGCGATCATCCTGAGCTGGTTCGTGGTCGGCTGGAACATGTTCAGCCTGGACCTGCCGCTGGCGATGTGGCTGGGGCTGCTGGGCGCGGGGTACGTGATGGCGTTCGGGACGAGCGCGATCATGTCGGCGAATTACCGGAAGCGTTCGGGCGACATGACGTTCTGGCGGATGGTGGTGCTGATCCACGGGATCGGGCTGTTCCAGTTCATCTGGGGTCTGGCCGGGTGGAAGGCGCTGTGGAACATCGTCCGCAAGCAGGGTTCGTGGGCGAAGACGGAGCGGATCGCGACGCCGTCCGCGCCGTCGACCGGGGTGGCGGGGTAGTTCTCCGAGGACGCGGTTACGGATGGTGGGGTGGCTCTGGGAAACCGCTCCGCCGGACCAGGATCGACAGACCTGCCGCGCAGGCCGTCGATCCGTACATTGAGTGGCGGCGAGGCCAGGCAGGAGGTTCGCGATGTAGGATGGCTGCATTCAACCTGGGGCGTTTTCCGGATTGGCGGGC
>CAZSUN010000108.1:0-7581 GCA_964610045.1 uncultured Sphaerobacteraceae bacterium
CCGAGCGCAGCGAGGAATCTGGTTCAGGGAAGCCAGGAGATTCCTCGCAAGCTCGGAATGACAAGCGGTGGGTTGAGCGATTGACAGGGGTTTTGTCGGAACGCATTGCCTGTCAGATCATTCTCCGGACTGGTTGCGGATGGCCAGTGTTCCCTATCATCCATGACATCCCGGTTTCACCTTCTTCAGAAATACAGGAATACGGAAAATCAGGAATCGCGCGGAACGGCAGGGATTCTTTTCTGCCGCATTTCCTGCGGGATCGGCACCGCTCGTATATGAATTGCCGGGCCCACGCGTCAGGACGACGATGCCGCTCGATTGAAAGAACGCGAGAAACCGGGGAATTTGCGCTACACACCACGGAGGAACACTCCGTTTGGCCATGGTGCGTCACGGGAGGGCATGATCGGCGCGGCGCACAAGAATCCTCGCACGCGATCGGAATGACAATGAAAGGCGCCGGAAGAACCTCCCCTACCCAGTTGTTGCGGGATCTTCACTGCCTGGGCCGGGGACGAGGCAGAATTCGTTGCCTTCCGGGTCCTGCATGATGAAGTGGTGTCCCTCCTCGCCGTTGTCGACAAACCGCACGGTGGTTGCCCCGAGCGATTCCAGCGATTCCCGCCGCGACTCGATCGGCTCGTCCGTCACCAGCAGGTCGAGGTGGACGCGATTCTTCACGACCTTGCCTTCCGGCACCTTCTGGAATCCCAGCCCGACCGCTCTCCCCTCGGGGTCGCTGATGATCACCCAGCCTTCGCTCTCAACTCGCGTCTCATAGCCAAGTGCCGCTTTCCAGAAGCCCGCGAGCCTGATCGGGTCGGCGCAGTCCATTGTGGTGAGCAGGATTCGCAGCACGGGATTCCCTCCAGGGTGACAGTTGTGCAACATCGGATTGCATTATGCCGCTTGACCAATTCGCGGGCCGGGAGTAGGATCAGGCACATCAGATACGTGAACGATGGTTCACATTTCCGAACTTGGTTGCTCGCCTGAGGAGGCAGTCGTGGAAGCCCACGATCTCTCCCACACGGCCATCGCGCCAGCCTCACGCCCGGCCCACGTCAAGTCGGCCAGCCGCGCGCTGGACATCATCGAGGGTCTGGCCGCCGAACCGAACGGCCTGGCCTTCACCGAACTCGCCCGCCGCCAGGCGATTCCCAAGAGCAGCCTCCACGCCCTGTTGACCGTGCTCACCGACCGCGGGTACATCGAGCTCGATACCGACCGCCGCACCTACGGCCTCGGGATCAGGACCTGGGAGATTGGGCAGGCCTGGGCCACCCAGCGGTCCCTGGTCGACCTTGCGATCCCGGTCATGGAGCGGGTGGTGCTGGATATCAACGAGACCACGCAGCTCGCGGTCCTTGACGGCATCGAGAACGTGTATCTCGCCAAGGTCGATTGCTCGCACCCAATCCGGCTGCAGTCCGAGGTCGGCAAACGCCTGTACGCCCACGCCACCGGTCTCGGCAAGGTGCTCCTGGCTGCCCGCGGCGACGGGGATCTGCGGGCACGGTACGCCGATCGTTCGTTCCCCCAGGTCGAATCCTCACCCATTCGCTCGCTCGACCAGTTGCTGAAGGCAATCGCCGGCGTGCGGAACCTCGGCTTTGCCGTCGATGACCAGGAGTACACCCCCGGCCTCCGCTGTGTGGCGGTGCCGGTTCATGGCCGCGATGACCAGGTGGTGGCCGCCATGAGCGCCGCCATCCCGCTGATGCGGGCCGGCCCCGAGCAGCTTGCGAACGCCCTGCGCACCATCGCCGCTGCCAGCATCGACCTCTCCCGTGCGCTCGGGGCGAATGTTCCCGATCCACGTCTCATTGGCCTGACCGGATGGGATGGCGATGTCCTCGCCATTGCCCGCGACCAGATGGACAGGAGGGGAACCGGGTCCTCGTAAAGGTTTCGCGTTGGTTCATCCACGTACTGGAGGGTTCACCATGACGGACAATCGGTTGTCACGACGCAAGCTGATCGGCACCAGCGCCGCGGTTGGCGGGGCCGGGATGCTCATCCAGATCACCGGCCTCAACCCGGCGGCGGCCCAGGACGGGACGCCGGCCGATGATGGGGGTCTCGTCGATATCGCGACCCCCAGCGGTGGCGAAACGACCCAGGAACTCTCCGGCACGATCGTGATCGCCACCCAAAGCACCGACACGCAGTCGTACCAGGCGGTTGCCGATGGCTACATGGCGCTCAATCCCAATGTCGACGTGCGGGTGGAACTGAAGCCGTCCGAAGGCTACCAGGAGTTCATCCGCGCCCAGTTCGCGGCGGGCGTGCCGGCGGAATCGATCGTCAACGGCAATGTCGTCGCCGACCTGATCCAGGCCAAGAAGTTCCTGGACCTGTCGGCCTATCTCGATCGCCCGAATCCATACACCGGCGGCACGCCGTGGCGTGATTCGATGGAAGCTGCCGCGGTCCAGAACATGGCCAACCCGGTTACCGGCGAGATCTACACCCTGAATCTCGAAACCGTGCAGGTCCTCTGGTTCTACAACAAGACGGCCTTCGAGGCGGCAGGCATCCTCGGCGAGGCCGAGGAACTCGCCCAGACCGACACGAACCAGCCCACCTGGGACCAGTTCATGTCCTGGTGCGACAAGCTCACCGCGGCCGGCTACATCCCGGTTGCGATCGAAGGCGACTACAAGTCGTTCTGGGAGATGCGGTTCGGCTGGCTCGCCCGCATGTATCTCGACCAGTTCACACGGCACGAGGCCGAGCTCGTTCGCGCCCAGCCCGGCGACTGGAACTTCCGCGAGGGCATCGACGATGTCTGGGCGTACGACCCGACCGATCCCACCAACGACGATTCCACGAAGATCACCTTCAACTCGCAGCGCAAGATGGTCGCCCTGCGCGATCACGAGCAGACGGTGAACGGGCCGGAGTTCCAGGCGCTGTATACGAACTTCAAGGATTTCAGCGACCGCGCGGCCCCTCCGGGCTGGCTCGGCAGCACTGATGCCTACCCCCTCTTCCTCACCAGCGAGGCGGCGATCCGGCTCGATGTGGCGGCACTGCTGGCCAACTTCGAGCGCGATCTCAGCAACCTCGCCGAGGGCCGCTACATCCCGGGCGGTGGCGCGGCGGAAGACGCCACCCCGCTGCCCGGCCGCGAGCTGACGGCGTTCGAGATCGGTTCGTTCAACAACCCGACAATGGAAGGCGACGCGGTCGACGCCCCCGCCCGGACGATCGAGGTCAACATCGGCTTCCTCTCGGTCCCGAAGAAGGATCAGGCCCAGAACGACCTCGAGATGGACTTCCTGATGTACTTCACCAGCCCGGAAGGGTATGGCGTCTTCCTGGAGAACAAGCTCGACCCGAACAATTCGCAGGGCGGCGGGGTGAACGGTCCGCCGATCGTCAAGGACGTCCAGCTGCCGGAGGAACTGGCCGTCAAGTTCGCCCAACTCAAGCTGATCGGCAACACCGAGAAGGACACCGCCGGCACCTACCGGTCACGCGGTATCTCGGACTACCAGCCGTCGGTTCGCGAGTGGGTCGACCTCGCCCAGCAGTACTTCTCGGGCGATCTCGAATTGCAGGATTTCCTGGACCAGTACCAGGCGTCGGTCGATCGCCTGTTCCCGGAGATCCTCGAACACCTGCAACTGACCGACGAGGATCTCGCCGATCCATCCAAGCGGCCAGCCAGCCAGGTGTAATGCCGGCATTCGTCGTGTGGGCGACCCTCCACGGTCGCCCACCGGGAACTGGTAGGGAAGACCTTCCGCGCCGCCGTGTTGTGGAGCGGTTGGACATCATCTCCGCTTCCGGCGGCGTGGTAATGGTCTTCCTTCCGGTCACCTGGTCGCGGGTCTCGATGAGGAAGGCCATTATCCGGCGCACCGTACGTTCGATCATGGTGGTTGAGCGTGCGCCGGAAAGGCCTTCCCTACCATGGCAACACCAGCCAGACAGCCCGAAATGCGCTTTGGGCGATGCGTGTGACGGTGGGCATTGTATGGCCCGCTCGACGGAATGACGTATACCTGGAGGACGGGACGATTGTCACCATGGGAGTGATGCAGCACATCGAACGACGGCGGGCGGGCATCCTGTTCCCATGGGTCCTCCTCGTATTCGCCCTGGTGTGGCCGGCAGGCGCGCTTGCCGCCAACTGGACGGCCGACGATGGCGTCGTCACCTACGCCGTCGATGCCAGCGACGATGGGTCGCTGGTGGTTGCGGGCAAGCGCGACAACGCAGTGGTTGGCTATGACGCCACCGGGGCTGAACTCTGGCGGTTCGAAACGGGCGGGACCGTGTACGGGGTCTCGGTCTCGCGCGACGGTGAGCGAATCGCCGTTGCGTCGGAAGACCGGCACGTCTACCTGCTCGACCGCACCGGCCAGGAGATCTGGAACGCCAAGGGGACGCAGACCTTCCAGAGCGTCTCGATTTCCGGCGATGGCCAGATCATCGTTGCCGGCGCGCAGGACCGCACGGTCACCCAGTTCGACGCCAGCGGCAACCAGATCTGGCAGACCACCCTCACCGACCAGGTCACCAGCGTGGCGGTGTACGGCGGCGGTCAGGGATTCCGCGTCGTGACCGGCACCCGCGACTCGCGCGTGGCGTTGCTCGGCGGCGATGGCCAGCGCATCTGGGAAACCCTCCTCGATTACACCGTCCGCGGGCTCGATGTCACCGGCAATGGCGCGGCAGTCGTGGCGGGCGACGATCGCGGCACGGTCTACCAGATCAACGGCGCCAGCGGCGACATCACCTGGACCACCGCCATCGGGACGGCCAGCACCGCCGTTGCGATGACCAACGATGGCGCCACCATCGTCGCTGGAACCGGCGACGGTGTGTTCGCCGTGCTGGGGACCGACGGGACGGTGGCGCAGCGCGACGAAACGGGGGCCGTCATCCACGACGTTGCCCTCTCGGCCGATGCCACTCTTGTCGCTGCCGGCACCGATACCGGCGCGGCGGTCTACGAACGGGACGAGAGTGGCAGTTTCTCGCTGCCGAAGCCCGAATCGCGCTGGGAACGCTTCCTGCTCCCCGCCGCGATCGTGATTGGTGTCATCCTGCTCGTGCTGGCGGTGCTCGGGTTCCGCAAGCGGCCGGATGGCGAGCGCGCCTGGCGCGGCGCCACGCGCACGGGGCGCTCGACCCTGCGCGAGGTGTGGGATGCTCGCATTTCCTATATCTTCCTGATCCCAACCATCGTCCTGCTGCTGGTCTTCAACTACTACCCGGCATTCTCGGGCATCTACCACGCGTTCACCGACTGGACGCCTGGCGGCGACACGCACTGGGTCGGGTTCGACAACTTCCGTGACATGCGGGAGAACCGATACCTGTGGGCGGGTGTCGGCAACCTCGTGATCCTGATCGTCACCGGGTTCCTCAAGCTCCTGATACCGCTCCTCATTGCCGAAATGATCTTCCACCTGCGAAGCGGCAAACTCGCCTATACCTACCGTACGCTCTTCGTACTCCAGGTGATCGTGCCGGGCGTGGTCGGTGTCCTGCTCTGGGTGAATGTCTACGACCCGAATATCGGTATCCTCAACCAGTTCCTGGAAGCGATCGGGCTCGAAAGCTGGACCCGCTCGTGGCTCGGCGATGCCGACACGGCCATGTGGTCGATCGTGTTCATGGGGTTCCCGTGGGTGAGCGCCTTCGCCCTGCTCATCTTCTACGGCGGGCTCATCTCGATCCCGGGCGAATTGTTCGACTCGGCCGCGCTCGACGGTGCGTCGGTCTTCCGGCGCATCCTCAACATCGACCTGCCGTTGCTGCTTGGGCAGATCCGTCTGTTGCTGATCCTGACCTTCATCGCCACCGTGCAGGAGTTCGCGGCGATCTTCCTGACCACGGGCGGCGGCCCTGGCAGCGCGACCTATGTGCCATCGTTGGAGCTCTACTACCAGGCGGTGCGTTTCAACAATTTCGGCATGGCCTCGGCCATCGGCGCGGTGCTCTTCATGGTCATTCTCGCCGGCACCATCATCAATCTGCGTTACGTCAAATCCTCCGTGGAGTACTCGGCATGACCAACACCCAATCCGTAGGGTTGCCGAGCTTGTCTCGGCCCAGCTCGCTCCCGAAAACCTGCCACGCGTCCGTCGATCCGGCAGGGGAGGACCAGCGGCGCACAATCGATCGACCCCGCCTTGATGGATCTTGCGCCGCGTGTGTCCTCCCGTTTGGTGCAACTGCCGATGCACGGGAGGGCATTACCGGCGCAGCGCAGATCCGGTCAGGCCGATTGAACCTGCGCCGGAAGCCCTCCCCTACCGATCGGCCATGCATCCCGCGTTCCGTAGGGGCCGACCTTCCGCCGTCGCTGATGGCACCTGACCCTGCCCGAATGCAGGCGGATGTCGTCGGCCCGTTATCCCGGCGCCGAAGGGCGGACGACAGCCGCGACCAGGCACTTGTGTGGCAAGGCGCCGGGCATGGTCGCCAACCCCTGACCCCTTCCCAACCTGGGAAGTGGAACCGTAGGTCCGCCCGTACGGAATCGACCGGTTGTTGCGGGCGGCCATGGAGAATCGCCCCCACGGATGTCCGGTCCATGAACGGAGGGAGGGCGCATGGCCAGTTCCGCGGTTGAGCGTTCGGCGATCACCTCCGAGGCCAGCAGCGCGGCCCGGACCCGCCGCCGTTACCTCTCCTGGATCTCCCAGGCCATCCTCATCACGATCCTGACCGTGCTGCTGCTGTTGAGCTTCCTGACGATCGCCCTGATGATCTTCCTTTCCCTGAAGGACAACGGGCAGATCTTCGGGCGGTTCTGGAGCCTGCCCGATCCGATCCGGTGGGAGAACTACCGCACCGGCTGGACCGGGATGCGGCGCTACATCTTCAACACCCTCTGGTACTCGATGGTCTCGGTGGTGCTGGTGGTGTTCCTGTCGTCGCTCAGCGGCTATGTCTTCGCGCGGCACAAGTTCCCGGGCAAGGAGGTGATCTACGTCATCATCCTCGCCCTGCTGATGATTCCGGGGATCCTGACCCTGATCCCGGCGTTCGTGCTGGTCAGCCAGCTTGGGCTGCTGAACACGCCGTGGGCGCTGATCCTGCCGTGGACCGCTGGTGGCCAGATCTTCGGCATCCTGCTCTGCCGGTCGTTCTTCGCCACCCTGCCGCAGGACCTGTTCGACGCCGCCAAGGTCGACGGCGCCTCGGAGTTCGAACAGTACTTCCGGATCGCGTTGCCGCTCTCGTGGCCGATCCTGGTCACGCTCGCGATCATGCACCTGGTGGGGTCGTACAACGATTTCATCTGGCCACTACTGACGATCACCGACGACAACATCCAGGTGGTGACTGTCGGATTGACGCACTACAAGGATCAGTTCGGCGCGGTTGCGTATGGCCCGCAAATGGCGGCCTACGCGGTGGCCTCGATCCCGCTGGTGATCCTCTTCGCCTTCGGCATGCGCTTCTACGTGCGTGGTCTCACCTCCGGCGCGGTCAAGGGGTGAAGAGAAGAACGAGAAAAGAGGGGTTTGGTTGCTTTGTTCCTTACGAGGCGGGATTGCGGGCTTTTGACGGGGGTAGCCTGAACAGTTCGCGTGCGTTCTCGCTCCGGAT
>CAZSUN010000108.1:7681-12588 GCA_964610045.1 uncultured Sphaerobacteraceae bacterium
TGCGGGCTTTTGACGGGGGTAGCCTGAACAGTTCGCGTGCGTTCTCGCTCCGGATGCCATCGTCGCACCGGTCCGGCCCCGGCAGACAGGGGCCAGTTCGTGCGGGCGGATGTTGAGCACCGCCACGAACTCGCCGTTGACCTTGAACACCCCAACCGAGCGTTTCCTGACGGCCACGATCCGGCAGGCGCCGGGCGCGATGGTGGCCGCCTCGGCGACCGGCCATTCCTGCGGCGGGCGTGGCGAAGGGGAGCCGGCGGCTGGTGATGTCATCGACCGCATATTCCTTCCGGGATTCAGTCCGTCCCGTCCTCGTCATCCTCGGTGTCATCGTCGGAACTGTCATCCGCCGTGTCGTCGTCTCCACCGTCATCGTCACTGCCATCACCGCCTCCCCCGCCGAGGAACTGGTAGAGGATGCGGAAGAAGACCTCATACATCACGTCGGGCATCTGGCGGCGTGGCGCGAAGAGGCTGGTGAACGTGACCACGGTGGCCGGGGCGATGTCGTGCGGCATTTGGAGGGCGTTGCCGAAAGTGATCAGCAGGCCGGAACCGGACCGGTCGACCGTGAACCAGCCGGGGGCCGTCGGATTCATCTGGTCGTCGATCGTGCAGACCGGACGGAGGCGCGGATCCTCGCCGAGCACGCTCTGCTTCCCAATGTGCGCGGATTCCATGGTGGTCAGCAGCACGCCCTGGATCGAGCCGACCGCGTACTCGAACACTGCCTCGCCACCGGGGGAGACGACGCGCGCCAGGGTGAGTTGCGGTAACTGCAACGGAGTGTCCTGCCACTGTGGCATGCCGCTGCGGGTGAACGAATCGGCCCAGGCGGGAACGCCGGTCCAGCCGGGCGGGATGAGGTAGGGCGCGGGCAGGGACGGGTGTTCGAACGGGACCCAGTCGATCTGGGGCATGCCATCGGCGGGGGAATCGTAGACCGGCTGGCCCTCACGCCAGGCAAAGAGGAGGGCGACGGACGGTTCGTCCTCGCAATCGCCTTCGGTGACGGCGGTTTGCTGGCCCAGCGCCTGTTGCACCCACCAGGCACTGGCGGCGAGGGGCGCGGCGAGCAACAGGCGGCGATCGATCCGGGTCCCGAAGCGGCGTTGGAACATGGGGAGAACCCTGCCTCTGGCGAGAGCGATTCGATGAGGACCCGGGCGCGGTGCTTTCCCAATCATCGCCGATTTTCGCCGCCGCAACACGCGGAACCGGGATGACGGGCAGTCATCCCGGTTCCGGGAGAGATTTCGAGCGTGCGAGGAATCTCTCCTCGGATCGTGTCCGTCGTCCGGTTCAGTCGCCCATTCCCGCAACGAAGGTAATGAACGCAGAGCCATAGCCAGGCTGGACCGCGCCAGGTTGGGGTGGGACCGCCAACCATTCCGCGTTCGGGTCAGTCAGGTCGAGCAGGTAGCGTGTGCCCGACTCGTCGCCGTCGATGGAAAGCGAGAGGCGTGTGCCATCGTCCGAAAGCCAGAGGGTCAGGATACCGCTGTACGCCTCACTTTCGGGACGGGGAGACGGCAACATGCGAACCGTCGACCCATTCGGTCCCGACTCCATCGCCAGAATCTGCAAGACATTGAATGCCACAATCTCCACATGCCCGTCGATGGTGCTCGCAACCCCGCGCGGGCCCATTGAAGGACCACCTGGTTCGTCAACATAGGTGATGCCCTGAATGGTCTCGATGGTGTCCCCGGTGACAGCATCCACGACCCGCAGGGTGATGTTGCTGGAGTCGTCCATCCAGGCAGGATGGGTCTCGGCCAGAACCAGGAATCGCGTATCGGCCAACCACGGCGACGTGTTCTGGCTGACGTCGACTCCCTCGAAGTCGATTGTCTTTCCCGTGCGGGTATTCACCGAATAGATCAACGGCTGCACCAGATCCGGGGTTTCGGTCGCGACCTCCTCCGCCTGCATCCGGGTGACAAGGACCACATCCGGATCGTAGGTCGTGCCCAGATCGGTCAGGAGGGCATTGGACTGCAGGACCGTCTGCGGCCGCGCTCCCGCCTCGGCGGCCAAGGTCATCAGTGCCTCGTTGTCGGTGAATGTGATGGCCCGCCCATCCTGCACCCACTTCACTTCGGAGACGGAATCGACGAACGCGATGTCATCGCTCCGGCCGAGTTCCTCGCCGTCGGTAGTGCGGACGATGCTGTAGTTCACCGGGCTGGCAGGAGAACTGGCATCGACACTGCTTCGCAGCACCAGGAACTGTCCGTCCGGCGACAGTGCGAGGTCCCGCGTTGCGCCGAGATCGTTTGGGACATCGATCCAGTGGGCGTTGTCGAACGACCCATCGAGCACGAGCAGGGCGCCAGGCAGACCTTCCACCTTGAAGAGCGCGCCTTCGGCATCGATGTCGCTGCGCGTCATGATTCCCATCACCAAAGTGTCCCCAGATGCGTCGGCGATGACGGGAGTGCCGCCGGGAACGATGACCACCCCGGGTGGCACATCGGATTCGACGAAGTCGTCCATGATGCGGGTCTGCATGGTTCGCAGGTCGGTGATCTCCCAGATCCCGGGGTTGTCGAAGCTGTTGGTGACCAGCCACGGACTGTCGCCCGAAGGACTGTTCGGCATCGTCAGGCTCTCCGGTGGGATTCCGGCCTTGATCGACGCACCATTGAAGATACTGACGTAGGTGATGAACCCGGACGTCGTTCCATCCTGTGGCGTCCAGAAGGACACCAGGCCGGGATAACCGGCAGGACCGACCTGGCCGGCATTCACTTCAGTTGCGAGGATGATTGGCTCCAGTTCCTCCGGGCACGTCAGCAGGAGATCGCCTCCTGCCGTCAGAACCAGCGTGGTGCCATCGACCGGCGACTCGTCCACCTGCTGAAAGATCGGGATGTCGCGACTGAAATCGCAGGCGTAGGCGGGTTCAGTCGGTTCGACAGCCGCGACCGCATCGTCCGGCGTGGCCGGCAGCATCGCCATGCCGGGCACCGACGTTGCGGGCGGGGGTGACCCGGTATTCCGGAGGGTGTCCCAGGCGCGCCAGCCGCCGAATACGGCCAGGATGAGGACGAGCGCGAGCGTGGCGTTGGCGAATGCCGTTATCGGGCGACTGGCGATCCTGCGCTGCTGCGGTGCGGCATGCCTGGTTTCCCGCGATGACGGGATCGCCTGCCCGGCCGCACTGGTTCGGGTACCGGCAAATGCCGGGGTGGGTGTCTGCGACATGATCTGCTCCCAGAGGTGAGGCGATGGTCCGGACGCGCCGGGGGACCGGGCTTCTGCAGCTGAAAACCGCCGGTGGAACGAACCGGCGGCGGCGAGCAGGTCCTCGTCGTCCCCGGCATGAGCGTCGATCCGGGGTGTCTGTCCGTCGCGGGTGCGGGCGGAACGGGAACCCGGGGTCTCCTGGGTGTGGGCGATCCGGTTCAGCAGGGCGTCGAGGGCGTCAGCGGTGGCGTCGGTCCCGCGACCAGCTGCCGGGTCGTACTCGTTCGGGCCGGTGGAATGGGATCGGGTCATGACAGGAACCCTTCGGGTGGCACGATTTCGCGCAGGCGGCGGTAGGCGCGCGTTTGCGCGGATTTGACGGCGGCTTCGGACATGCCCATCGTCGCCATGATCTCGCGGGTGGTCAGCCCTGCCAGCCGCAACTCGACGATGGATCGTTGGGAGCCGGGGAGGGTATCGAGGACGGCGCAGAGGGCGGTGTATTCATCCCCGGCGATGGCAAGGGCGTCAGGACCTGGATCGGGATCGACCAGGGTCTCGATGGCCGGGTCGAGCGGGGCCTGCGGGCGTTGCCGCCGCCAGGTATCGGTGACGATGTTGCGGGCGATGGCGAACAGCCACGACCGGAACGTGGCGCCGGGCTTCGGCCGATAGCGGTCGAGGCGCTCGATCGCGCGGACGAAAATCTGGGCGGTGAGATCATCGGCCAGGTCGGGATCGCCCACGCGGCGGTGGACGAAGCGGTAGATGGCCGGGGCATGACGTTCGTAGAGGGGCGCGAAGGCGGAGGAATCGACCCGGGCGGCGTCGACCCACCGTTGCTCCACGTCATCGTCCTCGCGTGGAACATCGGACACCGTCCACGATCCAACCGACCTGCTCGCGATACCCACCGCCTGCCCCTGTTCCCCGCCTCACGCCGGATGGATCGATCCATCCTACCCGTGGGAACGCGAAACCGCCGCCAGGGGTAGCGGTTGGCAACGAGACCATTGACGATCATCGTACAATACGAAGAATCTAGATAATCTAGACAGGAGCGATCAGCATGACCTGGCAACTCGCGGAAGCAAAGAACAAGTTCAGCGAAGTTTTCACCCGGACCATTGAGGAGGGACCACAATTCGTCACTCGCCGCAATCAGGAGATCGTGTTGATCACGCGGGAAGAGTACGACCGGCTGACCGGCGAGAAGCCAAACAAGACATTCCTGGAGCATCTCCGGAGCATGCCAAAAGGGGATGATCTGGACCTGACCCGCGACCGGTCGTATCCACGTGAAATCGAATGGTGAACTATCTGCTGGACACGGTGACCGTTTCGGAGATGAGGAAAACCCCATCGAATGCGTCGGTGGTTCGGTTTCTCGACACGATTGAGAGCGAGAACGTCTTTCTCAGTGTGCTGACAATCGGGGAAATGATGGACGGCATCGGTCGTATGCCAATAGGGGCTCGTCGAACGTCATTTCTGGAGTGGCTCCGCGAAACTCGAGCGTCCTTTTCTGATCGGATCCTTCCCGTTGATGAGGAGGTTGCAGAGGAGTGGGGAAGACTCAGGGCCCTGGTTCATCGCGAGGGCGGCAGGCTTCAGGCTGTTGACGGCCTTATCGCGGCCACGGCCCAGGTTCACGGTCTGACGGTCGTTACCCGCAACGTGAAGGACTTCGAACAGACAGGAGTCGCACTCCTCAA
>CAZSUN010000109.1:0-12480 GCA_964610045.1 uncultured Sphaerobacteraceae bacterium
TTGCCAGCGACCACCCTCCAGTCCGACACATCCTTGCCTGGCGGCTCGGAAGGTCGCCCCCTACGTGGGCGGACTTGCGTGGCTGGTCGCGGAGATGGTGCGCACCGGAAGGGTGAAGGGCAGCCATCCCATGCGGGAGACGATATTCGACAGATGTTCCCGCAAATACGGCCAACTGTAGAGCGGGAGATTGTTCGCCGCGATGATCTCATAAAGATCTTCGGACATGGCTTCACCTGATGCATAGTCCAGTCCGAACTCAGCTTCTATACGACCAATGCCGCTGACAAGTGTTGCTCGATGCGTTCCAGGCGCGCATTCGTTTCCGAGGAGATATTTCGCGCGCTGAGGAGATGGATGGCGTACGCGTTGAGGCTCATGTCCTGCTGACGAGCAGCAATGACAAGTTCCCGGTGAAGTTGTTTTGGGACACGAACCACAAACTTGCCGCTGTATTCGGACTGGATGGCAGGTTCAGGAATGTCCAGTCCCTGGGCATGGGCTGTCTCCAGCCAGAGGACCCGGATTTCGTCGGCCATCGCACCGATCTCTGACGCATCCTCAACCTGGGTCATGCAACCCGGGAGGTCGGGGAACCGGATGAAGTATGCGCCGTCGTCCGGGACGACGGTGTAGGGATACTCAAGTGCGAGGTAGTGTGCCAGTGGTGGCCGGCTATTCATGGGATCAATCCTCGAATTCCTCGTCAAGGCCAAGCCGCTCGCAGATCTCGTCGAGGTACCCGCGCTTCACGCGCTTGTCGTGAACGGTCACCACAATCGGGTACTCGTGAGCCTTGGTGAACGTGTGATGGCTGCCGCTGGTACGGTCCAGCACCCAACCAAATTCCTCAAGCATACTGCGCACGTCCGCGAAAGATACTGCATGTAGTATCACTCCGCAACTCGTGTCGTTCGAGCGTTTCCGGGTACATGGCGCCACTCTTCGGGTACGGGGAAGCTGGCCAAGGAGTAGGTGGCGTTTGAGCCACGGAATCATCTCGAAAGCGAGCTTGTCAGATCCAACTTTGGAGAGTGTCGCATAGGACGGGAGGACGGGGCCGAAGCGATGCATGATCTCGACATGACGGCAAGTGACGGAGGTTGCTGGCGAGGTAGGCGCGACAGGATGGGCGGTCTGCGGGTAGACTCGCGGGGCGATGGCACGATTTCCGTGGGGGTCCTCACGCGACAGATCCGGATCTGCGTCTGATGCCACGTCATCCACCAGCGGATCGGCGGCGGAGACAGCGCGCCTGCCGGACTCCGGCCGCGATGTCGTCGGCTCGCGACTGCACAGCGGCCGAAAAACGATCAACTGGCGGCGCAATCTCTACGCGATCTGGCTGGCGCAGTTGCTGGCGATCATCGCGTTCAGCCTTCGGGCGCCGTTCCTCCCATTCTTCCTCGGCGATCTCGGCCTGACTTCGACCGAGGACCAGGCACTATGGTCCGGTCTCATCAACGCTGCCGGCGCCGGAACGATGGCGCTCACCGCGCCGATCTGGGGCGTGGTGGCGGACCGCTACGGACGCAAGCCGATGCTCCTGCGGTCGCAGTTCGCGGCGTTCATCACGATCGGGTTGATGGGACTGGCGACCGCGCCGTGGCACCTGCTGGCGCTGCGGATGATCGAGGGGTGCCTGACCGGGACGGTGACCGCCGCCACCGCGCTGGTGGCGGTCTCGGTGCCGAAGGAGCGGCTGGGGTTCAGCCTCGGGTTGATCTCGACCGCGATCTTCTCCGGGTCGGCAGTGGGACCGCTGTTCGGCGGGTTGCTGGCCGATGGCGTCGGGTACCGGGAGACGTTCTTCATCGCCTCCGGGATGATGCTCTGCGCCGGGTTGGTGAGCCTTTTCCTGGTGCAGGAGGATTTCAAACCCCAGCCGCGCGGGGAGAAGGTCAAGGGCGAGCGGCCGTGGCGCATCCTGTTCACGCCGGTGCTGCTGGGGCTGACGTTCACCCTGATTGCGGTGCGGTTCGCCTCGTCGGCCGTGCAGCCGATCATGCCGCTGTACGTGGAGGAACTGGCGGGGCACCTCACCAGCGCGTCGTCGTCGCTGGCCGGGGTGACACTGGGGGTCCTGGGCCTGACCAGCGCGATCTCGTCGGTCTTCCTCGGGCGGCTGGGCGACCGGCGAGGGCATCGCTCGGTCCTGATCGGCTGCCTGCTGGGATCGGGGCTGGTCTACCTGCCGATGGCGCTGGCGACGCATCCGTGGCACCTGATCGCGTTGCAGGCGGTGTTCGGGGTGTTCGCCGGTGGCACGATCCCGGCGGCGAACGCGCTGATCGCGAACGTGACCGACCCGGCGCGGCGCGGGATGATCTTCGGGATGACCGCCTCGGCGACATCGGTTGGTGGCTTCATCGGGCCGCTGGCGGGCGCGGCGATCGCGGCCAGTCTCGGGTTCCCGGCCACGTTCGTGTTCTGCGGGGTGGTGATGCTGGCCACGGTGGCGCTCCTGGTCTGGACGGAGCGGAAGACACGGCCACCGGACGGGCCGGAGTTGGTGGCGACGGCATAGGCAGGTCCGGGGTGAGGAAGGACACACGCTCGCTGGACCTCCCCTACGTGTTGACGGCTAATCGGCGGTGGCGAGGGTGTCGTCCAGCCAGTCGAAGACACGCTGGGCGAAGAGCGACGCCGCGCCGGCCTCATCATGCTCGCCGGCACCTTCGGCGTTGGCGAAAAGGATGTAGTCCTTCGGCGCGGTGATCGCGTCGTAGAGCGGCTGGGCATCGCCGCCACGCACATCGTTCTCCCCTTCGAGCACCAGCGTTGGGCAGGTGATGTTCTGCGCGAGCCCGTCGATGGTGTACGGCGGATAGAGCAGCACGAAATCCAGGTACGTTTCGGCGCCGTGGACGAACAGGCCGCGGTTGAATGAGAAGGCCAGCTGCGGAGCGTTCGCCACCATCTGCTCGAGGATGCCGTTGAGCGCTGCCGGGTCGGCCGCCTCCGGGTTGTCGCGGTACTCCTCCGGCAGGAGTTGCATGGCCCGGGCGCCGGGGGAGTACTGGGCCGCGTCGGCGACGAGCGCGGCGATCCGGTGCTCGGCGGTGGCGGCGCGCGGGGCGAGGTAGCCGCCCCAGCTGCGGCCCATGACGGCGATTCGCTTCGGGTCGACCTCGGGGCGGGTCAGCAGCCAGTCGACCTCCGGGGTGAGTACAGCCTCCCAGTCCGGGCGGAAGACGAGTCCCTGCTCGATCAGTGCGCCGCCCTGGCCGGGGCCGTCAAGCAGCAGGACCGCGTAGCCGCGTTTGAGGGCGGCCTGCCCGCCGGAGAAATAGAGTTCCTCCTTCGTCCCGTCGTAGCCGTCGACCATGATCAGCGTGGGGAACGGTCCATCGCCGCCGGGAGTGAGGAAATGACCTTCGAGGGTGGTGTCCTCGTAGGGCACCTGCACGGTCTCGCAGGTCCACGGGCCGAGGACGGCCGCCTGCATGAACGTCTCTCGCTGGCGGCGGTAGGCAGCGACCATCCGATCGTCCAGCGGTGGCCGGTAGAAGAAGATCATCGCCTGCCGGTAGTACGACGATGCTCGCAGATACGCCTCACGCGCGCTGATGGTGTGTCCCTGCGCCAGGCAGTCGTCGGCGATGGCCGAAATGCGGTCGCCGAGGGCGAACCATTCGGCGAACCAGCTGTCGGTGTCGCCCGTGATGACCTTGCGGGCGGTGATGAAGCACTCGCCGATGTCCGCGCCGCCGTCGAAGATGAGATCGAGCGTGCGGAGGAACTGGCCGTCGAATTCGGGATCGTCGAAGGCGATGCCGGCAAGCGTGGGAACGGTGTTCGTCACGGCAGCCACCGGCGATGCCGCTGGAGTGGCGGACTGGGCGAAGGTCCTGCCGGCAGACGAGAGAGAGGCCATGCCGGCGACGGTGAGACCAGCCGCGCCGTGGGCGATGGCCAGTCGGCGCGAGAGGTGCAACCTGCTGGCAAGGGAACCTGACTGGGAGCGGGTGATGCCGGTCATGGATGCCTCCTGAATCGAGATGTGCGTGCGACGACGGGCCGGAACGGGTTCGCCAGCCTTCCAGAGCCGATGTGTTCGCGTGGGCGGATACACGGTTCGCCGCTACCGGGACCGCGATGCGCTGTCCATTGGGTATGGGCCGAGGTCGAGGATGTCGACGACGGGTTTTGGCTGGTAGGTGCTGTCCCAGAGACCGCCGAAACCGCCCGGAGGAGACCAGGTTTGGGCGTACTCCTGGTCTGCGGAAAACCCATAGACAAACGGGATGCCGCTTTCGATCAGGCGTTCGTAGAACACTTTCTGGTTCTCGCGGGTTGCCCCGGGCGTGGCAGCGGAATCGATGGCCCCGGACGGAAACGCTGCCTCCTGAAGCACGAACACGCGGTCATCCGGGAGCGAGGTTCGGATCAACGTGTGCGCCTCCACGACCCATTGGGCGGCGGCGACCGGGTTGTTGCGCAGCAATACCCACCACGGCTGGGCATTGAAGAAGGTGAAATCGCCGAACCCGGCGATGTGTGGATGCTGCTGCCAGTCGATGAAATGCAGGCCGGTGGTGACCGGACATCCGTACACCGCCTGCATCGCATCGATTTCCTGCTGCAACCGGTTCACGGCGTCGTCCGCGGGCTCGCCGCGATGAACGGCCTTGTTGACGGTTTCGTTGCCGACCATGATTGCATCGATGTGGTCGATCTCGCGAGCAAGGTTCGATTTTTCGGTCGCGAAGGTTTCCTCGTCCGGCCACCAGAGCTTGGCGATGGCGTGATCGAAGCCAATCTCCTTCGCGATGCGAGGGACGGCCTCCAGCCCGTAGGTCACGGCATTGGTGACGATGCCGCGAAACCCAGCGTCGTACAGGAACTGCATTTCGGACCGCACCTGGTCCTCCGGGACCGGATGCGTTCCCGTCTGGAAATCGAATGGTGCAGCCGGACCGTAGTTGATCCACGCGCGGCTGGTGCGCAACGATGTCAGGACATCGACCTGGGCTCCGGCAGGTGTGGACGCCGTGGCGGTGGCGCTGCCGGCCGTACCCGCCGCCAGCACGCCTGCGGCCAGCGACGCGCCGGCGCCGAGCACGACCTGGCGACGGGATATCGGCGGTGTGTGGAGAGTGTTCACGATTGGGATGCGCTCCAGTGCTATGGGGTGGTGGCGAGCAGGTCGCGGCCAGCGGAAAGCACGTCGACGGCGGCGTTCATGTCGATGCCGGCATCGGGGTCGCGGAAGCCAACGGTGTAGATGAACGTGCGGCCGTCATTGCGCTGCAGCAGCCAGGTGGCGCTGAGGACACCCATCTCCGAGCCGCCCTTGTACCCGACATACGGCCAGGTTTCGCCGTCGAAGGGGATGGGTGTTTCCAGCGAGAGGATTTCGGCAACCGGCCGGAGCCCGGGGCGCTGCGAGGCGGCGTGGAGCCAGGCCACAGTGTGGGCGAGGTCGGTGCGGGTGGCGAACCACTCGATGCGGTCGATTTCGACGGGGGCGGTCTGGTCGAGGTCCGACAGTGCCTCGTAGGGAATGGCGTCGATCTCTTCCGCCAGGATGCGGCGCTTCTCGTTGACACTGGCCGCCAGGTAGGTTTCCAGGCTGTCAGCGGGGTAGGCGAATTTGAGCATCGTCAGTTCGCGGGTAGAGAGCAGCGGAATGTTGAGGGACGGATCGTGGTGGCCCATTTCGCCCATCATCCGCTCGACGTTCTCGCGGCCCGCGAGGTGGAGCAGGTGATCGGTGGCGGTGTTGTCGCTCTTCTGGATCATGCGCTCGGCGAGGTAGCGCATGGTGTAGGTGGTGCCGGTGGGCGCATAGCGAAGATCGCCACCGGGAACGCTGCGCTGGTCGTCCTGGATTTCGACCAGTTGCTCCCATTCGAGGGTGCCGGCTTCGACCTGGGCCGCCAGCGTGCCGAGGATCCAGAACTTGAAACTGGAGGCGATCGGCAGCACATCATCGGCGCGCACCGCGTGGACCGGCACGATCTCGTCGCCCACGAGTTCGGCGGCGAGCAGTGCAGTCGACGGCGCCACGGCAGCGAGTTGCGCTTCGACAGCGCTCCAGTCCGCGCGCGCTGCCGGCGAGCTTTCCGGGGTCTGGGCGGCCAGCAGTGCAGTGGGGGACAGGCCCGCGACCAGCGCGGCAATTGCCCCACCGTATCCCAGGAGCTGGCGGCGAGTCGGTGAGATCGACGAGCGGTTCGTGTTGGTGGAAAAGGTGTTCGGTGTCACGTCGGTGTGTCTCCTGCGTGGTTGGGTTGGCGTTCGATCCGGGTCCCGATGGCGAATGAGAGGTCGCTGCGTCTGACGGTCGAGAGTTAGTGGAACGTGTCGGCCCAGCATGTTCTCCACCCCTCGCAGCATCGATCGCGGCAGATCGAGTCCCGGTCGTCCGTGGTGCCGAGGGCATCGAGATTGACGGGGGTTTCGCTGAATCCCAGCTCCGCCTCATCCTTCCAGTGGTCCAGGATCTCCACGTCATAGGTCACACTCGCGGTGGCGGCGTCGTAAACCGGGGCGAACAGTTCGACGATGGCCAGGGTGGTGTCGCCCTCGGCATTGCTGGTGAGGATCGCGGCGTTGGGCGGGTTGGCCTCGGAGAAGCCGCGCCCCTCCAGGAAGGCGGCGGTCGGGGTCGATCCGACGGTCCGGTCGGGACGGTCGGAGAAGGAGATCGTCTCCCCGAGACCCGGGTCCAGGGTGATGGTGTAGTGACCGTCAACGTGTTTGTTGGGTGTGATGGTGCCGGAGTGGAACGACTGGACGAAGAGCGTCGCCGGGGCGGCTGCGCGAGCGGCCCGGCGACGGGCGAACAGGTCAGAGATGGTATCGAGCCGAGAGGGGGTCACGGGGGACTCCTTTGGATTGATCGAACCAACGGGCCGGGCATCAGGCAACGTTGGTGGCATCACACGAGTTGTCGCAGGCCGGGAATCGCGCGTTGCACTGCTGGTTCCAGTAGCTCGTGGCATCGAGCGCGTTCCAATGCCATGGCTGGCAGGGAAGGCACTCGTACCCCATCCAGCTGTAGCAATACCCATCGTGATCCGAGCTCGGGATACTTCCGGCCATGGTTCGGGTTTCGTAGTGGATGCAGAAGATCTCGTAGTCGGCGCAGTCGTCGATGAAGAGGTGAGCGGCACCGAACTCGGGATCGAAGGTCGACAAATCGGCTGGGGCGCCCGTGAACCCCAGGTCGGTCGTGTCTTCCCATGTTTCAAGCACGGCCATCTCGTAGGTGACGGTGTGGGTGGCGTCGTCGTAGACCGGGGCGAACAGTTCCACCACGGCTAGATCGGTCTCGCCCGAACTGGCCTCCACAATCAGCGCGGCGTTGGGCGGGTTGTCGTCGAAGAAGCCGAGTCCGTCGAGGAACTGCCGGGTGGGTGCGGCCCCGACGACGCGATCCGGACGGTCCGAGAAGTAGATGGTTTGCCCCAGTCCGTTGTTGAGGGTCACCGCATACCGCCCGGCTTCGCCGGTCACTGGCGCGATGGATCCCGACTGGAACGACTGGACGAACAACATTTCCGGTCCGTGTTCGGCGTCCGGGGCAGTCGAGGATGCTTCCGGCGAGGCGTCCTGGGCAGCGGTGAGGGACTGGCGACGGGAGAGTTTCCGGTCGGCGAAGAGGCGGGTGATGGCCTTGATCCTGGAGGGGGTCACGATCGGCTCCTTTGCGAGCAGGGAGGTTGCTGCGTCCGGCAGCATGCTAGAAGTCTTCGGCCCGGCATGCGTCGGTGCATTCCTCAGGGAACCGATTGGTGCATGCCGTGTCCCAATAGACGAAGGCATCAGCCCAGCTCGGAATCCACGGCTGGCACGGGAGGCAACGCCAGGCCTGCCAGCTGTAACACCACCCATCGAAGTCGGCATTCGGGATGGTGCCGACCTGATGGTTGGAGATGTTCCCGCAGGTGATGTCGCCGTCGGCGCAATCGTCGATGAACACATGGGCGGTGCCGAACGTTGCGCCGACGGCATCGAGGGCGACCGGGGTTTGGGAGAACCCCATGTCGCTGGACCTCTCCCAGGCATCGAGCACCGCCACGTCGTAGGTGACGGTGTGGGTGGTCTCGTCGTAGACCGGCGCGAACAATTCCACCACCGCGAGGTCGGTCTCACCTGACCCCGAATCCACGATCAGGGCGGCATTCGGTGGGTTGTTCTCGGAGAAGCCGAGGCCATCGAGGAATTGCCTGGTGGGTGCAGCCCCGACGACGCGATCCGGACGGTCGGAGAAATAGATGGTCTGGCCGAGGCCGTGTTCGAGCGTGACGGTGAAGCGGCCATCGCTGCCATCGACTGGGACAATGCGGCCGGACTGGAATGACTGGACGAAGAGCATTTCCGGCCCATGTTCGGCATCCGGCGCGATTGGGGAGGCTTGTGGCGAAGCGCCCTGGGCGGCGGCGAGGGACTGGCGACGGGAGCGCTTGCGGTCGGCGAAGAGACGGGTGATGGTCTCGATCCTGGAGGGGGTCACGATCGGCTCCTTTGCGAACAGGGATGTCGCAGCGTCCGGCGGTGGGTTACACCGAGTCCGGGTGATTCGCGGTTGGGCTGGTGTTTGCTCGTTCTGCGTCCGTTGGCGGGCCGAGACACGCGATCGGCAGCCCTCCAGAATCTCGAGCATTCAACCGAACTCGGTGTCAGTGGAAGAACTCGGCCCAGCATGTTCCCGATTCCTCGCAGAATCGTTTGCGGCAGATCGAGTCCCAGTAGAATGTGGCGCTCCCGTACGACCGGTTCCATGGCTGGCAGGGGAGACATCGCGCAGCCGGCCACCAGCTGTAACACCATCCATCGAATTCGCCATTGGGGATCGTTCCGACGATGTCCCCGGAGTCGTAGTTCACGCAGGTGATATCTTCGTCGGCGCAGTCATCGATGAAGAGATGGGCAGTCCCGAATTCGCTGGGGATTCCCGACAGATCGGTTGGAGTGTCCGCAAAGCCCTGGCCGGCGGAGGTCTCCCAGGCATCGAGCACCGCGACCTCGTAGCTCACGGTGTGGGTGGCTTCGTCGTAGACCGGGGTGAACAGTTCCACCACCGCCAGATCGGTCTCACCCGATGCTGTGTCGATCAGCAGGGCGGCATTGGGCGGGTTCTTGCTGGAGAAGCCGAGTCCGTCGAGGAACTGCGGTGTGGGGGTGGTCCCCGTGACACGATCCGGACGGTCGGAGAAGAATATGGTCTCTCCCAGCCCATGCTCCAGGGTGACCGAGTAGCGGCCCGTCGCATTGTCCCTGGGCACGATGCGGCCCGACCGGAACGACTGGACGAAAAGCATCTCCGGCCCGTGCTCCGCATCGGACAGTGGCGCCACCGGGTTGGACACAGGTGTGCCAGCGGCCCGCCGCCTGGCGAACAGGCGGGAGATGGCATCGATCCGACTCGGGGTCATGTCGTTCCTTCCCGGATGGGCCATGGCAGCGCGATGCTGTGTACCACGATCGGCTAGTCGGCTGCGCGTGGTGTCGACTCGGCGATGCGCGACAGCAGCGTGTGAACACCTTGTGCGCCGCGAGTGACCGGGAATCTCAGGGTGCCCCGCTCATCGATGATGGCGGCCGACGGAGTGCCAGCGACCCCGAACATCCGCGAGATCGTCCGGTCGTCGTCAAGCACGATTGGGGACGTTAGCCCGAGCGCCTGATTGAGGCCGATCGGCCCACGCGAGATCACAATGATCTCGGGGCGATAGGTCGTTGTTTCGAGCGCTCGTACCTCCGGCAGCAGGGCATGACAGTGACTGCACCCGGGGCTCCAGAACAGCAGCAGGGTGGGGGCTCCACCCTGCTCTGCCAGGTCGACCACCGTGCCGTTGAGGTCGGGGCGCCGCAGGGGCGGCACCGGGGACCCTACCGGGACAACCTCCATGTCCGGTGCCGGTGCGGACGGGAGGTCCATTCCCAGCGTGTCCGCCACGAGTTGGCGAATGGCGCGGGCGCCGTACCGTGGGCCAGCGCTGATCTGGCCATTGGGCCGGACCAACACAGCCGCCGGCTCCTGCGCCAGGCTCAGCGCATCCACCAGCTCGTGCTCCTGCTGGAGCAGGACCGGGTGAATCCCGTACTCGCCGGTCATGGCCCGATTGGACTGCGGGTCGCCGGAGCTGACCAGCGCAATCGAGAGACGGTCGCCATAGACGCGCTGCCAGCCGCCGAGATCGGGCAGGATCTCGTAGCATGGGCCGCAGCGCGGCTCGACGAACACGAGCAGGAGTGGTTTGCCGCCGGCGAGGAGCGCGTCTCGAGAGACGCGCTCACCCGCCAGGGACGGTAGGTCGAATGCCGGGACGATCTCCCCCACCAGGGCGTCCGGTCCGTCGGGACGGGACGCCCTGGTGGCTGCAGGCTGGGCGGGTGGCTGGAGACGTTGCTCGACGCGCCGGTAGCGTGTGGAAAGATCGAGCGCAGACCGCCCGGCGAGCGCCAGCCCGATCAATGCCGCCAGGCCGAGGAGGGTGATCGTGAGCATGAATCGGCCTCCCTAGAAGTTGCTGCGGGCGTCCGAGTTGGCGCAGTAGGTGTGCCCGAGCGGGGCATCACGGCTGCAGAAGTTCCACAGGGTGCAATCGCCGCCGCAGACATCGAATCGCTGGTTGCACTGGTCGGTCCAGTAGGAGGGGTCCTTGGTCCACGGTTGGCAGGGGAAGCAGGCGAAATCTCCCACGCTGTAGCAGTACCCATCGTGTTCGGCGTTGTCGATGGTGCCGACTGACTCACCGTTGAGGAGGCACGACATGGTGGCGTCCGGGCAGTCGAGGATGCCGTCGATGAAGAGGTGGGCAGTGCCGAACTCCGCGCCCACGGCCGCCAGGTCGACCGGCGTCTCCCCGAACTGGATCTGCGGACCATCCTGCCAGTGGTCGAGGATGGCAAGGTCGTAGGTCATCTGCGCGGCGGCGGCATCGTAGACCGGGGTGAAGAGTTCGACCACGGCCATGGTGGCGCTGCCGTCGGGGTTCTGGGTGAGGATGGCGGCATTCGGCGGGTTGTCGTCGGGGAAGCCGAGCCATTCGGTGAACGCATCGGTGGGGAGGGCGCCGACGATGCGGTCGGGGCGGTCGGAGAAGTAGACGGTCTGGCCGAGGCCGTGATCGAGGGTGACGGTGTAGCGGTCCTCGGCGGAGTCGTTGGGGACGATGCTGCCGGCCTGGAAGGACTGCACGAAGAGCAGGGTCGGGGCATCGGGTGCAGTTTCAGCCGCCGGTGATGCCTCCTGCGCCGTGGCGGCGGCCAGGCCGGTCGCGCCAAGTGCGCCGGCGGCGATGCCGAGGCCGGTTCCGGCGATAGCCTTTCGGCGTGAGAAGCGGTTGGATGCGAAGAGCTTGGTCACCGAGTCGAATGCGTTGCCATCCATGCGATTACTCCATCCAGCAGTTGTCAGGACATATGGAACGTTCGGCCGCGATCAAAGAGGGTCATCTCCTTCCAGAAACCAGTGATCCGGCCAGTCGGCCACCCCAGCCTGATCGATGGCGGCGTCCAGGTCGTCGGAGGTCACGAACAGTCGCGCGCGAAACAGGTCATCCCACTCGATCAGGAGCCAGATCTCGCTGGGGTCGTCGACATTCCGGAAGACGCGTTCCAGGCGGGCGCCGTGCGCATACCGGGTGCCGGTCTCCGCCGCGAACCAGTGACGCCAGGTTTCGACATCCGCGACGTTGTGGCGGATAAGGAGCAACGGCACACCAACACACCTCCGGGCTCCACCTCGCTGCGGTTCCTCATCAGGGACCCATCCAGAATGTAGCCGTGGGCACGATGTCGGAGGAAGCGGGGAACTACGTGATCCAGAATCGCGCGGTTGCGGCTGCCACCAGCGGCGATGGCCCGTGCGGGAGCCGAATTGTCGGTACCTGAATCCCCCAACTGGATGGGATTCGTGCAATGATTGAAGTGGAGTTACAGAGGATTCGCACCACGACGGACATGACGATGACGAATCGGACACCGGACACCGGACACCTCGAGGGCTCCGGATCCAGCACGCTCACGGCGCTGGAAGCCGCTCGCATGGCTGGGGTCAACGAGCGAACGATTCGCCGGGCCATCCTTCGTGGCGATCTCATCGCCGCGAAGGAACACGGGACGTTCGCGATCTCCGCGGCGGATGTGCGAACGTGGATGGCGGAGCGTGAACTCACGCAGCGCGGCGCACCGTCATTGACGTTGCGGAAGCGGCAGCAGGCTCCCCCCTTGCCACAGCCGATGTCGGAACTCATCGGGCGGCAGGAGGAGATCCGGATTGCGAGCGGACTGCTGCGCCAGTCCGGGATGCGGCTTCTGACCATCTCCGGCCCCGGCGGAATCGGCAAGACCCGGCTGGGTGTGGCAGTCGCGCAGGCCCTGGCGCCCGAGTTTCCCGATGGGGCCTGGTTCGTCCCCCTGGCAGCGATTGCCGATCCCAGCCAGGTGGTCGCCTCCATCATGCTCGCTACCGGCGTCCACGAATCGAGTGAAAAAACGAGTGCCGAGTCTCTCCAGCATGTC
>CAZSUN010000110.1:0-12395 GCA_964610045.1 uncultured Sphaerobacteraceae bacterium
GCGGCCGACGACAGCTCGGATGACGGTGCCGCCGATGGGGCCGACAGCGGCGATGCCGATGCCTACGCGGCCGATGCCCAGGCCCTGGTCGACTCGTGGGCGATGGGAATCGAGCGCTGGAACCAGCTCGATCCGATCGAGAACTACGCCGACTTCGCCGAATCCGAGACCCAGGAGGCCATGGCCATCGTCGCCCTCTGGGCCGGCGCGCCGGACGCCGTCGCTGCGCTCACGGCGCCGGACGGGTACGAGGACGCCCAGGCGGCCCTCGAAGACCTCGCCCAGGGGTACGCGGATATCGCGAGCGACGTGAACGCCTGGGTCCAAAGCGACATCGACTCCGATGAGGAAGCAGCGATTGAGGCCGAGATCGCGGACGGGATCGACGCCCTGGCTGACCTCGGCGATGCGTGGGACACCGCCCTCGCCGAGGTCGGAGCCTAGCGTACTGACGGGGGAACCCGGATCAATCGAACCCTGAACGCGAACGGCGCTGTCCCGGTTGGGGCGGCGCCGTTCGCGTTGGCGCCGCCAGCCGATTGAGGAGATGCGACTCGTGAACCTGACGATACACCCATTGACACCACAGAACTGGCCGGCGCTGGAAGACCTGTTCGGGAAATCCGGTGCCTGCAACGGGTGCTGGTGCATGTGGCCGCGGATCGGACCGGCCTACTACCGGCGGCCGCACGACGAAAACCGGGACGAACTGCACCGGATGGCGGCCAATGACCGATCGCCGGGCCTCCTGGCCTTCGACGGCGAGGTGTGCGTGGGCTGGTGCCAGGTGGCGCCACGGTCCGACTTCCCCTGGATCGAGCGGCGCTCGCTGTACGGCCCGGTGGATGACCAGCCGGCCTGGGCGATCGCGTGCTTTTTCGTCCGGCGTTCGCATCGAGGCCAGGGGGTGCAGGATGCGCTGATTGCGGGCGCGATCGCGTATGCGTGCGAGGCGGGCGCCACGATCCTCGAGGCATATCCGGTCGATACCAGCATCGAGGGCCACACGCGCAACACCTTCCAGGGCATTGCCAAAACCTTCGGCCGTCACGGTTTCCGCGAGGTATTGCGACGGAAACCGGATCGACCGGTGATGCGCCTGGGTCTGGCTCAACCCCCTCAGGCGGTGTAAACCTCGACGCCATCCGGCAGGGGATCGAGCGGCCAGATCGGGCGGGTGATCCGCTGGTACGGAAGATTCCAGAGATTGCTGGTGGTGAAGCCAGGCGTGTCGGTCCGGATGATCGTGCCAGCGAGGTGCTGGAAGCCGCCCCGGAAGTGCTGGTGCGACTTGAGAGCCACCACGCGCATCCGGGTGACGTCGATGCCGTGGAGCAGGAAGAGTTCGGCGTCGAGCGTCTGGGCGCGGTGCGAGCCGACGATGACTTCGACGTTGCCAATCGTGAGCCGCGCCATCCAGCCGAGATCGACCAGGCTTCCCGCACCCATCGGATTGGTCAGGATGAAGCGGCCATCGGTGAGCACCCTGACGTAGGCGTCGGTTTCGATCGGCGCGCCATGCAGGTCGTCGGTGAAGCCGCCGAGGCGGACACGGATCGTGGCGCCGCACCCGGCGGCATGGGCCTGGGCCGCGGTATCCGGATCCCAAACGAAGCCGAAGCAGGTGTCTGGCTCGTTGGCGGCGAGCAAGGCGCGCAGGAGGTGGGTGCCGCTGCCGGGCGCTCCCCCACCGGGGTTGTCCGACACCTCGGCGACGATCACGGGCAACGCCTCAGCGGCGAGGGCCTGGACGATCGCCTCATCCGCGCCGGGCAGGGTCTGGCGAAAATCCTCCAGGGTCTTCAGTATGAGGGCAACGACATCGTCCGCCACCCGTTGCGCCAACCCGGGATCGTTGTCGGTCGTGACCAGAACCGAGGTGCGGATCACCGGGACATCGGTATGCGGGAAGCCGTGGGTGAAGTTGCAGTCGATCACGCCCGGGGTGGCTTCCCACTGCGTGCAGCGCTCGTTGATGACGGTGGCGGGACCGGTGAAGGTGGTCGAGGGCGGAATCGTCACCGGCAGCAGGACGAGGTGCTTCAGCGGATGGACCTCGCCGCGCACGATCTTCACCGCCATCTCCAGCGCCTCGGCGCCCATCTCGTACGTGTCGATGTGGGGGTACTGGTGGCAGTAGAAGAGGGTATTGGCGTTCTGGATCATCGCTTCGGTGGTGTTGCCGTGAAGATCGAGCGAGACGACCACCGGGATGTCCGGGCCGACGGCATCCCGCAGTTCGCCGAGGAAGGCGCCCTCAATGTCGTCGATGTCGTCGGCGCTGCCTGCGCCGTGGAGGGCAAGCACGATGGCATCGAGTGGTCCTGCCGCGAGGATGCGGCCGATAAGGTCGTCGCGGATGGCCTCGTAGGCGGCGCGGGAAATGGTGGCCGACGGCTGGGTGGTGGTCGCCAGGGTGGGAACCAGGTCGACCCCGAGCCGCTCCCCGGCGTCGATCATGCCACCGAGGTCGTTCCGCACGCCCCGGTTGCGGGCAATGACCTGGTCGCCCTCATCCCACTTGCGCCGCTGGAAATCCGCGAGTTCAGTGAAGCCGGGGCAGAAGGTGTTGGTTTCGTGGGCGAATTCGCCGATGGCGATGCGCATGCGGTGCTCCAATGGGTGGTGGTGGCCGGTGCTCGGGTCCGATCGCGGACCGGGATCGTTGTCGCATGGTTCGGGGCAATCAGCAATCGCCCAGAGGAACGATCGCACCCTGCTGTCGTTCCGAGCTTGCGAGGAATCCTGACCCATCGCCCCATGTCCAGATTCCTCGGCTTCGCCTCGGAATGACAACGTGAGCATGAGGGCGAATTGACGGTCGGCAGATTCGGGCGGATGATCCCGGCACCTGTGCCATTCGCGATCGACCGGGAGCGACCATGAAGATCACCGATGTCAAGACGTTCGTCGTTTACGTGCCCGAGCGGGGTCGGAACTTCACCTTCGTCAAGGTCTACACCGATGAAGGCCTGACCGGGCTCGGCGAGGCCGGGGTGACCTGGAAGGAAGCAGCGATCCAGGGCCTGATCGATTCGTGGGCGCCGAACCTGATCGGCATGGACCCGTCCCGCATCGAGCATATCTGGCAGACGCTCTGGCGGGGTCAGTTCTTCCGGGGCGGGCACGTCCACGCGGCGGCCGTCGCGGCGATCGACATCGCGCTGTGGGATCTGCGCGGCAAGGTGCTCGGCGTGCCGGTCTACGACCTGCTCGGCGGCAAGACGCGGGACTACGCCCGCTGCTACTGCCACGTCCAGCAACGCGGGCACGGTGATGACGGCATCCAGGCGATGGTCGATGTCGCGAAGGAGCGTGTCGCCGAAGGGTGGCAGTTCGTCCGGTTCGGCGCGGGCGAAGGCAGCGGCAAGGAGCGCGACGGCATCTACGAGCAGGCGAAGGCGCTGAAGTGGACGGTGGAGGCATTCGCCGCCCTCCGCGATGCGCTCGGGGACGAGATCGAGATAGCGGTCGATTTCCACCAGCGGACGACGCCGACCTACGCGATCCAGATGGCGAAGGCGCTGGAACCGATGCGGCCCTACTTCATCGAGGATCCGTTGCGGGCGGAAAACGCCTCCGAGTTCAAGTACCTGCGCCAGCACATCGCCGCCCCGATCGCCACCGGCGAGCAACTCTCGTCGAAGTGGGACTGGCAGGTACTGATCGAGCAGGACTTGATGGATTACTGCCGGATCGACCTGTGCATCAGCGGCGGCCTGACCGAGGCGAAGAAGGTCGCCGGCTGGTGCGAGACCCACTACATCGAGCAAGCGCCACACAACCCGCTCGGACCGGTGTCGACGGCGGCCTGCCTCCACTTCGATCTCTCGACGCCGCTGTTCGCGGTGCAGGAGCTGGTCTGGCGGCCGGACGTGATCCCGAACATCGTCTCCACCGACATGCGGCTGGAAGGCGGCAACCTGTACTGCGGCGATTCGCCGGGTCTCGGCGTGGAACTGAACGAGGAAGCCGCCCTGGCCAGCCCGTTCCAGCCAGGCGGCTGGCAGTTGCTGCAACGGGAAGATGGCTCGGTCAGCGACTGGTAGCGAGATGAGAAAAGAGAAAACAGGAGGCGGCTGGCGGGGCAATTCTTGTATGGAGACAACATGCTTTGCCTGGGTGTGCGAACTGACCTGCATTTGCACATTTGCTCCAGAATCCGCGGCGTGACGGGGATTTTGTCGGTTCACGCTGCCCCGCAGTTGCTCGCCACGAACCTGCATTTTCTGCATGTGTTCGGACATTGGCGAACGGGCAGAACCTTCGGGTGTGCGTTGCCTTGATCACATGAACGCCGGAAACGCGGGAATATGGGCCAGGGAGCGATGACGTGACCTGACGCGGCTCGGGCGACTGGATGTTGGGGCGGACAACCGCCCGTACGAAGGTTGGGCAGGCCGCGAGGCATCCCGACGAGGCAATGCGACGTTTCACGCGGATCGGGCATGACCTCTTTGCAGCGGTGCCGGAAGAACGGGCGACCGGGAGTGTGTAGGCGATCGGATCGTGGCCAGGTGGATTCGCTCCCGGCGCATTCGTCCCTGTGGATGACGGATCCTGTCCGCATCGGAGGTGCGAGGCGCGGGCGAGTTGTCGGAATCGGGGATCGCCGTTCGTTGTTTGGGTGAGCGGTCGCCAATGGGGCGGACCCGAACCACAGGAGATGTTCCGAGATGCAGTACCTGGTTTCCGTCATTTCAGACGGCACCGAGCAGGACGACCCGTCGGTGATGACCGCCATCGATGCGTTCAACGACCGGCTCCGGGCCGAGGGCAACTGGGTGTACGCCAACGGGCTCGCGGCACCCGACACGGCCACCGTCATCGACAACCGGGGCGACCAGCCGGTGATCACCGACGGGCCGTTCCTGGAGTCGAAGGAGCATATCGCCGGTTTCTGGATCATCGAGGCGGCCGACCTCGACGTGGCACTCACGCTCGCGGCGGCTGGGTCGAAGGCCTGCGACCGGAGGGTCGAGGTGCGGCCGTTCCACGCGTTCGAAGGGGACGCGTGAGCGACGTCCAGTCCGCCATCACCCGCGCGCACCGCGATGAGTGGGCGCGGGTGGTTGCCGCCCTGACCCGGCGTTTCGGCGACCTCGACATTGCCGAGGACGCCGCCGCCGAGGCGTTCGTGGTGGCTGTGGAACGATGGCCGGCCGATGGCGTTCCTCCCAATCCGGGCGCCTGGTTGACAACCACCGCCACCCGCAAGGCCATCGACCGGCTCCGGCGCGAGAACAAGCGCGTCGACAAGTACACGGCGGCGTTCATGGATTTCGACCACGACCTGTCCGAGCCGGAAGAAGGCATCGACGACGACCGGCTCCGGCTGATGTTCACCTGCTGTCACCCTGCCCTCGCGATGGAAAGCCGGGTGGCGCTGACGCTGCGCATGGTCGGTGGCCTGACGGTGCCCGAGATCGCCCGGGCCTTCCTGGTGCAGGAATCCGCGATGGGACAGCGAATCACCCGGGCGAAGGCCAAAATCAGGGCGGCTCGCATCCCGTATCGGGTACCGTCCACGGACGACCTGCCGGCGCGCATCTCCGGCGTCCTCGCCGTGCTCTTCCTCGTCTTCAACGAGGGCTACCTGCCAACCGGTCCGGATTCGGATCCGATTCGCGCCGACCTGACCGCCGAGGCGATCCGGCTGACGCGGTTGATCCGCGCCCTGATGCCGCAGGACGGCGAGGTGGCCGGGTTGCTGGCGCTGATGTTGCTCACGGAGGCGCGCCGGCCGGCCAGGGTGTCGGAGGACGGCGAACTGGTCACCCTCGCCGAGCAGGACCGGACCGGCTGGAACGCGGACCTGATCGCCGAGGGCCACGGGTTGGTGCGCGAGCGCCTGGCGAGCGGGGAAGCGCCCGGCCGCTACCAGATTCTCGCCGCGATCAACGCCGTGCACACGTCCGCCCGCGAGGCGAGCGAGACCGACTGGTGGCAGGTGGTCGCCCTCTACGACCAGCTCGTCCGCCTCGATCCCTCACCGATCGTCGCCCTCAACCGGGCCATCGCGGTCGGCGAACTCGACGGCCCGCAGGTCGCACTGGCGATCGTCGATCCGCTGGGGAACAGGTTGGACAGCTATCACGCCTTCCACGCTACCCGGGCCGACCTGCTGCGCCGGCTGGGCCGCACCAACGAGGCGCGTGCGGCATACGACCGCGCCATCGCGCTGGCCGGCAACACCGCCGAATCCGCCTACTTGGCTCGACGCCGTGCCGGGTTGGGGACGCGCCAGACGAGTTCCTGATAGGGTCCCGGCCCGACGATCGATCCAATCCGGCTGGACCACAACGAGAAGAGGCGGGCCAGTCGCGGCCCACCTGCTCTTTTCTCGTCCGCGCGTTCCCGGCCTACCAGATCACGATCCTGGCATCCGGCGGCAGGTACTCGGGATCGCCTTCGCCGATGTTGAAGGCGGTGAAGAACCCGTCCGTGTTGCGCAACGGTTGGACCGCCCGTACCGGCGCCGGGGCATGCTCATCGGCCGAAATCAGGTAGGCGTAAAACTCGTCGGTGCCGATTTCGCGCCAGCTGGTGGTGAAGGCGATGAAGAAGCGTTGCTGCTGGGTCAGGAACCAGGGCGTCTCCATCTGCGCGGCGTTCAGCGAGTGCCCCCCGCCGCCCAGCGCGATCAGCAGGGCATCGTAGGCGATGTTGACGCCGCCCATGTCGGCCACATTCTCGCCCACGGTCGACTCGCCGTTGATCATCAGCCCGGGCAGCATTTCGATGTCGGAGTACTGGGCGATCACCTCGTCGTTCAGCGCCAGGAAGGCGTTGTAATCCTCTTCGGTCCACCATGAGACCAGGTTGCCGTTGCCGTCGAACTGCGACCCGCTGAGGTCGAAGCCGTGGGTAATCTCGTGACCGATAATCGCCCCGATTGCCCCATAGTTGGAGGCGAGGTCGGCGTTGGCGTCGAAGTACGGCGCCTGCAGGATCGCGGCCGGGAACGTGATCTGGTTGCGCGCCACGTCGTAGTAGGCGTTCACCTCGAACGGGGCCATCAGCCACTCGCCGCGGTCGACCGGCTCGCCGACGCTGCCGAGCCAACCTTCGTTGGCGACATCGTAGGCATCGAGAATCGTGCCGACCAGCGAATCGCCAATCTCCACGTCATCGTAGGTGTCGAACGACTCCGGATAGCCAACCGCCACCGCCATCAAGTCGAGCTTCTCGATCGCCTTGGCGCGGGTTTCATCACTCATCCAGCCGAGGTTCTCGAGCCGAATCCGGAACGCCGCAATCAGGTTGTCGACCAGGTTCTCGATGGCCACCTTCGATTCTGGCGGGAAGTATTCGGAGACATACGCCTGGCTGAGCGCGTCCGGGAACCAATCCTGAGCCGCCTGCAGCGCGCGCTCTTCGAGCGGGCGACGTTCCGTGACCCCGCTGAGGACGGTGCCTGCGAACGAGAAGTAGAGGTCGCCCAGTTCGGTGGTCAGGTACGGGGCATAGGCCCAGATCAGCTGGGTATCGAACAGGTAGCGCAACGTCGCCGGGTCCGTTTCGTCCAAAAGCCCCTGCAACGCCTCAAGGTATGGCAAGTCGTTCACCACCAGGGTCCCGGTGTCGTCGGGCAGGTGGGTTTGCTGCACGAGGGCATCCCAGTCCATGCTCGGCAGGATGTCCGCCAGTTCATCGAGGGTTTTCGGGTTGTTCTGCAGCGATGCATCGACATAGAGCTCGGGATCGGGCGTCTTGATGCCCACCAGTTGGGCGTCGAACGCGAGGACGGCGGCGGCGGCCGTCGCGGCTTCATCCTCGCTGTAGCCCATCGCCACCAGCATTTGGGCGGTCGTGTCGATCCACGCCTGGCGGATCGCCTCCAGATCTTCACCCTCGCCGTAGTAGTCCTCGCTCGGCAGGCTCAGGATCGGGCCGTAGACATTGCCGATATTGATCGTCGCATCATCCAGTGACGGCGATGCGTAAATCACGAACAGTCCGGCAAGCTGGTAGTTGTCAGCCACGGCCTGGAACGCCATCGCCGAATCGAGGCTGTCGATCGCGCTGGTTTGTTCCATGATCGGCGCGAGCGGCGTCACTCCCTGCTCGTCGCGCGTAGCCATATCGAGGTACTGGTCGTAAATCGTGCGGGCCTTGCCTTCGCCGGTGGAAGGATCGCTGGGGAACCCGTCCATGATCTCGAACAGTTGCCCTTGGACCCGGTCGGCCACTTCCTCCGCGGCGCCCCAGGTCGGGGAATCGGACGGGATTTCGCTGCGGGCCGCCCAGCCGCCATTCGCGAACTGGAAGAAGTCATCACCGGGATCGACCGTGAGGTCCATGTCGGCTATCTGGATCCCATCCCAGGCGGCCGTTTCTGCCACGGGTGACGCAACCGGCGAAGCTTCCGGGGTCTGCGCCACCACGCTGCCAAGGCTCCCCCCGAACAGTAGGAGCGCGACCATCAGCCAAGCGAGTAGGGCCGACAACGTTTTGCGGGTCATGGCAGGTCCTTCGAACGAGAACACCTCCGGATGCTGCTCCGGATGGTTCAGGCTGAACGCGCCGCAATTGCAGATGTGCCGAACGATGTGCTTCGGTGATAACCGATCGTACCAGCCCGCGCAGGCAAAGGGAATCGGGCGATATGCCCAAACGGGCCAGCGAACGTCAGGTGGTGCGGGCCGCCTGCTGCATCCGCTCGCCGATCTGGCGGACGGCGGTCTTCACCTGCTCCGATCCGATCACCGTGAAAGCGAACGGCAGGAAAGCGAGTCTGGCTGCCAGCCACGATGGGTTGTCGGTCGTGCCCCAGGCGCGGGTGCCGCCATCGGGCCGCGCTTCCAGGATCGCCATCGGCGGCATCAGGTACGGACGCACCCGGTCCGGCGGCGCCTCGACGTGCAGATCGAAATCGCCGCCGCTGCGGGTCATCGCGATCGAGCGGAGCACAGCGTCCTCGATGTCGAATCCCTCCGGCGGCGGGTTTTCGGCCCCCGGAAGCATGTCGACTCGCCGGATACGGTCGATCCGGAAGGTGCGCGGTCCCTTTCGCAGCAGGCACCAACCGTGGAGGTACCAGCGGCCATCGAGGAAGAGCACGCCCCAGGGATCGACATCGCGCGATGTCTGGTCGCCATCGTAGTTCCCGTATCGCAGCCAGAGCCGCTGCCTTGCCAGCGATGCCTGGATCACGATCGCCAGCACTTCGGGGTTCGGGAAGGCGCCTTCGTCCGGCCAGGGATTGCGGGCCATCCGGAACCCATCCCGGATCGTGGCGATCCGGTTGGCGAGGTCCTGCGGCAGCGAGCGCTCGATTTTCGCGAGGGCGTTCGCCACCGGCACCGGCAATTTTTCCTCTCCGGACACCCGCGCCGTGAGCAGGGTCACCGCCAGCCCGATCGCCTCTTCGGAGCTGAACATCAGCGGCGGCATCCGATACCCGGGGCGCAGCCAGTAGCCGCCGATCCGGCCCGCGGTCGGTTCCACGGGGATGCCCATGTCCTGCAGGGTGGTCACATAACGGCGAATCGTGCGAGTCGTCACCCCGAGGGAATCCGCCAGTTGCGGACCGCTCATGCCCGGCCGGTCCTGCAGCAATTCCAGCATCGCGAGGATTCGGCTCGCCGGCCGGGTTGCCTCGATCACCATCCGCGACTCCTGTACGTACGATCGAATCATCTCCGCAATGAGGACATACATTGTCCTGCCTGGCCGGTATTCTACGAACAACCGTTCGGATCGCAAGCATGTGGAGGCTATATCGATGATCGAAGAGTTCAAGGTTCGCGGCGGCAACACGGCCCTGGTGGTGATCGATGTCCAGGTCGGGGTCGTCGCCGATGGCTGGGACCGCGACGGCGTGGTGGACCGGATCGCGCAGCTCATCCATGCGGCGCGCGCCTCGGACACACCCGTGATCTACGTCCAGCATGAGGAGCCGGAGTACCCGTCGATGGCGCGGGGCGGCGAGGACTGGCACATCGTCCCGGAGATCGCGCCGCTGGACGGCGAGCCGGTCGTCGCCAAGCAGTACCCGGACTCGTTCGTCGAGACCACCCTGGCGGAGACGCTGGCTGATCTCGGGGTTGGCCACCTGGTCGTCACGGGCGCGCAATCGGACGCCTGCGTGCGCGCAACCTCGTACCGGGCGCTGGCCTCCGGTTACGACGTGACCCTGGTGGGCGACGCCCACACCACGGGCGACCGCGAGTACGAGGGCGTCGAGATTCCAGCCCAGGTCACGGTCGCGCACGTCAATTCGGCCCACCCGTGGATCGTTTATCCGGACACGACCGCCAGGGTGGTCTCGACAGCCGACGCCCTGGCGTCGTTTGCCGCCGTCGCGGAAGGAGTCTGAGATGCTGCACGAACAGGAAATCGACCTGGTGATTCGCGAACGACAGGAGCGGTATCGGCACGAAGCGTACGCTGCGCGGCGGACCTCCCTGATCCACCGTTTGAGACGCCGCCAATCCCGGTAACCAGTCGTACTCCGCGGACCTTTTCACGATCCCATTCCCACGTAGGGGCCGATCGGCCCGAGCGCAAGCGAGGGTCTGTCGGCCCGCTACAGTCCATGGCATGCCGGGCCGACAGACCCTCCGGCCAGAGGCCGTCGGGCCGATCGGCCCCTACGATGGTGGAAGGTTGTTCCCGTACTTCTCCCACCATCGCCCTGGATTGCCATCGATATATTCCCGATCGACATCGATCTGACGATCATTTCTGATGATTCGATCGAAGTAGTCGGGCTGCCACAGGTGCCGGTCGTACCGCGGCCATCCCGAATCACGAACGCCAATGCGCCATGCCTCGACCGTCGTCGACTTGAACCAACGAATGACAGCACCCAGCGATTGGCCGATTTCACTCTCCGGATTGGTGCCGGAATGGATGATCGCGTGGATATGGTCAGGCATCACGACCCACGTGTCGAACGTGCATCCCGGGAACTGGCGCGAGATCTTCCCCAACGTCAGCTCTACCATGTGACCACCACTATTGAGACGCATCTGGCCATCGGCAACCTGGCCGAACAGCCGCTGCCGTTCATGTGTACAGATCGTGACGAATACCGATCCCGGCTGGGAGTAGTCGTAGTTGGGATATCGCAGTGAGTTGCGCCGTTGCGGCAAGTTGATTGTCATTGTTTCGTCCTTGCCCCATCACGGATGCGCGGGCCGATCGGCCCCTACGGAACGGTTGGTGGGTTACCTCCGTAGGGGTGGACGGCCCCGGTCCGAGCGTCAGCGAGGAGCCGGGGTCTGTCCACCCGGACCGCCGCGCACAGTGACACGGAATCCCGTGATGCTACGCACAGGTGACGGCGGAGCGGTCCCAGCGGTTGAAGGCGGGCATCGAAGCGCCGCTGACGCGGGCGCGGGCTTCCAGCCACGAATCGGTCCAGGCGACCGGGTCGTGCAATTCCGTCCACGGCTCCTTCGCGCTGCGGGCAACGAATCCGGGGAAGGCGCTGCGGCCGGACGGCTGATCGGTCGGGTTGTAGCGCAGGTCGAAGCTCCAGCGCACGTAATCCGCCGTGTTCCGGTGTGACGCGTGGGGGGTTCGACGGTGCATCAGCAGGATATCCCCCGCCTCCATCACGCAGTCGACCGACACCTCCTCCGGCGCGAGGAACGCATCCGGAATGTGCAGGCCTGCGGTCCCCCCGTTGCGATTGCGGGCGGGGGCGTCGCTCGGGCAGTGGGGTAGCAATCCCTCCCCGTGCGAGTGCGGTTGCACCACCAGACACCCGTTCTCGACCGAGGCATTCGTCAACGGCAGCCAGACTGTGATCATCTCGGTCTCGTCGGCGTCCTCGGTCACCACGCCATTGTCCTGATGCCAGGGCGTCGCGTTGTTCGGGACTTCGCCGGCCGGTCCCGTGCGCAGCAACCGTTCCGGCGGCTTGAGACGGACATGCTGGACCGGATTGGCGTAAATCTCCGGCCCGATCAGCGATTCGACCGCATCGAGGATGCCCTCGTTGCGGAGCAGCGCGAACACGGCGGGACCGGTCCAGAAGGGGGTATCCGCCCTGGTCGCCGATTGCGGCAGGGTGAAGTCGAAATACTGCGTGTAGTCCTTGCCGGTTTCCGCCCAGATGCGGGTAACACGGTCGGAGAACGGAAGCTCCGCGTACGTCGAGGCAATCTCACCCCGCTCGTGCAATTCGGCGGCGAGGCGATCGAGCACCATCGCGTACTCGGCAACGATCGGGGCGAGCACGGTCTCTCGGTCAAGCACCCCGCGCAGGATGAGGTACCCCTCGCGATTGAAGAACTCGACCTGATCCGGTGTCAACGAGCCAGTCATGTGACAGCCTCCTGCCGCCCGTCTCGTTCCCAGCACTCCCGGAGGTCCGGGCGTTTTCCCGTGGACGGCGTCTGTGAGGGCATCGTCCCGCAGGTTGCCGCGAGCCGCAACCCCAT
>CAZSUN010000111.1:0-12363 GCA_964610045.1 uncultured Sphaerobacteraceae bacterium
TTGCGCATCTCGATCGCCCGTTGGGCTAGACGACCGTGAGCGTCCCCTTCATGCCCGCGTCAGCATGTCCGGCGACTGTGCAGTGGAACTCGTATGTGCCCGGAGCCGCGTTGACGGTGATCGACTGCGACTCACCGCCTGAGAGCAGATCGGTTTCGAGGCCAAGATCGTCGATCGCGAGATCGTGCTCGAGTACGCCGTTGTTGGTCAGCGTGAGGGTCACATCGGTGTTGGCCGGAATCTCGATCTCCTTCGGATCGAACGCCAGGTCGATCGCGGACACCGCGACCTCGGGTCCTGCCCCGCCACCCGTCTCGGCAGCTGGCGACGCGGCCGGGGTGGCAGCCTTGGCGACCGGAGTCGCGCCATCAGCCGCCACCGGCGACGCGGTCGCGCCTTCCTCGATGATCGTGAGGGTGCCCTCCATGCCAAGCTCCCGGTGGCCCGGAATCGTGCAGTAGTAGAGGAAGGTGTCGCCCGGTTCAACCGTCGTTGGCACCTGGATGTCGATCGGCTCGCCGAACGGCAATGCCTGTTCGATATCCAGTTCGTCGATCGCGAAGTCGTGCTCCAGTACACCCAGGTTGACGACCCGAATGATCTGGCCCGGATAGGCTTCGATCGCCTTCCAACTCCAGTTGTACGGATCGGTCGCCTCGAGGGCAACGACTTCCGGATCGTCCATCAGCGCCTGGATGTCGCTCCCGACCTCCGGCGTCGCCACGTCGACCGCTTCGGACGGGCCACCCTGCTCTTCCTGGCCTGTCGGCGCCTCGACAATCGTGATCGTCCCCTTCATGCCGCTCGACCGGTGTCCCGCCACCGAGCAGTAGAACTCGTAGGTGTCACCCACGGTCGCGTCAGCCGGCACGGTGACGTCAACCGTCTCGCCAATCGGGAGCGGCGCGTCGATGTTGAGTTCGTCAACCACGAAGTCGTGTTCCAGCAATCCAGTGTTGACCACATGGATCACCTGGCCCGGCGCCACCGACAGTTCGCCGACGCTCCACTGGAACGGATCCACCGCCTCGACCGTCACGGCTTCGAGTTCGCCGCCTGCTGCCGGAGACGATTCGTTCTCCTCACCCGTACCTTCGTCAGCGGCGGCAGCCTCACCACCGCCTCCGGCAACGACGTGGAGGGTGCCTTCCATCCCGGCGTCGCGGTGCCCCGCAACAGTGCAGTAGTAGGTGTAGTCGCCAGCCGGCAGGTTCACCACGAGGTCGACCGACTCACCGCCGCCAATCAGCTCGGTTTCGAACTCGGTATCCTCGATCGCCAGGTCGTGTTCGAGCACGCCATTGTTCACCAGCGTGATCGTGACATCCGTATCGGCGGCGACCGTGAGTTCCTTCGGATCGAACCCAAGGTCAAACGCGGACACCTCGCCAGTGGTCGCGGCTCCACCGCCATCGCCGGCAGCCGCCTCTTCGCCGGCTGGCGCTTCTTCCTCTTCGGCGGTCGCTTCCTCGCCACCGCCTTCGACAACGTGGAGCGTGCCCTCCATCCCGGCGTCACGGTGCCCGGCCACCGTGCAGTAGTAGGTGTAGTCGCCAGCCGGCAGGTTCACCACGAGGTCGACCGACTCACCGCCGCCAATCAGCTCGGTTTCGAACTCGGTATCCTCGATCGCCAGGTCGTGTTCGAGCACGCCATTGTTCACCAGCGTGATCGTGACATCCGTATCAGCGGCGACCGTCAATTCCTTCGGATCGAATCCGAGGTCGATGGCCGTGACCGTCGCGGTCGTGCCACCGCCGCCCGTGCTTTGGCCGCCAGCTTCCTCGCCCGAATCCTCGACGGCCTCGCTGGCCGGAGAAGCATTCGGCGCCAGCGTCGGTGGCGCCCCCTCAACGGTGATCATGGTGGGGTTGAGGTCCACATCGTCAGGATCATTGCCACAGGCGGTCAGGATCGCTCCCGTTCCTCCAACCGACACCAGCAGCGTAAACGTGCGACGATCCAGCCGTTTCATGCAATCCCTCATCCTTCGATACATGCTGTAACGCACAGCGTCCCCGGTGGCTGGAACTGGCAGACATTGTCCAGACTCGGGGACCAGGCTCAATTCGGGAACCTCGGGCACGAGGTTGCACCCTGCTGCACGCCACGTTAGTGTACTTTCCTTGCCAGGGCGAATCGACGAGGAATCGTCAATGGGGAAAGGCGCGCGGCGTGCCAAACGTGAGTAATTCTACCGCGAATCGTCAGCAAACCGCCGTCCAAACAGGTGGGATGCGAATCGCGGTCGGGGATTCCTTCATCATCGCGCGGGAATGGCCTGGCAGCGGGCCGAGGGTGCTGCTGGTCCACGGCATCGGGTCGTCCTGGCAAAGCTGGCATCCGGTGCTCGCCAGACTTGGCGAGGCATTCTCTCCGGTGACCATCGACCTGCACGGGCACGGCGAGTCGGGCAGACCCACCACGGGGTATCTCTTCGAGCAGTATGCCGATGACATCGACGCTGCCCTCGCCGCCACCGGCATGGATCGCCCGCTGATCGTCGGGCATTCGCTCGGCGGCCTCGCGACCATGCAGTGGGCTGCCCGTCATCCGAACCGGGCGGAGGCGCTCGTGATCGAGGACAGCCCCCTCCGCAGTGGCGAGGATTTCCGCGAGGCGTTCGACTCCTGGATCGCGCAGAACGGCATGACCCCCGAGGACCTGGCGAACGTCTACCAGCAGCGCAACCCGGCCCTCGCTCCTGAGGATGCACTTCGCCGGGCGAGGATCATGACGGGGACGGCACCCGGCGTGTTTGCGGAACTCAAGACCGATTCGATGGCGAACCACGGCACGGACCGGATCGCCGGCTTCGTGCAGGTCACCTCGCCAATCCTCTTCCTCCGCGCCGACCCCGAAACCGGCGGCATGGTCCGGTCGGACGACCTCGCCTCCTTCGAATCACGGATGCCCAGCGTCGACATCGTCCAGATCACGGACACCGGTCATAACATCCACGCCGAACGCCCCGACCTCTTCCTCGCCACCGTCATCCCGTTCCTGCAACACCACGCTCCCACGTAGGGATCGACCAGCCTGGTATCTGGTTTCGACAACATTGCCCATTGCATCGTCATGTCGAGCAGAGCCCTCAGCGATCCAACCCCCTGACCCCTTTCAGCGTAAGGTGGAACCGTGCCATCGGTCTCGGCTCGACATGACGGAGGCGAGCCCACTCCTCCCAGGCGGATTATGTCGAAACGCAGGTTTGGCCAGAGCGTCTGCGGCGGTCTGGCGGTCCGAGGTCGGCGGCATCCTGAGAGGGTGTCTGAAAACCCTCCCCTTCTGCTGGCACCGTCCGGTTTTTCGTACGGGCGGACCCCGGAGCGCAGCGGAGGGTCGTCCGCCCCACACGGGCCAGGGCGGACGACCGCCTCGCCTGACGGCTCGGCGGGTCCGCCCGTACGGAGGCATCAGCGTCGATCCGGATGTCCCTGGCCTTCTCAGACACCCTCTGAAACGGGTGGATCGGCCACCCACTACCCTCTGGCGCACATTCTCCGCAATCCCGCGTTCACTCAGTCAGCGCCCCGTGCATACCCCTTCGCTTCACAGTGCGCAACGTGCCCATCATGGAGGAGAAAATGCAGGAAATGCGGTTCGGAACCGGGTAAATGCGGAAGGCGACGAATCCCAAAACCTCCGTCGTTCCGGCGAATTTGGGGTAAATGTGGAAATGCAGGCTACATTGACACATCGTCGCAACACCGGCCGAACGTGACGCTCACGGCTGGAGCAACTGCTCGATCGTGACGAAGTCGTAGCCTGCATCGAGGTAATTCACCAGCAGCGTTTCAAGCGCACCCCAGTCGTTGTCATCGGCGACGTGCATCAGGATGATCGCGCCTGCACCACCGCCATCAGCCTCCACGCCGCACCGCTCGACAATCTCGTCGGGTGTGAGTCCGTACCAGCCGAGCGTGTCGCACGACCAGCCCAGTGTGTAGGCGTAGCCAAGCTCACCGAGCAGGTCGAGCGCCTCCGGATCCAGGTCGCCATACGGAAAGCGGAAGTAGGGCGCCGTCTCGTACCCACCGGTCACATCGAGGATTTCCGCCTGGGTGTCCACGACTTCTGCCCGGCGTTCGTCATCCGTCAGCGGATCGAGACCGGTCGAGAACCCGGTGAAGGAGCGGTGATCCCACGTGTGGTTGATCAGCATATGCCCTTCGGCGACGATCCGGCGGGTGAGTTCGGGATTCGCATCCACCCACTCCCCGGTCACGCCGAACGTCCCCACCACGCCGTATTCCGCCAAGAGATCGAGGATTTCCTCAGTGTGCCCGGGTCCCTCGCCCGCGTCGAAGGTGAACGCCACCTCCATCCGGCCAGAATCGCCGCGGGTCACCAGCAGGGAACTTGCCTGCCCGGTTTCTGGCGGATCGGGCCGCTCGGTCGGCACCGCTTCTTCCGTGGATTCGGGGGTTGGTTCGCTGGTCGGTGTGGGGGCAACGGTTGGCGTTGGCGCCGTGGTCGGATCGATGGTTGGAGGTTCGGTCGGCGCGACCGTTCCCGCAGGTATCGTCGATGCCGGCCGCGCCGCAATGGTCTGCGGGTCGCTCGCTACCGGCTCGCCACCGGTTCCCCACTGCAGCACGACCAACACCAGCAGCAGCACGAGGATGGTCTGCGCACGCACCACGAATCGCCTCGGTTCACGGGAAGCTGGTTACCAGATACCGAGCTCGTCCTTGGCCTCTTCGGTCATCAGGTCGGGCGACCAGGGCGGCGACCAGACCAGCTTCACGCTGGTATCGCCGATGCCGGGGAGATCGCGCAGGGCGTTGTCGACTTCCTGCACGATGACTGGTCCAAGGGGGCACCCGATCGAGGTCAGGGTCATCGTCACCAGCACATCACCGTTTTCGGCGACTTCCGTATCGTAGACAAGCCCGAGATCGACGATGTTGATCCCGATTTCCGGGTCGTACACATTCTTGAGTCCCGCGAACACATCGTCCCGGGTGAAATCGACGGCCATCGTGGAGTTGCTCCTTCATGCTTCGCGTGTGCCGCGCATCGCGCCGTAATCACTACCTCCCAGTGTAGCCGCACTGGCCAGCAGGTCGTCGGCACGGAGCGCATCCGGAACGCCACCCGCTGCATTACCCGAAGATCAACAGGGAACCCGCCACGAACGGGGTCGCGATCACGGCCACTCGCAACACCGCCGGCGGTGCTCGCCGGGTCAGCTTCGCGCCAACGAACGAACCCGCTGTCATCCCGATCGCGACCCCGATCATGTGGGTCCACGAGACATCGCCATGCGAGGCCAGTGCCAGGCTGCCGCTGATGCTGATGAAGATCAGCGCCATCATCGTGGTGCCAACCGTTTGCACCAGCGAGAGTTTCATCACGGTCAGCATCCCGAGTTGGATGAAGGGCGCCATGCCGACCCCGAAAAACGCCGACGCCAGGCCACCACTGACACCGAGCGCCGCACCCCCCGCAAGCTGCCGGGGCGAGTGAGCAACCTCGGTCTCATCCACGGTATGGACGAGGTGTGGTGTCACTCTCGTGCGCGCCCACATCAGGAACGCGAGGAACCAGAGGGCGAACCCTGCCGCCGGTTGCAGGATGTGCTCGGGGATAGACTGGCCGATATCGGCGCCAATCACCGCCCCGACCATGCCTGAGAGGCCGACCACCACCCCGGCGCGCAGGTTGATGTTCTGCTCGCGGTAATGCGAGATCGCCCCGGAAATCGAGACGACGACCATCGAGGCCAACGCGGTCCCGACCGCCTGGTGGATCGGCAGATCGAAGCCGAGCGTGAGGAGCGCGACCATGACGCCGGCTCCGCCCGCTCCGATGAATCCGAGCAGCGTTCCGACCGCGAAGCAGGTAACGATGAGGGTAAGGATGAGCGTCAGGCGCCACGCTCCTGCTGGCGCTTGAGGGCCTGGAGTTCGGCTTCAATGTCGTCCGGTCGTGATTCAACGCGTGGCTTCACGATCGGCACATCGATCAACACCCCGGTCCCGAAGCCGGGAGCCTCCGGCGCTGGCGATTGCGGCCGCGTGGTGGTAACCGTACCAACCGCCGTCCAGGTCGTGGCGACGGGCGGCTGCACCGCCTGCGTGCCATCTATCGACCGTTGCGACCGGAACCAAAGCCAGCCAATCACGATCAGTGGCAGCAGGAGCAGCACAAGGAAACCCAGCCGCACCGCCATCGAGATGATCCCGTGGAAGAACCAGCCCAGCAGCAGCCCGATCAACAGGCCGGCGATGAGACCGAATTGAGCACCCTTGAGTCGCTCCCACCAGTGGGGAGGAACAGCGGAGGTGATGACATCGCGATTCATGGGGTGCCTCGCATGCCCAGGGGAACTATTCCTGGAGCGCCGAGATGTCCCGGAGCAGCGGCCGGGTGAGGCAGGTTGGCCCACCCTGGCGGTTGTGGGAAATCTCATCGCCAGTGTAGACCAGCACTTCCACCCCGGCATCCTCGAGCCGCTGCCGGGTACCCGTGTTCTCCTTCAGCAGCAGCACCTTGCCTGGAGCGAGCGCCAGCGCATTGGTGCCCTGCGTCGCGAATTCCTCGTCGGGGATATCGATCAGGGTCCAGTCGAGATCGCGCAGCAACTGCACGAAATCGACGCTGAGCAGCGGCATATGGACGACAGCCTTGCGGACGTCGACCGGGCTGATCAACGAGAGCAGGTGCAGGCACTCGTCCGCGCCATGCCAGTGCGGGAGGGACACCGCGAGGACATCGATATCGAACGGCTGGCCGTAGATGTGCAGTTGCTCGATACCGTTGGCGTTGCTGCGGTAGCTCCGGCCCACGACGAGGGTGTTCTCATTGAGCCACATCGTGTCGCCGCCTTCGACCGTGCCGGGATCGTCGATCTCCCCGAGTACCGGGATCTCGAGTTCCTCGAAACTGGCGATGGTATCTGCCAGTTCCTGCCGGCGCAGCTCCTTGCCTGGCCGCGTCACGATCGCTCCTTCATCCGTGACGATCGCGGTGTCGTAGACGAAGATGCCGTCGAGGTTGCCCGGTTCCCCGGCAGCCTGGACAACGACATCGATTCCCTGGTTTCCGAGGATGTCGCAGAGCGCGGCGTGTTCCTCCACCGCCCGGCCATGGTCGACAGGGTGTGAGTACCCGTACCGTCGCCAGTCGTCGTCGGTCGCGGGCGGAGCAGGCGCCTGCACGAGCACGCGCAGCAGCGGGGCGATCATCGACTGTCCGCCGAATCCCTGCCTGCGCGCTACCTCGGCCTCGGTGTCGACCCGCAGCCGTTCCACATCACGCTCACGTCCGAACATGCTCGCTCCATCGACGTTCCCGCCATACCTGTGCGCATCGTAGCATGTGCCGCCGGTTGGCTTTGGTATCCTGCCGACCGGCACCGCTCTCCGGCTCGCTTCACCCTCTTCAGGAGACCCTCTCACGTGAAAATCGCCTACTTCGACCCATCGTCCGGCGCCAGCGGCGACATGATTCTCGGCGCGCTCGTCGATGCCGGCCTGCCCCTCGCTGATCTCACGCGGGAACTCGGGAAGCTCCCGATCGAGGGATACACGATCGTCGCCGAACGGACCGGCCAGCACGGCATCCACGGCACCCGGATCGTGGTCGACACCGACGACCACACGCATTCGCGCACCTGGGCCGTCATCCGCGAGATCATCGAAGGGTCAGTCCTCGACGATGCCGTGAAATCGGCCTCCATCGACATCTTCGGCCAACTCGCCGTCGCCGAGGCGAAGGTCCACAACGCCACCCCGGACGATGTCCACTTCCATGAGGTCGGCGGCATCGACGCCATCGTCGATATCTGCGGCGCCTGCATCGGCCTTGCGCTGCTGGGCGTCGAGGCGGTCTTTTGCGGCCCTCCACAGGTCGGATCCGGGTACGCGAAGAGCGCCCACGGCCTGATCCCGATCCCGGCACCCGCCACAGTCGAACTCCTCGCCAACGCCCAGGTCAGGATCGCTACGCCGATCCCCGCGATGATCGAGACTCCCGCTGAACTACTGACCCCGACCGGGGCAGCGATCCTGACGACCCTGGCGACGTTCAGCCGGCCATCGTTCGCTCCCACCGCGATCGGGTACGGTTTCGGCCAGAAGGAACTGCCATGGCCGAATGCGCTCCGGGTCTGGATTGGCGAGCTTGCCGAGGGTGACGACGACGGCGAAATCCTGGTCGAGACCAATCTTGACGACATGAATCCGCAGTTCAACGAGTTGCTGATGGAGCGCCTCTTTGCCGCCGGAGCCCTCGATGTCTGGCTCACCCCGATCCAGATGAAGAAATCGCGTCCCGCCACCCAGATCTCCGTTATCGCCCCGGCCGGGAAACAGACCCTGATCGAGGACGCGCTGATCTTCAACTCCTCCACGCTCGGGGTACGCATTTCGCCAATCGAGCGGGTGAAGGCAGCGCGCGGCATCGAGATCGCGGTGACACGCTGGGGCAACGTCCGGCTGAAACTCCGGGCGTGGAACGGGCGCGTGATCGACGCGATCCCGGAATACGACGACTGCCTCGTCATCGCCCGCAAGCACGACCTTGCCGTCCGTGAGGTCTGGAACGATGCCCATCGGATCGGCGAGTCGTACGTGGGTCAACGCCGCTGACGCCACAGGACTCCCACTGCGAACTCGTTGCCCGCCTTGACGTCCCGATTCCGGCTGCCCTACGATAATTCCGACCACACAGGTCGGTTTTCGTGGACACAGCGCAACGGAAGAGGACATCGGGCATGGATAAGGGAATCTCCCGGCGACGGATCGTTGGATCTGGTCTCGCGCTTGGCACTGGCGGCAGCCTGGCGCAGGTCATCGCTCGGGGCGCGGGCGCTCAATCGACCCCGGTGGCATCGCCAGCTGCCGGTTGGACATTCACGGACGATCGGGGGGTGACGGTCAACCTTCCCCAAACGCCTACGCGCGTAATCGCCCAGACCTCCTCGGCGGCGTCGCTGTGGGACTTTGGGTTCGAAGTGATCGGATTCTTCGGTCCGAACGACCCGGACAACGAGGCCGGATTCCCTCAGGTTGGCGACATGGATGTCGAGAGGATCCCGAACCTGGGCGACTACGGCGCGCTCGACTTCGAGAAGGTGATCGAAGTGGATCCCGACCTCTACGTCGACCTCGACCGGGGTGGCGGCACGCTCTGGTATCTCGATGAGGACTCGCAGGCGACGCTCGAGGACATCTGCCCCACGATCGGCCTGAATGCCCAGGCGATCTCCGTGATGGATATCATCAAGCGATACGAGGACCTGGCGGTGGCGTTCGGCGTCGATCCGGCCAGTGACCTGATCACCTCCGCCAGGGAAACTCACGCCGCCGCAGAGGCTGCGTTCCAGGAAGCGACCGCGGCGACGCCTGGACTCAAGGTGCTCACCATCAGCAGCGGAGACGATGGTACCGCCTACATCTGGAACCCGAACTGGCTGCCGGACCTGATCTACCTGACCAGTCTGGGCTTTACCGCCGTCGATCCCGGCGTCGGGCCGGACGAGCCAAACCTGCAAATCTCGTTCGAGCTGCTGGGGAACTATCCCGCCGACGTGATCCTCGTGGATGTCCGGGAAGAACTGTCGAGTTACGACGGCAACGTCGTCTGGGAAAACCTGCCCGCGGTGAAGGCGGGGCAGGTAGGACGCTGGTACGCCGCCTTTCCGTACACCTACCAGAAGCTGGCGGAGGTACTCAGCCTCACCAGCGAAACACTGGCCGCTGCCACGCCGGTCGTATAGCGCCGCGTTAGCCGGCTCAACCTGGTACTGCCGGCAGGCGGTCGCTCGTGGATTCGCGCTACGAGCGATTGCCAGCCGGTTGCGCTGCCTGCGCGTGAACGTAGCTCCGGAGGACTTCTTTCGTCCGAGTTTGATAGCCAGGTCCCTGCGCCCGGAACCATTCGACCACGTCGGCGTCGAAGCGAACGGTCAGCCATTCCTCCGGACCAGGGAATCCCGCCTGGAGCGTGCTCCAGTCGGCCTCTCTCTCCTCCTCATGGTCGATCGACGCTTCGAGTTCTTCCTCGGTCATGGCATCAAATGCTGCCCAGTCTGTCTGACTTTCGCCATGGACTCGCATGCGCTCCAGTTCATCAGCCGTGTATCTCACGATACGCTCGCTTTTCGCCATCACGGCTTCTCCTTGCGGACACTTTCCTGGTACGGCCCTCACGTACAAGCGTATGCACACGTCAAGCTCCCCGAGGATCAGCGGAAGCGGACCCAGGCGATGAGATAGGCAAGCAGGGCGTAGACGCCGCTCGGGATGATGTGCAGTTGCAGCACGTCCGCCACCGATGCGAATCGCCCGTACTCGGCCACGACTTCCGGCTGTGTGAGACGGTCGTCGAGTGCGTTGATCTCTCCCAGCGAAATCCCGAAGCGTTGGGCCAGCAGGACACGGCCGAGGGCTAACCCGATGGTGACCATGACGATCGCGGTCAGTTGCAGGTCGAGCCCGCGCTTGTTGCCACTCAACCGCGCCATCGTTTCCACCACGCCAAAGCCGAGTAACAGGCAGAGGTAGAACTCCCAGGCCGGGAAGAAGCGCCAGAGGATCGCGACGCCCACCGCCACCCCAAGACCGCCAGCGGCCGCGCGCACCAGGCCTGACGCCGGGGTGCGATAGGTCGGCAACCCGCGCACCCCGGCACAATCGGGGCAACGGAGGCCAACCGGGGTGCGCACCATGCACTGGGGACAAATCGGTTTGCCGCAACGGCTGCAACGGAGACCGGTCATCACGTTGGGGTGATAGGAACAGGGGACCTGTCCCGTTGGGGGCGATTGCGTCTGCGCCATCGTCAGCGAGGGTCTCCCGATTGGTCCGGCGGAATCCGGCGCCACCTAGGATACGCGAGACATCCTTCGCGTGCGGCTACAGGTCGAAGTCGATCGAGTCGAAGATACCGCCGGCAATGTCGAGCAACCCGGCAAGACCGCCGCTGGCGGCCTCGAGGCCGCCCCCCATCGCGCTGGACAAGGTGTCGACGTCGAGCCCGCCGAGGTCCGGCATCCCGATGTTCGGGAGGTCGACGTTGGGCATGCCAACATCCGGCAGGCTCACGTCCCCACCACCGGCATGGCCGAAGATCCGCCCGGTACTGATGGTGTCGAACACGACATCGCCGATATCCCAGCCGCCACCGTCGGCTGGGTGGGTGTTGATCCAGGCCGGGGCCATGGCGCCGGCTGCGGCGAAGGTCGCCAGCCACTGCTTCTCGACGCCGAATGCCACCGCGTATGACATGTAGCGGTCGAACAGCGGCTTCGCTTCCTCGACCTTCTCGTACTTGCTGATCGAGCGAAGGTACGTCCGGAACGCCCGCCATTTGGCGGCGGATTCTGCCCCTTTCGCCGTCTTCTGCGGCATGGATTTGCTCATCCGGATCATGATGATCCAGACGACGGCTGCTGCTGCGGTCGGGAACAGGGCGAAGGCGTCCGTGCGGATCATCACCACCAGGCCGATTGCAACCGACGCCACGAGGCCGACCCAGGACGCGATTTTCCAGCGGCGGCGCGTGACATCCGGTGCGGTCGTGAAATACCCACGATCGACCAGTTCCCGGTAGAGATCGTGCCGGATCATCGGCTCGTGGGCATCGAACCGCGCCTTGACGTGGTGCAACAGCTCCCGGTCTCCCGGTTTGGGTTCGCTGTGGAACAGGACCTTCAGCAGGTCACGCTCCAACCGCGACTCGACCTGCGCGGGGTCGATCACGATCAGTTCGTAGGTGCTACGCCGCTGCTTCTTTTCCGGATCCGGCGGGATCTCGTGAATCTCGATCGCGCCGTTGCGGGCGAGTCCGATCAGGGTGGCCACCACATCCTCGTGATCGACCGTTTCGTCGAGCAGGGTGCCGGCTGCACCTGGCGGGAGGTCATCCGGGGGTTCGGTAATGTATTCCGCGTGGAGGTGGGTGACAGGATCGCGGCCACGCATGTACCAGAGGACGATGATCGCGACGGTACCACCGACCAGCAGAAATCCCATGCCAACGATGGCGGCCAGATGCAGGAGGGCTGTGGCGGTATCCTGGGTATCAGTGGCTTGCAGGATCGGCATGGTCTACCTGAATCCCCGGCGGCCACCACCGCCGCCACCGCCCCCGCGGGACCCACCGCCACGGCTGCCGCCGCCGCTGAATCCGCGATGGCTGCCACCGCCACCGAAGTTGCCGAAACTGCCACTGCCGCCGCCAGAACCTCCCGAGAATGATTTGCCGATGGTCTCGAGCATGTCGAAAAAGCTGTCGCTGCCGGATTGCAGCCCGCCGCCAGCCGAATCTGACATATCCTGCAGCGACGGCATACCTCCCCCACCATCAGGTGAGCCCGACCCGCCATGCGGCATCGAGGGATCGCCGGGGACC
>CAZSUN010000112.1:0-12163 GCA_964610045.1 uncultured Sphaerobacteraceae bacterium
TCCGGCCATCGTCTGGCAGAGCCGGCAGACAGCCCCGCTGGTGAAGGATATCGCCGGCCGCGGTATGTCCGAAACCTACCAGCGGGTCACGGGTCTGGTCCCGGATGCCTATTTCTCGGCGACGAAAGTCGCCTGGATGTTGCGGGAACAGCCTGAACTGCTGGCGAGAGCCGAGGCGGGAGACCTGGCAACTGGCACGATCGATAGCTGGCTGATCTGGAACCTCTCGGGCGGGAAGTCTCACGTCACGGACTACTCCAACGCCTCGCGGACGATGCTGTACGACATCCGGAAGCTGGAATGGTCGGACGAGCTCCTGCGGGACCTGGGTATCCCGCGCGCATTGCTGCCAGAGGTGAAGAGTAATGCGGAAGTGCTGTGCTCCACCGAAGCCTCCCTGTTTGGGGCGGAGATACCGGTGGCGGGCGTCGCCGGTGACCAGCACGCGGCGCTGCTCGGCCAGGCGTGCTTCGCGCCGGGTGAGGCGAAAAACACGTATGGCACAGGCTCGTTCCTGCTGATGCAGACCGGCCACGAAGCGGTAGCCTCCAGGAACCGCCTGCTTACCACGATTGCCTGGGGTATCGGCGGCGAGATCAATTACGCGCTGGAAGGGTCGATTTTCGTCACGGGATCGGCGGTCCAGTGGCTGCGCGACGGCTTGGGCATCATCAAGCACGCGAGTGAGATCGAGGCGTTGGCCGGCTCGGTGCCGGATGCGAACGGCGTGCATTTCGTGCCCGCCCTGACCGGTCTGGGCGCGCCCCACTGGGACGCGGAGGCGCGGGGCATCATCACCGGCCTGACCAGGGGCGCCACGGCGGCCCACCTGGCGCGGGCGACGCTGGAGGCGATCGCGTTCCAAAGCCAGGACGTGCTCAGCGCGATGCAGGCGGATTCGGGAATCGACCTGGCTGAGCTGAAGGTCGATGGCGGGGCGAGCCGGAACGACCTGCTCATGCAGATCCAGGCCAACGTACTCGGCGTGCCGGTGGTGCGCCCGAAACACGTGGAGACGACCGTGCTGGGCGCGGCGTATCTCGCGGGCCTCGGCGTGGGACTGTGGACCGACCCGAACGAGGTGCGAGAAACCTGGGAGGTCGACAAGCGGTTCGAGCCAGAGTGGTCGGAGGATGAACGGGAGAGCCGGCGGTCCGGTTGGGCGGACGCGGTGAGGCGGGCGATCGCGTAGTCCATTGACCGGGATGGCCAGGGAGACATGCATGGAATCGTCCGTCGAAACTTCTCGCGAGTTCAGCCGCACATGGGTCGAAGTGCAGAGCCTGCTGGAACGGTCACTGCTCGAAGTGGGATTCACATTGGCCGAAGCCCGGGTGTTGCTCGAAATTGGGCAATGTGCGCCGGTGATCCGGGAGGAGTTGTCGAACCGCATGAGTTTGGACTCTGATTCGCTTTCCCAGGCTCTTCGGAACCTGGAGCAACGCGACGCGCTGGTTTCCTCATCACCCAATGCAGGAAAAGCGCCGAGCGTGCTGGCGCTGACCGGCGCTGGCCGGGAGATGTACGATGACCTGGATCAACGTCTCTCGGATTTATTCCACGACCATCTGGCTTCGCTGACCGGGGAACAGCAGGCAACACTCATTGAATCCGCCGCGACCATTTCGCGTCTGCTCATACCGGATCGACAGGAACGGAACGTTGTCATCAGAGAACTCAGGCCAGGAGATCTGGGTTGGGTTGTCAGCCGGAACGGGGCGATCTATGCGGACCAGTTTGGCTGGGACACCAGTTTCGAGGCACTGGTGGCGCGTGTGCTGTCGGACTATCGCGCCAGTTTCAGGCCGGGACGGGAAGACGGCTGGATCGCCGAGGTAAATAGCGCGCGAGCCGGCTGCGTGTTCTGCGTGGAGCGTGACGCCGTGACCGCGCAACTGCGCGTGCTGCTGGTGGAGCCATGGGCGAGAGGGGCGGGCCTGGGGAGTCGCCTGGTGGACGAGTGTGTCGCGTTCGCGAGGAGGGCTGGGTACTCGAAGATGATGCTGTGGACAGTGGATACGCTGGTTTCGGCGCGGCGAATCTACAAGGGGGCCGGCTTCGCCCTGGTCCATGAGGAACCACAGGAGCAGTTCGGATACCAGATGATCGACGAAATCTGGGAGCTGGACCTGACCGGCGGTGAGATAGCCGCGGCGGATCGCTAAAGTCCCTTGCGCATGTGATACCACTCGTCCTCGAAGCCGAGGCGCTCGTAGAGCCGGTGGGCGCCTTCGTTGGCGATGTAGCAGTGAAGCGTGACCTCGGTCAGCTCGCGGTCGCGGCACCACGCCTCGGCGGCGGCGATTAGCAACGAGCCGACGCCCCGACCACGGGCGATTTGCGCCACGCCAACTCCAGCGATATGGCCATGGGGAACGACCGCGTCGAAATCCAGCAAGGAGAGAACCCACGTATAACCCAGGCGTGTTCCGTCCTGTTCCGTGGCGACGAAGATGGCCTGGTCGCCGGGCACATGCTCGATGACGTGCTCGATCCACGAATCGGTGTACGGGCTTGGACCGTCGTGGCGCCAGTGAGGGGCGCCGTTCTCCTCGACGAACACGTACTGCTCGCGGATGAACTCGATGTCCGATGCCCCGGCTGGGCGGATTGTGATGCCGGTCATTGCTGGTCCTTACCGGGGCGGCATGAACGCCAGGGTAGGGAGGGGCGAGCGCTCGCCCCTCCGCCGTGGCTGGCTAGGTGTAGGTGGGCAGGTACTCGCCGTGGGCCTCGATGAGATCGTCGACGAGATGCCAGATCTGGTCGAGCGAGAGTTCGGCGGCGGTGTGCGGGTCGAGCATGGCTGCGTGGTAGATGTGCTCGCGCTTGCCGGTGAGCGCCGCCTCGACCGTGAGTTCCTGGACGTTGATATTGGTTTGCATCAGGGCCGCGAGATGCACGGGCAGGTTGCCAAAGGCGGTCGGCTGGAACCCGTTCTTGTCGACGAGGCAGGCCACTTCCACACAGGCGCCTTCCGGCAGGTTCTCGATCAGCCCATGGTTCGGGAAGTTGCCGTAGATGACCTGAGGCTCGCCGGTGACCCTGCCGAGGATGATGCGGGAGGCGTACTCATGCGAGCGCTTGTGCTCGATGGGAGCGTCACCCTCGTATTCCACGCGCATGGTTTCCCATTTCGCGATCTGGTTCTCACAGCGGCGAGGGTACTCATCCAGCGGAATGTTGAACTCCTCGATCAGGTCGGGGCGGTCACGCTTGATGAACCACGGCACGTACTCCGCGAAATGTTCGCTCGACTCGGTAACGAAGTAGCCGGTGCGCTTCAGCATTTCGTAGCGCACGCGGTTGTGCTCGGGCTGGCGGCCCTCTTCAAGTACCTGGCGCATGGCGGGATACAGGTCCTCGCCATTCCGCTCGAAGGTGGTGTAGAAGGCCATGTGGTTGATGCCGGCACAGGTGTAGCTGATCTCCTCCACCGGAACGCCGATATCCTTCGCCAGTTCGCCAGCGGTGCCCTGCACGCTGTGGCAGAGACCGACCGTGCTGATGTCGCTGGCGCGTCCAATCGCCCAGCAGTTCATCGCCATTGGATTTACGTAGTTCAAGAACAACGCGTTCGGACAGACTTCTTCCATCTCCTTCGCGACCTCGACCAGAACCGGGATCGTGCGCAACCCGCGCATGATGCCGCCAATGCCAAGGGTGTCGGCGATGGTCTGGCGCAGGCCGTATTTCTTCGGAATTTCGAAGTCGATGACGGTGCTGGGCCGGTAGCCGCCGACCTGGATCATGCTGATCACGAAATCCGCGCCGGTCAGGGCCTCGCGACGATCCATGGTCGCTTCGATGGTCGTCGACGCATTGACCGAGGAGACGAGCTTTTCGGCGACGATGCGCGATGTCGCCAGGCGCTCGGCATCGATATCGTACAGGGCAATGGTGCAATCGGCGAGTTCGGGATAGCTGATGACATCGCCAATGATGTTCTTGGCGAACACGGTGCTGCCGGCGCCAACAAGGGCAATTCGTGGTCGAGACATGTTCGAGGTCCTGCTCCCGGGAGTGCCGGTCGTGAATGCCGGCTGGTTACGCGGCCGGCTCCGTGCCGGTCCAGTCGAGTGATGCTACCGCGAACCGGTCATGGCCGGTAGAGGTTACATCGCGAGTTCGGCCGGAGTGAGTTTCGCCTGCATGATCCGCGCTGGTGGAGCCGGGAGGATTTCCGCGGCTGGTTCACCGGTTGCGACCATCCGCTCGACCAGGCGCGCGCCAAGCCGATCGCACAACTCGCGGTGACTCTCCGAACCGATCAGGTTGCGCAACTCGTATGGATCGACCTCGAGGTCGTAGAGGTGCGATTCGGTGTAGGCGGTTGAACCGGGCGCGCTGTTGCCGTCCATGCCTTCGGCGGCGACCGCGTACTTCCAGCGGCGGGTGCGCAGCGCGCGGCCAACGTGGCTCTCGCTGATCTGGACGTAGATATCGCCGGGACGGTCCGGGTCCGAGCCGCCCCGGATGAGCGGCATGATCGAACGGCCCTGCATCTCGTCCGGAACGGGGATACCGGCCGCGTCCAGCAGCGTGGGCGGCAAGTCGATCAGGCTGACCAGGTCGTGGATGTGTCCGCCGCCCCTGAAGCCAGGTCCGGAGAAGACGGTTGGCACCCGGATCGACGACTCGTGGCAGGAGCGCTTGTACTCGCTGTTCCGGGTCTTGAAGTGACACCCATGGTCCGACGTGAAGAGGACGATCGTGTTGTCGGCCAGGTCGAGGCTCCTGAGGGCATCAAGCAACCGGCCATAGGCCTCGTCCAGGCGCTTGACCATGCCCCAGTACCCGGCCAGGTGCTGATGCGACGATCCGCCGAGGGCGAGGAGGTCGGGCGGCAGCCACCGGCTTTCGTAGCGTGCTCGATAGCCCTCCGGGGCCGGATAGTCATCCACGCGGTTCTGGTGGTGCGGCTCCAGGAACGAACAGAAGAGGAAGAACGGCTCGTCGCGATTTGCGGAAACAAAGTCGATGGCGGCATCGGTCTGGGCGTCAACCCGGTAGCCGGGAAGAGTGACTTCCTCTCTGTCGTTGTCATAGACGGTGAAGCGATACGGCTCGGAGGTGAACTCCAGTGTGTTGGCGGCGAGCCAGGTTTCGTAGCCACCGCGTTGATCAGCCGCCACCGGGTCCTGGCTGGCCAGGTGCCACTTGCCGATGTATCCGGTGCGATAGCCAGCGTCCGCGAAGTGATGGGCGAGGGTTCGCTGTCCATCTGGCAGCGGAATCCCATTGTGGAAGCAGCCGGTCGTCGTCGGATAGAGCCCGGTCTGGAGCGCTGAGCGGGCGGGACCGCAGACTGGCTGGCAGGTGAAGGAGTTGGCGACGTGCGTGTTCTCACGGGCGACACGGTCGAGGTTCGGCGTGAGATCGAGCGGATTGCCATGGAGTCCGGTGGAGTCCCATCGTTGCTGGTCGGTGAAGAACACGATGACGTTCGGGGAGTTGTTCATTCGAGCGGTGCTTTCCTTGGCGAGGGGTGGCGATGGGTCAAGCTGACAAGCGTTGCACCTGGTCGATGAGGCGGAGTTCGTGGGCGCGGGCGCGGGCGAACTGGTCCTCCGGCGAACACAGAGCGCGCAACTCGCGTTCCAGCCCGGCGGCGATCTCAAGCGAATCGTCGTGGCGATTCACAAGCTCATCGGGGTCGGACGCGAGGTCGAAGAGTTGATGCGGCGCCAGCTCATGGTAGAGCAGCTTCCACGATCCCTTGCGAATCATGAACGTTCCCCCGCGGGTCCCGTGACCGTGGTATTCGGCGAAGGCGACGCGATTGGGATCGACGAGCGGGACATCCTGGAGGGGGTCTCCCCACCATTGGGCCGGACGGGTCGCGCCAGTTGCGTGGAACAGGCTCGCCTGGAGATCGAGCAGGGTCACCGGGGCGGATGAGCGGACGCCTTCAGGGAAGCCGGACCCGGAGACGATGAGTGGCACGCGCACGGAATCCTCGTACATCGAGCATTTCCACCACATGTCGAACTTGCCGAGCATTTCGCCATGGTCGGAGGTGTACGCGACCACGGTGTCGTCCATTTGGCCGCTGGCTTCGAGCGCGTCCAGCAGGCGGCCAAGCTGGCGATCGACGTAATCGACGCGGGCCAGGTATCCCTGGCGGAGCCGCTGGATTTGTTCGTCGCTGAAGGTATCGGTCTGGAAATGGCGGCGAAGATCCTGGGCGTAGGGGTGATTGGCCGTATCCGCGTCTCCACGGTGGACTGGAAGGTCGCCCGCGCCTTCGTACTTGTCCCACAGTTCGGGCGTGGCGTAGTGGGGAAAGTGCGGAGCGATGATGTTGACGGTCAGCGTCCACGGCTGGGCGATGCCTGGCGCGGAGGTTGACAACCACTCGACCGCCTCGTCCACCACCTTGGTGTCCTTGGCGAAGGCATCGGGCCGCGGGCCGTACTTCTCGGCGCGGCCGGGGCCATCGCCGCGGATGCTGAGCGGGTCGCGATGGAAGTTGATGTCGCCGGGCGGTTTGCGGTCACCGGCGAGGCGCATTTCGCTGAATCCGAGGCTGGCTCCCGGCGCGTAGACGTCGGTCTTGCCGATGTTGACGGTGTACACGCCCTGGCTGGCGAGAACCCCGCCATAGGACGGGTGTTCGAGATCGTCGATGCGGCAGTTGTTGTAGACCCCGGCCTGATGAACCGGGAGTCCGGACAGGAACGCGGAGCGGGAAGGACCGCACAGGGGCGACGGGCAGTAGGCGGCGTCGTAGGTCACTCCCCGCGCGGCGAGGCGATCCATGTTCGGCGTGTCGACCTCGGGATGGCCATACACGGACGCGATGTTCGGATTGTGTTCATCCGACATGAACACGAGCACATTGGTCACGGAGAAATCCTTGCTTTGGTGGGAGCGAACGCGATCAGGATTTGACCGCGCCGGCGATACCTTCCACGAAGTAGCGCTGGAGGAAGAGGAAAACGATCACGATGGGAGCGAGACTGATGGTCGCGGCGGCGGCCATGCCCGACCAGTCGGTGAAGAACTGGCCGCGGAAGGCATAGATGCCGACGGCGAGGGTGCGCAGGTCCGGCCGCGACAGGGTGAGCACCAGGGGCTGGAGGAAGGCGTTCCAGCTATGCATGAACTGCAGGATGATGGTGGTGGCGATCACGGGCTTGGCGAGCGGCAGCATAATCTCCCAGAACACCCGCAGGAACCCCGCTCCATCAATGACCGCCGCCTCTTCCAGTTCCTTCGGCAACTGCGAAAAGTAGCCGGCGAACAGCAGGACCAGCACGACGTTGGCGCCTCCAGACTGGGCGAGCGTAACGCCAAGCAGCGAGTTGGCGAGCCCGAGGCGGCTGATGAGTTCGACGATCGGGATGATGGTGTACCCCTCGGGCAGGAACACGGTCAGCGCGAAGAGCACGATGATGATTCGCTTGCCGGGAAACTGGTAGCGGCCGAGCACGTAGCCAATCATGGCGACGGAGATCAGCACGATCAGGATGGACCCGACCGTCACGATGGTGGTGTTCAGGAAGTACCGCCCAATGTTCGCGTCGGTCCATGCCCTGGTGAAGTTTTGCGGCTGGGGATCAGCGGGGAGCAGGTTGAGCCCGGCGAAGATTTCGGCGTTGGTTTTGAACCCGGCGCTGACCATCCACAGGAACGGGTAAATCCAAAGGAAGCCGATCGGCAGGAGAATCGCGGTGGTGACGATCGAGCGGAGGCGCACGCGGCTCTTGCGCCGAACGCCCGAGCGGCCAGCCGGGGTGGATGCGGAAGCGGTGGTGGCTGCCATGGACGAGCTCCTCATGACTGCTTCATCTGGTTGCGAGCGGCGGCCATCTTCCTGAAGCCCCATGCCTGGACGAGGGAGATGACGAATACGGTGACGCCAAAGAACAGGGCGGCGGCGGACGCGAAGCCAAGGCGTGGGATTCCGCTGTCACCGAAGGCGTTGCGATAGATGTACACCTCCATCACCTCGCTGGCGAAGTAGGGGCCGCCGCCGGTCATGGTCTGGACCAGGCCGAAGACGTTGAGCGAGCCGACGATGGTGATAAGGACGATGACCATCGCGAACGGGGCGATCATCGGCAGGGTGATGTCCTTGTGGAGGTTGAAGCGGCCCGCTCCGTCGAGACGGGCGGCTTCATAGGTCTCCTGCGGTACGACCTGGAGCGCGGCCAGCCAGTAAATCATGGTGATGCCGAACCACTTCCAGATCCAGACCGCGGCGACCGTCCAGAGCGCGGTATCGGGATCGCCGAGGAAGTCGATCGGGCGATCGATGAGACCGGTGGTGAGCAGGAGCTTGTTCACCGGGCCATTGAACGGGCTGAATACGAAGGTCATCACCAGACCAATGATGGCGGCGCTGGTGACGACCGGCAGGAAAAACACGGTTCGGAAAAACGGTCCCAGCTTGTACGAGGCGTCGTTGAGGATGAGGGCGACGATGAAGGCAAGGACAACCTGGACCGGGACGGCGACCGCCATGAAGAGAAACGATTTCTGGTAGGCGTTCCAGAAAAACTCGTCCTGAACGAGTTGGCGAAAGTTGGCGAACCCCACCCATTCCCGGTCGGACGTGAAACCAGACCAGTTCAGGAACGAGAAGTACCATGACATGACCGCCGGATAAAACGTAAACATGGCCGACAGGACGAGATTCGGCAGGATGAACAGGTAACACCAGCGGGCGCGCCAGACACGTTGGAGAAAGCCGCCGCCACGGCTGGCATCGTGCGGGGCGGACGGCGCGCTGGTTGGACCAGCCGTTGCGATGGCCATGGTGGATCAACGCTCCAGGCGAGGCGGCGCTCGCGGAAATGCGAGCGCCGCCTCGCTCGCGAGACGAGGGTGTCTAGCCGTATTTCTCGGCGGTGTATTCCTCGTTCGGGTCCCAGTCGGAGAAGATGAAGTCGTCTCGGGAGACGCTGGCGCCCTTTTCCTGGGCGGCGGCGATGGCGCGGTCGAGTTCGGCGTTGGCGCGGCTCTGGAGGTCTTCCATCGCGGCCCGCGGATCGGAAATCTGGCCCGTGAGGATGCCCTGGACGATCTCACCGAGATTCGGGCTCAGTGGCTGGCGTTCGAGGGCGACCGCGGCCGCCTCCGCGTTGCGGACCGTGACCATCGGGCCGAGGCGCATCTGCTCGTCGTAGAGGGCGAGCGCGGTGCTGGCGATCGGGTCGAGATCGACAGACGCCTGGGCGATTTCCACGGCTTCCGGCAGGAGGGCGCGGAGGTTTCCGCCGGTGGTGGCCATGATCGCGACCTGCCCCTCAACGCTGCCGATGTAGGCGAACATGTCGCCCGCGACCTGCTTGTAATCGCTGTTCGCGTAGACCCATAGCTGGTTGGAGCCGGTTTCCTCATAGGTCAGCGGCACGTTGACGTCGCCGTTGGGAATCGGCTGGCTGGCGAGCCCGAAGCCGAAGTCAGGGTAGTCATTCTGCCAGGCCGGGATGTTCCAGGGACCTTCGAGGATGACCCCCGCGATGCCGTTGGGGAACTGGGCGCGAGCCTCGGCCTCACTGAGCGACATGGAGCCGGGAAAGATGCTGCCGTCGTCGTTGATGGCGATCAGCAGATCCAGGGCGGCGAGATACTCGTCGCTCGTGTAGACGAACTCGCCCGTGCGCCAGTCGATATCCTCGAAGCCGACGCTGCCGCCGCTGGCAGCGCCAGCCTGGCGGCCAAGATTTCGAACGAAGGTGCCGAGCCGATCACCGCCTTTACCGCCGAAGATCGTGCCGAAATACTGGCCCTGGCCCTGTTCGGTGATCTTCTGGAGCGCTTCACGATACGTATCCCAGGTGAGACGCTCGTTCTCCATATCGTAGCCAGCGGCCTCGGTGATCTCCTTGTTGAAGAAGTTCATCGTCCAGTAGCGCTTGGCGGAGGTCTGGGGGAACGTGTAGGTCAGTCCATCGAAGACGTGAACGCCGTCGATGAACGAGCCGACCGGGAAGCGAGCTTTCCACTCCTCGAAGTTGGGGACGATGTCGTCGAGCGGGGCGACCCAGCCTTCGGCGACCGCCTGGGACGACGGTACGCCCTGCGGCATGGCGAAGATGTCATGGGCATCTCCGCTCTGGACGCCGATCGGGACAATCTGGTTGATCTCGGTCCAGGGAAGGGGATCGTACTGGATTTCGATGTTGGGGTGGGCCGCGGTATAGGCGGCGTGGAACTCGGTGTAGAAGAGCGCCTTCAGGTCCCCGCTGTCGATCCAGCGAAACGTGATGTCATCGGTCGGGAGCTCGACGCCGAAATCCGGAATGACGATTTCGCCCGGGGCTGCTTCCTGGGCGGCGACGTGGTGGAAATGGGGCGCCGTAAAGGCGAGCGCGCCAGCGGCGGCTCCCGCCTGGATGACCTGACGCCGATTCATGAATTGAGACATGCGGTTCTCCTTCAAAATCCTGATGGTGGTCCGGACTTGCTTGCTGGGGAACGGTGACGGTGGCATGCGCTACTGGCTGGCGATTCGGACGACTCCTTTCACGGGAAGCGGGTGGAAAAGAACTGGTCTAGCTGGATGCACGTGGAAAGAACCGCCACGGGATGAGCAGGCGACGATCTGGCGTTGTCGATGGCGACGCGAGGCGCTCGATCAGGAGCTGGGCGACGGGGGCGAAATCCGGGTTCGACGGGCCGGCCGACGACAGGCTGGGCACGGTGATGCGGCACTCATCGACGTTGCCGCACCCGACGATGGCGATGTCGTCCGGGATGCGGAGGTTGAGGGAATGCGCCGCCCAAATCGCGGCGATTGCCCCGGTATCGGACGCGGAAAGGATGGCCGTTGGCCGTTCGTCGCCTCCGAGCAGGTCGATGGTGGATGCATAGGCGTGGTTGCGGTCGCGGGCGCCGGGCCGGGTGTCCCGGTCAGGGATACCGAGGCCGTGGACCCGGAGCCGTTCCCGAACCTGGTCAAGACGATGCTCGGCGTTCGGGAGCTGGGGACGGTGGCCGATGAAGCCGATACGGTGATGTCCTCGCTCGACAAGGTGATCAACCGCGTCATTGATGGCCTGGATTTCCTCGTTGGCGACGACATCGAAGCCGTCGGGTTCGAGGTTGCCGACCGCGACCATCGGCACATTCTGGCGGGCGAATTTCCCAAGGACATGCTGATATTCGACAAAGCCCCACGGCTGGATGATGGCGGCATCGGCGAGGCCGCGCGGGATCATGTCGAGTGCATCGACGAGTTTGTCGAGGGTGGGACAGACGACGATGGAGAGCTTGAGACCATTGCTGTTGAGCGTGGCTTCGACCTCGGTGGCGAACCGCTGGTCGTAGGGGCTGGAGAGCCGGTCGATGAGGAGGAGGATGCGGTCGGTGCGCTGACGGCGAAGGTTGCGGGCGGGTTCGTTGACGCGATAACCGATGGCCTCGACCGAGGCCATCACGCGCAGGCGGGTGTCCTCGCTGATGCGCGACGCGGCGCGATCCCCGCCACGGCCGCCGAGGACGTAGGAGACGGTGGCGGCCGAGACGCCGGCGGACCGCGCGACATCGGCCATGGTGGGTCGGTTGCTGGGCTTGCGGCTGGTCACGCGTGCTTCTCCAGGGAGGCGGACGACGAGCAGGCCATCTAGGTGAATCGTTTAACCAATCTGCCTCACAGTATGGTCGGAATTTGCCCCGTGTCAAGCGTCGCCGCGTGAAAGACCCGTGGATGCGCCGCGATGGGTTGGGGGCGCGGGGCCGGACGGCGGTACGGCGAGGGCTTCGCGGCCTCCGGCTGGATCTCGTGTATCCGGGCGTGGCTAGGCGGGGAGTTGGCGTGGACATGCACATTGGTCAAGGATGGGCGGGCTGATCGTGGAGCGTCCTACAATTACCCGAGACGTGGTGGAGCGGGATGTGCTCCGCCGGTGATGGAGTGGACGGAAGGAACAGTCGTGCCAGCAGTGGACTTACCCAAAGGCCCGTTCGATGTCATCGTCGTTGGCGCGGGCATCAATGGCTCCGGAATCGCGCGAGACGCGGCGCGGCGCGGGTTGAGCGTGCTGCTGCTGGACAAGTCGGACATCGCGGCCGGAACGACGAGCTGGTCCAGCCGCCTGATCCATGGCGGGCTTCGGTACCTGGAACACGGCGAGATTTCGCTGGTGTACGAATCGCTCCAGGAACGCGAACGATTGCTGCACATCGCGCCCCACCTGGTGCGGCCGCTGCC
>CAZSUN010000113.1:0-6533 GCA_964610045.1 uncultured Sphaerobacteraceae bacterium
TCGCGATTGCGATTCACCGGCGTTCTTCCTCGACCGTTACCTTGCGAACCTGGAGGGGATCGCAACCGGGATCGAAGACCGCATCGCCCAGGTCCAAATGCTGTTCGATGTCCGCAGCGCACCCGCGGAGACCCTCCAGTGGCTGGCAGGGTGGTATGACCTGGTGCTGGACCCGGCGTGGGACGAGCGGCGCCGGCGACTCCTGATCGACCATGCGATGACCTTCTTCCAGTGGCGGGGAACGACCCACGGGCTGGAGCTGGCGTTGAAGCTGGCGTTGGACGCCTGCGTTGACGAGCGGGCGTTCGCGTCGCCGGACATGCCGCCCGATCCTGGCCATCCACGACGACCGGAGTCGTTCCGGATCGTCGAATCCTTCCTGCGCCGGGTCGGGAGCCGGGTGCTTGATGTCGTCGATCCTGAAGCGGAGATCGCAATGGCGCCGGCGGTAATGGATCCCGATCTCCTGGACCGCTGGCGCGCTTTCCTGAAACGGCGATACCGCCAGATCGGCGCCTTGAACCAGGCGCACCGGCGCTTTGGAACGAGCGCCTGGACGTCGTTCGACACAGTGAGGCGCATCGGAGCCGGTGATCCGGGCGGGGCGGAGCCGGGCGACTGGCGGGCCTTCCAGGACGATGTAGTGACGGCAGGCGGACTGGCACACCGGTTCACGGTGTTGCTGCCGGGGCGGGATGAAACCCCGGAACAGCAGCAGGAACGGGCTTCCCTCGTCAGGCGTGTGGTCGAGGTCGCGAAGCCGGCCCACACCGTATTTGATGTGGCGTTCTTCTGGGCGGCGTTCCGGGTCGGTCAGGCGCGGCTGGGTGACGACAGCATCATCGATTCCAGTGCCCGGGCGGCATTCGCGATGCCACCCTTGATGTTGAGCCGCGGCGGATTGGCGCAATCGTACCTGGCATCACGGAATCCGGTGGACGCATGTGACGGCCGGCAGGTGATCGGCCAGGGCAACCTGGGCGGCGAGACGCGCTGAGGAGGATGCATTCCGTGAGTACAGAGACGACCTGGTCCGCGCTGGCAGTCGCGGGCGCATCCGACCCCACGAAGCGGGTCAACTACACCAACGGCATGATCCTCGGGGTGGACGACTTCGTCCAGGAAGCGACCTACATGCTGGCCCGCGATCGCTGGCTGGCGCGGGAGGCATTGGGCTACGGGACGTTGTCCGGCCTCCGCGTCTCCTACGATCCCGATGCGCTGCGCGACGCCGACAACAAGCGAGGTCCCCAGATTGCGGTTGGGCCCGGGGTGGCGCTCACCCCGAGCGGATACCTGGTGGAGGTGACCCGGGATCAGTGCGCCTGGCTCAACGACTGGCTGGTCGCCAATCGTGAGCATGTGGTTTCTCCAGGTGACAATGAACGACTCTCGTTGTATGTCGTCCTCCGGTTCCGGGAGTGCTTGACCGACGACCAGCCGGTGCCAGGTGAGCCGTGCCGAACAGCCGACCAGGTTACCGCGCCATCGAGGGTGACCGACGACTTCCGGTTGGAAATTGTGCTTGCACCGCCAGACCAGGTGGAGGAAAACGCGGTGCGCGAGTTCGCCGCCTGGCTGGCGACGATCCCGATCCAGGACACTGGCGAGGACGTGGACATCGTACGCGAGCGGTTCGCGCAGGGAATTCCGGTCTTCGCGACGGCAGCAGCGCCAGCGGAAGGACCGCTGGAATTCGCGCCGCCGGACAAATGGGGAACGGTTCCGCCGCCAGCCGATGTGACGATTCCGCCAGACGAAGTGACAGAGTTCCTGCGGGTGGCATTCCGCATCTGGAGCACCATCATCAGGCCGCTGACGTGGGGCGAGGGGCGAACGCGGTCCAGCACGCCACCTGCCGTGGAGGATGTGTTGCTCGCCGAGTTGCAGGTGTTGCTGCGCGAGGCAACGGATGCGGACGGGAACGCGGTGTTCCAGGTTGACCAGCCGGACGAGGCGCTGGTACTCGAGGGACGCCGCCCTCACCTGCTGCACCTGCGGATGGTGCAGGAGTGGCTGCTGCAACAGTGGCGTGAGCCGGCGACTCCGGGCGCGCCGCCACCGGCGGGTATCCCGTACGGTGGGAGCGTGAAGGCAGAAACGGCCTTCGGCATAGCCGCGCGCGCGGGGACCTCCACGAACGTTTCGCGGGCGGACCACACCCACGGGACGCCGCCGGACCCCATCCCTGAACACAAGGCGGACGCCAGTGCTCACACGCTCGAAGGCGATGTTTCAGGGCCAACAGGGGCAACCCGGATTGGACAGCTCCAGAATCAACCGGTAAGTGCTGCCGCACCAACGAACGGCCAGGTCCTCACATTCAGCGGTGGACAGTGGCAACCCATGTCACCAGGAGGTGGAGGCGCGACAACCCTCTCCGGTGACGCCAGTGGTGCCACCGAGGCCACCACCGTCGTCGGATTGCAGGGACGCAGCGTATCGAATGCACCACCCGCCGAGGGTGACGTGCTGGTGTTTACGAGGGATGCCTGGGTTCCAGGAGTCGGACCCTGGGTGGGCCACCCGGTCGACCGCGGGGAGTACCAGATTGTGGCGGCCGGTCTGCTCCAGTTCGACTTCGGGGCATCGGATGTCCAGACCGTCAGGCCGAACGACACCCAGTACAACAATCTGATCCCCCGCACGATCGACAGAGGGGAACGGATTGTTGGCTTTTCGTTCGATGACTACCAGATGCCGGAACTCGATGATCCGAAAGGGCACCGCTACATCGTCAAGGTGACACCCTGGTACCAAATGAACGATGAGGTGATCGGGCCAGAGGGCTACTTCGTGGTAGGCGTGCGGGAGTTCCGCGAGGAAGTTCTGCTGACCGTTGTGCCGCTTGCACCCAACGAAGAGTTGCGCGGCCGGATCATGATCGAAGTCAGCCGGTATTTCTCGATCGAGCCACAGTAGTCACACAGGTCTACACCGCCGCCATCAACTGGCCCGGAGCGTGATGCCATGAGTGCCATTGACTTGCTGGAGCCCCTGTTCACCGATGGTATCGCCGCGCCCAACTACTTCAACGGGCGCATCCTCTCGGCCGAAGACCTCTCGCTGGCGAGCACCGCCCAGCGGCAGGTCGACCGGCTGTTGGGGCAGGCAGTCGGGGAGGGGATCGTTCAGGGACTCGAGGTGAGTGTCGTCCCGGACGTGGACGGCGCACCGGCCGTCCGTGTCGAGGCCGGGCTGGCGATCAACCGGCGAGGCGCCGTGGTGTGGCTTGGTGCCTGGCAGGTCGTCAAGCTCGCCGCTACCACTCCGGTCACCGGTGGGGCACCGGGGTTCGCCGACTGTGGCGAGGTGCAGGGCCCCAACTTCACGGGCAGTGCGGGAACATACCTGCTGACCATGGGGCCGGTGCAGGGCAATCGCGGCCTGGCTCCGGTTACGGGTTTGCGTAATACTTCGTCTTCCTGCAACGTGCGCGAAGTTGTCGATGGCATCCAGTTCCGGATGCTGCCAATCACCATCAGCGGGGTCAGTGCCAGCTCTCCACGACTCCGCAATGAGATCGCCGTGCGCTGCCTCGGCCTGCAGGCGCTGCAGGACCTGAAAGGGTTCGCTCGCGGCGACCTGATCGCCAATTACGGATTGCTGGACGACCTGCGGCAGGCGAAGCAGTTGACGGCGTGTGAGGTGCCGTTGGCCACCCTGCGCCTGGATGCGGGAGCGATCGCGTTCGTGGATCGATGGTCGGTGCGGCGGCGGCTGGTGCAGCCGCCAGTGTCGACACGCTGGCCACACCTGGTTGGCGATCGCCGGTTGGCCGAGGCTGAGGCGTTGTTCCTCCAGTTCGAGGATCAACTCGTCGACATGGCCCCTACCGGGAAAGATGTAAGCAAGGAGAACGGCTCGACGTACTTCAAGTGGTACCCATCGGCGGGGGTGCTGCCAGTCGGGACGAACCGGTTCAAGCCGGCGATCTTTTTCAAGGAGCAGACGCTGCAAACACGGGCGGGCGATCACGCATTGGCGCGGCAGGTGATCCACGACGCATTCCATCAAGAGCCGTTCCGGTCGGACGATACGGATATCGTGATCCAGGTGCTGACGTTCGAGGATCATCCCGAATACGTCGTCTTTGCACGCACCGAGCCGTTGCCCGTCCAGATCCAGGTAGAGCCGACGCCGGAACCAGCCCCGGGAGGGTTCGACATCCGCGTCGCATGGACGGGGGCGGCGGGGACGACGCCCGGCATCGAACGGGTCTGGGTTCAGGATGACCGTGGCACCCAGACCAACGCGGTGGCCACGAGCGTCACCGATGCCGGAGTCTTCTTCGATGTGATGCCTGGAAGTGCGAAGGAGGCAACCTACCGGATCGGTGGGCTCATGCCCGGAGCCTACTTCGTCAAGGTCCAGGCGCGAAACGCGCCAGTCGCCAGCGTGCGGGCAACGGCAATCGCAAAGTCCAGCGTGCTCGTCAACGTCGTGCTTGAACCCTGGGCCGACCCGTGCCCACCGAAGTGGGAACTTGAGAAACCGATTGACAAGATGAAGGTTGATGCGTTCACAACCTGGGCCGACATCAGCGGCAACAGCTATGGCAGCGCGACGGTGATGCACGATTTCCGCACGAAGGCGATCGCTATCCCGGCGACCTACACGAAGCCCCAGGCAATGCAATTCACGAACAGCCAGGTCGCTGATTTGGTTCGCCGCTGGCGGTGCCGGCTGGATTTGCGGCCGCCCGAGGAAGTGGTAACCCTGTTCGAGCCGGAACTTTGGATCGATCCGCATTACGATCCGAGGGTCTATCCGCCGCCTCCCGGTCCTTACGCCTACCTGAAGATCGATGACCTGGCCTATCCGCTGATCCTAACGACCCTCGATCGGACACTGCCGGCAACGGTCCCTGCGACGGCAGCGGGCATTCCGGAAACCAGTATTGATCGGTACGTGTCCACGTTGGGTCCAATGGGACTCGGAGACCTCGACGTCCTGTCCGGAGCCTGGGGAGGGCTGTTGGAGGAAGCGCTGGGCGTCCCGGCTGTGACGGTGGGCACGGTCGCGCAGGAATTGGGCAGTAAGGCGGCAAGCGCGGTCGAGCAGAAGCAGTACTACCCTGGTGTCACAGCAGAGGTCGGGACCGCGCTGGGAGCCGCCGGTTGGACAGACGTGAAGATCGCGAATGCGACGGTAGCCGAAATGACTACCGCCCTGGAATCGCTGGAGGGCGTTGAGATAGGGCAGGAGGCAGCTGCGGGCCTGGCCAGCCGGCTGGTTGGAACGGCGCGGAACATCGTGCCGCAGCAGGCATGGTCCTTGCAGGACAGCGCGCTCGGGTTGGCTCGGTCGGCACAGGAGAGCCTCAGGGCTTCCGGGGTCGAGACCAAGGGTGGGCTGGCGGCGGCGAATGAGCAGACCATCGCAAGCGTGGCCGAAATAGCCGGCGTGCAGGCAACGACGATCGCCGTAGCGCAGGTGCAGAGCGAGGTCGCCATCCAGGCGATCGACATCGCAATGAACGCCTCGCCTTCCCTCGCATCCGTAGGGTTGAGCCAGGAGCAGGTTGGAGCACTGGCCGAAGTGGGGGTGACGAACGTGGCTGCGCTGGCTTCGTCCGATCTCGATCTCACCTCCGTGCTCTCCCTGAATGAAGAGCAGGCGGCCACGATCAAGGTCCAGGCAACGACCTCGGTGGAGAATACCTGGGGGGCGGTCGTCAACAGGGAGGGAGCCAATTTCCAGGCGTCGCTCGGTGCATTGTCTGGAAGTCCGCTCTTCACGTCGCTCAACAAGGTGTTCCGGGGCGGAAACGACTGAGATGGCAGGAGTGAAGACGAGCCAGCCCAATCTGACCATCGGCCGCTTGGTGGCGCGCTCCACCAGGCAGGACGGGCTCGACCTGGGCCTCCGGCTGGAAGCCGGACTTGGCCTGGCGGACCTCGACGCGCCGGGCCTTGCGCCCGACGCCGTGCTGTGCCTGCGTCACCTGGCTGATCCCCTCCCTGGCCGTCTGCCGATCCGGGCTGGTGTGGCGCCACCACCCGCGTGGCGTTCGCGCGTCGAAGATCGCATCGCGCACCTGGTCCGGATAGCGTCCCGTCCGGGCATTGCGCACGTCGACGATGGTGCGGAGGCTGTCCTGTTTGCCGGCCGCGCCGAATTGCTCGCTGCACTTGCGCAGGCATGGGTGGAACGGGGGCGGCTCGACGAGTGGTGGTGGCGGTATCTCATCCCGGCCGGACCCCCTCATCACACGATTGTAGCGGCGTGGCGGGCAACGCCGGAATCGATCCCAGGCGCGACATCACTGCTCACAGAGCGGCGACTGATGACACGGTTCGCCCAGCGGCTGACGCCATCCGACGTGGCGGCGATGACCGACGATCTGTTGCATGCGTTTGGAATCCGCGCTCCCGGCCTGAACAAGGCTAATCCGACTACGCCGAACGTCCCGCCGCCATGGGCCACGGTCGCGCCGGACCTCGACGTCTCCTCCTTCCAGCCCGCTACCGCTGCTCTCCTCGGGATTGCACTGACCCTGGCCCGCCAGCCGGCCACAGCCCGGACGCGTG
>CAZSUN010000113.1:6633-12140 GCA_964610045.1 uncultured Sphaerobacteraceae bacterium
CGGGCGTCGATGGGCCGGAGACGTTGCCGCCGCCTCCGGGCACCGCTGAAACACATGTGGATGCGGTGGGCCGGCGACCGATGGCCGTCCCACCGCCGGGTGATATGGATGCATTGTCCGCGATCCCTTCACCGGGTTTGGACGTGGATCCCGGAGGATTTCCCGGCGGATGGCCGTGGCTTGGTGGCCAGTCCTTCGAAACGGAATATGGTGGCGCGTTCTTTCTCGCCAACGTCGCGCTCGCGCTCGACCTTTACCCCGACTTCACGAGGCCGGCCGTACGCGGAATGGACATGGACTTCTGGGCATTCCTGCTGGTGGTTTCCCGTGATCTCCTCGGTGAACGTCCGGCCGATCCCCTTTGGGGCCACTGGCGCCAGTTGGCAGGACTGAAGAATGGTGAGGAGCCGCACGCGCCCCCACTGGATCCTGCTGGTTGGCGCATACCTCCGGCGTGGCTGGCAACGTTCGACCCGGGCCAGCAGTGGACGTGGCGGGTTGCCAACGGACGACTGCGTGTGATGCATGGCGAAGGGTTCCCGATCGTCGACGTGCCCAGCACGAGCGAGCCGGATGAGGAGGCGATCCTGAACGAGTTGACAGGTTACACATCGCCGCCGCTGGAACGAGACCCACTGCCCGGTGGTGAGGCCATCGGCCCAGCCACCTTGATGGATTGCGTGGTTCCGTATATTCGGTCCAGGCTGGCGCGAGCACTCGATGGAACTCCCGCTGATGCCGGCCGGTCACTCATCGTGCATCCGGCCAGCGTCGAGGTGTGGCCTGAATCGATCCGGGTCTACTTTTCACTCGACTCGCACCCGATCGCGATCCGGTTGGCCGGTCTCGACCGTGACCCTGGCTGGATCCCGGCCGCGGGGCGGGCGATCAGCTTCGCGTTCGATTGAAAGGCTGCAGCGGTGGCGACAATCCTCGACCTCCACCAACATGCGCACCAGACGGACTCTCCATTCCCTGGGGTGCGCGCGACCACGGGCGAGCACTTCCGGCTCGCCTGTCTGGCGGCAGTGAGCGTGGTGTGGGAGCAGGTCGCCGCCAGTTGCCAGGATGCAGAGGTCGCCCTGGCCGAGTTCCCGTTCCTGCGCCAGTATCGGGACGAACTCGCCGCCGCTGCCAACCGCGAGACCAGCCTGGCGTTGTGGTGGGTCGAGGCAGTACGAGACTGGGAACTGATGGCGGATAGCGCCTGGCTGCCAATCCGTGCCCTCCGGGACGGGGCCAACCTGGACGGTGAGGAACTCGCGCTGCTGTTCGCCGTGGGCCTGGCCGAGGAGGATCCGAGCTTCGGCGCCCTCTGGGAGGTGGCCCAGGCGCGACCCGGCCTGCGACGGCCCACGGCCGGCCTGCTGCATGCCTGGTGGCGGAACGTCTTCCCTGGGCGCGACAGCCGCCTGGCGACCCGTCACCTGCTCCAGCTCGGCCTGATCCACCCGGTTGACCGGGCGGCTCAGGGGAGTGATGTGGCGTACCAGGTGCCATACGCAATCTGGGATGCGTTGCGCGGGTGCCCGGAAGGTACGCCGTTCCCCGGCGCGACCTTCCTCGAGCAGTCGCAGCTACCGCGTCTTGTCGACCTTGTCCTGCCGCAGGCGATGGCTACGGAAATCGCGCAGCTCCGTTCGATGTTGGCTGATGGCACTGTCGAGACAATCGTCATCCGGGGGCCACGCCGCAACGGGAGGGAGACGCTGCTCCAGGCCATCGCTCGTGACCTCGAGCGATCGGCGCTGGTCCTCGAAATCGATTCTTGCGGTACCGACCTGGATCGACATGCGCCCGGGCCGCTGGCCACGATGCTCGGGGCAATCCCAATCGTGCGCTACGACCTGGTGGCTGGTGAGGTAGGGCGCATGCCACACCTGCCTGGCTACCAGGGGCCGATCGGGGTAGTACTCGGACCGCACGGCGGGCTGGAAGGAGCCCGCCTGAACCGCGCTGTGACCATGGAACTCGGAATGCCCGATCTCGAGACCAGGCGACGGCACTGGCAGCAACTCTGCGGGGACCGTCTGCGCGTTGACCCGGACGAGGCTGCCCGTCACCTGCGGCTGACAAGCGGCACCCTCCGTCGTGTGGCTGGCATGGCGCCGATCCACGCCCGGCTTGATGGCCGTACCGAGGTGACGCGGCACGACCTGCGACAGGCCAGCAGTGCCCTCAACCGTCAGGCGTTGGACTCGCTCGCCACCTGGTTGCCTCCGCTTGGCGATACCAGACAGCTGGTGGTTGGCGAGGAGACCGCCGCTGAGCTGGCTTACCTGCGCCGCCGTTGCCGGCACCGCGACGACTTGCACGCGTCGCTCGGCCCTGCCTTCGCCGTCCAGGGCAGCCACGGCGTACGAGCACTTTTCGCCGGACCGAGTGGGACCGGCAAGTCCTTCGCGGTGCGTCACCTGGCGACCGACCTCGGCCTCGATCTCTATCGAATCGACCTCGCCGCGGTGGTTGACAAGTACATCGGCGAGACCGAGAAGCACCTGGGAAAGCTCTTCTCTCTTGCCGAAGAACTGGACGTGATCCTGCTGCTGGACGAAGGCGACGCCCTGCTCGGCGAGCGCAGCGCGGTGAACAGCGCAACGGACCGCTACGCAAACCTCGAGACCAACTATCTGCTGCAACGACTGGAGACGTTCGAGGGCGTTATCATCGTCACCACCAACGCCAGCGACCGGATCGACCGGGCGTTCGAGCGGCGGATGGACGTGGTGGTGAATTTCCATCTGCCTGACGCCCACGAGCGGACGGCGATCTGGCGAGCGCATCTGCCACCACGCCGCGACGTGGCCGAACACATTCTTGAGGCTGCGGCCGGAGCCTACCGGCTCTCCGGCGGGCAAATCCGCAATGCTGCTCTCCACGCCGGCCTGCTCGCCCTGGATGACGACGGGCTGGTCAGAGTCCGGCATCTCGAAGCATCCATCCAGCGCGAATATCGCAAGCTCGGGCAAATCGCCCCGGAACTCGATGCCGACGAACACCCTTTCGGGACCGGCGATGGCTGAGCCCGCCCGCGAACGGGCACCTGCCGCCGCGTCGCCAGTCGCGCGACTGGTTTCCTCACCGCCGGTGGGGGGTCCATTGCGTAGCCCAGTGCGCACTGCGCTGGAGCGGAGTCTCGGCGTCAACCTGGACTCGGTCCGCATCCCTACCGGTACGGCGACAGGCCGGGTGGTCGATGCGATGCCCGCGCGGGCGTTTGCCCAGGGCACGCTGCTTGGCCTTCCGGCCCTGACCAGGGAGACCCACCATGCCCGGAACGAGGTTGCGCCGGGGCCATCGGCGCCTGGAGTCGGTGCACCGATGCCCGATCCGGTTCGAAGCCGGCTGGAGCGGAGCTTCGGTACCAATCTCAGCGGGGTGCGCGTCCACACCGGCACGGACTCCCAGCACGCGGCCTCCGCCCTCTCCGCGCGCGCCTTCGCGTACGGCAATCATGTGTTTCTCGGGGCTTCCCAGCGCGCGACCGACGTAGGATTGATGGCCCACGAAACGGCGCACGTCCTCCAGCAACGGTCTGTGCCGTCCGTCCAGCTTGCCGCTCCGCGACCGAGTGACCCGCTCGAGCACGAGGCAGAGCGAGCCTCGGCTGCCGTGCTGCGAGGCGAACAGTTCACCATTCGCGAGCACGTCAGCCATCCGCGGGTCCAGCGGCTGGGAATCCGTGACGCACTGGACTACTTCGCCGACCGTGCGTACAACATTCCCGGCTTCCGCATGTTTACGATCGTGCTTGGCGTGAACCCGATCACCATGGCACGGGTTGAGCGCAGCGCGGCAAACATCCTGCGGGCCGTGATCGAATTGATCCCGGGCGGCGGGCTTGTTACGCAGGCGCTCGACACCTACGGGATCGTCGATCGCGTCGGTGGTTGGGTCGATGAGCAAATCCAGACCCTGGGCATGACCGGTGGCCTCATCCGCCAGGCGATCGACCAATTCCTCGACTCGCTCTCGTGGCGAGACATCTTCAATCTGGGCGACGTCTGGGATCGGGCAGTCCGCATCTTCACCGTGCCGATCGACCGCATCATTTCGTTCGGGCGTGGGCTTGTGTCCGGAATTATCCGCTTCGTCAAGGAGGCCATCCTGCGTCCGCTGGCGCGCCTGGCGGAAGGCACGCGCGGGTACGACCTGCTGAAGGCCGTGCTCGGCTTCGACCCAATCACCGGGGATACCGTGCCTCGCACTGCAGAGACGCTGATCGGCGGATTCATGCGGCTCATTGGCCAGGAGGAAGTCTGGAACAACCTGAAGCAGGCGCGGGCTGTGCCGCGCGCCTGGGCCTGGTTCCAGGGCACCCTTACCGGCGTCCTGGCCTTCGTCCGGAACCTCCCGCAATTGTTCCTCTCCGCTCTTCAGCAACTTGAACTTGGCGATATCGTCCTGCTGCCGCGTGCGTTCGGGCGGATCGCCGGTGTGTTCGGCGGGTTCGTTGGCTCCTTCATCTCCTGGGCCGGCGGACAGGTGCTCAGCCTGTTGCAGATCATTTTCGAAGTCGTCGCGCCGGGTGCAATGACCTACCTCCGGCGTGCAGCAGGAGCATTCCGGTCGGTCATCCAGAATCCGGTGGGCTTCATCGGCAACCTGGTTCGCGCCGGTATCCAGGGCCTGCGGCAATTCGCCGGGAATTTCCTCTCGCACCTGGGCCGTTCGCTGGTCGAGTGGCTCACCGGTGCGATGGGTGGAGCGAATCTCTACATTCCGCGGGCGCTGAACCTGCCTGAAATCCTGAAGTTCGTGTTGAGCGTGCTGGGGCTGACCTGGGCCAACATCCGCGGCAAGCTGGTGCGGGTGATCCCGGAGCCGGCGGTCCGGGCGCTGGAGACGGGATTCGACCTCGTCGTGCGGCTGGTCCGGGACGGGCCGGCGGCGGCCTGGGAGCAAATCCTGCAGGGGCTGAACAACCTGCGCGAGATGGTGATCGGCCAGATCACGAGCTTCGTCAGCAACCGGGTAGTGCAATCCGCGATCACGACGCTTGTCTCCAGCCTCAATCCCGTAGGCGGTTTCATCAGGGCGATCATCGCCATCTACGACACGATCATGTTCTTCGTCGAGCGTCTGCGCACGATCGGACGCGTGGTGGCGGCCGTGATCGACTCGTTCGTGGCGATCGCGAGCGGCAACATCGGCACGGCCGCGAGCCGCGTCGAGCAAACCATGGCCGGGATGCTGACGCTGGTGATCAGCTTCCTGGCTCGCATCGCACGGCTAGGCAACGTCAGCGAGGCGGTCACCAACATCATCAACCGGATTCGTGCCCCGATCGACAGGGCACTGGACCGGGTCGTGGAGTGGATCGTCAATCTCGCTCGCCGCGCCGGCCGGTTCATCGCCCAGGCAGGCGTTCCGCAAGATCCGAATGAGCGCCTGAATCAAGCGCTGGTGGCGGCAGTAAAGGCAGTGAGCAAGTTCGATGGCAAGTCGGTCGGCGCGGTGGTCCTTCGACCACTTCTTGCGGCCATCAGGCTGCGCTATGGGCTCAC
>CAZSUN010000114.1:0-11764 GCA_964610045.1 uncultured Sphaerobacteraceae bacterium
GTTCCGGCAGCCGGATGTCGATCGCGCCCTCTCCCTCCAGGTACCTGCTGCGGAGGTGAATGGAATCAGCGTGGAACAACAATTCGTAGACGCCTTCAAGCCAGGTGGCCTGGTTGGGCTTGATTTCAGCGAAGCCGCCAACTCGATCGATCTGGAACTCAAGGGCGGGAACGACGGCAAGCGCCCGGACATCAGCGCCTACGAGGGCAAGGCCGACGACACCAGCGTGACCAAGACCGGCCTCAAGGCGTTCGAGGACATTGAGGACATTTCGATCGTGGCAGCGCCCGGATACTCCGATCCGTGGGGCGACGATGCGCAGGCAATCCAGGGTGCGCTGCTGGCGCACGCCCGGTTCATGCGCTACCGCATTGCCGTGCTGGACAGCGGCAAGGGGACCAGTGGCGAGGGCATGACCATCGCCGAAGTACGGCAGCAGCGCGGCGCCATCGATTCAACTTATGGCGCGCTCTACTACCCATGGGTGCGAGTGATGGATCCAATCACCCGCGAGCCGATCCATTTGCCCCCCAGCGGGTTCGTGGCTGGTATCTATGCGCGCAACGATATCGAGCGCGCCGTCTACAAGGCGCCGGCCAATGAGGTCGTCAATCTCGCGATCGGCTTCGAGCAACTTCTCAACAAGAGCCAACAGGATGTGCTGAACCCCGAGGGCATCAATTGCTTCCGGTTCTTCGAAGGGCGGGGCTACCGGCTCTGGGGCGCTCGCACCGTAAGTTCCGATCCGGAGTGGAAGTACGTCAACCTGCGGCGGTATTTCGCCTACCTTGAGCGCTCGATCGACAAGGGGACGCAGTGGGTCGTGTTCGAGCCGAACGGCGACCGGCTGTGGGCGAACGTACGGCGCACGATCGAGGACTTCCTGTTCAACGAGTGGCAGAACGGGGCGCTGCTCGGCGACAAGCCAGAGCGTGCCTACTTCGTCAAGTGCGATCGCTCGACGATGACGCAGAACGACCTGGACAACGGCCGGCTGGTCTGCCAGATCGGCGTGGCAGCGCTACGGCCGGCAGAGTTCGTGATCTTCCGGATCGGGCAGTGGACCGGTGACCGCCGGTCATGACCCGCAAAGCCGTTCCGTGACGGCACAACTCCTGGCAGAAGGAGACATGAGGCATGGCAGTCCTGCGCGAACGACCGTATGTGCAGTTCAACTTCCTGGTCGATCTGGGAACGGGAAACACCGACGGCCCCCAGGCCGGATTCCAGGAAATCACCGGCATCGGCATGGAAGTGACCGTGGCCGAGTACCGGGCCGGCAATGAGAAGGAGAACAGCGTTCGCAAGATCACCGGTCTCAACAAGGCGACCGACGTCACCCTCAAGCGCGGCGTGATCGGTTCGCTCGACCTCTACGCGTGGCTTGACGAGATCCGCAATGGCTCTGCCAACGCGCTGCGGGACGTGGTGATCCAGCTCCAGAGCGAGGACCACACGGCGGTTGTCCAGGAGTGGCAACTGAAGCGGGCGCGAATCATCAAGCACACAAGCGGTCCGCTCAACGCGAAGGGAACCGATGTTGCCATGGAAGAACTGGTGCTCGCCTACGAGCGCCTGGTAATGGCGTAGACGATGTCAGCACTCGCGGTCCGGCCGCTGCCAGGTATCCGGTTCGAGCAGGTTGGGCGCCCGGCAGGCAATGACCTGCCGCGGATGGACGTGCCGGTGTTCATCGGTTTCGCCAGCAAGGGCGACATCCACGAACCAGTCGCGATTGAGGACGTCGATGCCTTCCTCGACACGTTCGGGGAGGATGCCGCCCTGGCATGGGACGTCGTACGCAGCCGGGCGGTCACCTCATACCTCGGGCCGGCGGTGCGTGCCTTCTTCGCCAACGGCGGCCGACGGTGCTGGGTCGTCCGGATCGCAGGTCCTGGTACGAGTTGGGAGACGATGGGACCAGACCTCTTCCTCGACCCCGCGCTCCGGGACTCGCGCGCCGAGGGGCTGCTGGCCGAGGCCGACTACGTGCGCTATCAGGCGGCCAAACCACGAACCCTGCGCGGAATTCATGCCGCGCTATCGCTTGACGAGGCCAGCCTGGTCGCCGTGCCGGACCTGGCGCTGCTCGGACTTGGGCTCCAGCCGGTAGACGGCATGTCCCCTCCCGTACCGATAATGGAACCGGACTCGCCATCGCCAGCCGGGTTCCAGTGCTGCGAGATCGAAACGCTCGATGTCCCAACGCTCGAGGCCATCCGGTCCGAGAGCGAACCGGATGAGTGGAGCGTGACGTGGTCGGAGCCAGCTGTCGGCGGCGTGGAGACCGAGATCGAGGTTCGCGCCGGCGCGGAGGATGCCTCGCCCGCGCTGGTTGTGCGCGCTACGGCGCAACCACTGCTGCCACGCGGCCTGCCGCCAGGTGATCTCTGGCTGCGGGCCCGGCGGGTCGATGGATACCGGCTGGGCGCCTGGTCCGGCACGATGCATCTGGCCGGACCCGCAGCCAGGGCGTCTGCCACGCCTGTCGTGCCGGTTGGCGTACTGACTGCGGCGGCGATGGACGCGCCGCGATCGCAGGCGGTGCGTGCGGTCCAGCGGGCGCTACTCGCCATGTGCACGGCGCGCGGGGATCTGTTCGCAGTGCTGTCGATCCCATACCAGGTGCGGGAAGACGAGTCCGTCTCGTATGTGAGGCGACTGCGGAATGGCGAGGGGAACGGTACCCCCGAACTCCCGGCGCACGAGAGCTCGTTTGGCGCGTTGTACCACCCATGGCTGGTAGATACGGTTTCGGCGACACGAGGCGACCTGCCCGCCCAGCCGCCGGATGGTGCCGTCTGCGGCCTGTACGCGCGGCGTGCCCGCTCCCGTGGCGCCTGGATCGCCCCGGCGAACGAGCCACTCATGGGCGTGGTCGCGCTGGCACCGCCGATGGCGCGGCCTAGCTGGCAGTTGCTCCAGGACGAACACCTCAACGTCATCCGCCAGGAGCCGCGCGGGTTCCTGGCGCTGAGCGCCGACACGCTGACCGATGATCCCGAGTTGCGCCCGATCGGCGTGCGCCGGCTGCTCGCCCTGTTGCGAAAGCTGGCGGCCGACCGGGGCATGCCGCACGTCTTCGAACCGTATGATGCGCTGTTCCGTCGGCGAGTTCAGGACGACTTTACGAGCCTGTTGACTGACCTCTTCCGGCGCGGTGCGTTCGCCGGAAACGCGCCTGCCGAGGCGTTCCGGGTGGTGACCGATGACACGGTGAACCCACCGCAAGCGGTCGATCTCGGCCGGTTTGTGATCGAGTTGCGCGTGGCGCCTTCGCACCCGTTGCGGTTCCTGCTGGTCCGCCTGGTTCATGCGCCGGATCAGTTGCTCGCGGTGGAGGAGGCATAGGCGATGACCGACGCCAACCGCTACCCCTTCACTGCCTTCAACTTCTCGGTCGAGATCGCCGTCCCCGAGATGTCCGGTCAGCTCTGCCAGGCGGCGTTCCAGGAATGCGACGGGCTGGAGATGACGATGGAAGTAAAAACCATCCGCGAGGGCGGCAACAACGGCCAGCAAATCCGGCTGAACGGGCCGGTGAGCTACGGCCAACTTACCCTGAAGCGTGGGATGAGCCCAGGTTTCGATCTCTGGCGCTGGTTTGGCATGGCCCTCCAAACCGGGAAGGAACGGTATCGGGGGGAGGCGACGGTGGTGTTGCTGGCCCCGGACGGCGTGACCGAGCGGGTCCGATTCCGCCTCTCGCGCTGCCTGCCGGTGAAATTGAAGGCCCCTGCCCTCAACGGCAAGGACGGCACGATCGCGATCGAGGAGATGCAGATCGCCTATGAGCACCTGACGTTGGTGGCACCAGGCCAGACGGTGGAGATCTGAGATGCCGCAGGCGGAAAAGCTGGCGAAGGCGAAAATGCAGGAGCTGAACGACGACTGGTCGGCTCCTGCCGGGAATGACAGGGACGTAACGGTCCAGTTCAACCCGGAAACGCTGAAAGTCAACTACACCAACCAGGTCGCCGAGGTGAAGGGGGCACCCGACAAGGGTGACCCGGCGCCGCTGCAGTTCGTGGGTGCGGGCACCACCAAGCTGACCGTCCAGCTCTGGTTCGATGTGAGTGGCCAGGGCGACGGCACAGACAACGCGGTGGTCGATGTGCGCGAGCTGACCAAGCGCGTGGCGTACTTCATGACGCCACAGGAGCGGACGATCAAGGGGAAGAAGCACCTGCTGGTACCGGCCGTGCGGTTCGTCTGGGGTTCTTTCACGTTCGACGGGGTGATGGATTCGCTGGATGAGACGTTGGAGTACTTCTCATCGGAAGGGGTGCCGCTGCGCGCCAGCATGAGCTTCGGGCTGGCGCAGCAGAAGATCAAGGAGTTCTCGGGCCGAGCCGGGAGCAGCGCCCTGCCTGGGCTGCCAGCCACTCCCGGCACCCAACCCCTGACCGCGGCACGGAGCGGCGAAAGCGTGCAGGCCGTGGTGGGCCGGGCGGGGGCGGGGGCCGACTGGAAAGCCGTGGCGAGTGCGAACGGCATCGAGAATCCACGGTTCCCGGGAGCGGGATCGCTGCTGAACCTGGAGGTAAGTACCGCAACCGCGACAGGGATCCGGACGAGATTGGCGTAGGCGATCGATCCCAAGACTGAAGGAGCAGGAAATGGCGGTGGTGATCAACGAATTCGAGGTGGTGCCCGAGCGGCCCGACGAGGGGTCCACCACTCCGGCAGCCAGCCCTGCCCCGGCGGTGCGGCTGACGGCAGCCGAGCTTGAACGCATGCTGCGCCAGGTGCGGGAGCGCCTGGATCGGGTGCGGGCGCACTAGGCCATGGTCACCTCCCAGGTAGCCCCTGGCGCGGAGCGGCTCCGCGCGGCGCGGCCCACGATCCTGCTCGAGGGGCGGGAAGAGCCAGCCCTCGCAGGCCGGCTCATCGCACTCCGGGCCACGGACATGGTAGGCCAGATGGCGCGGTGCGAACTGACCGTCTCCAACTGGGGGGTCGTTCCAGGCGGGGTGGGATTCTTGTACTTCGATCGCCAGCAGCTCGATTTCGGGAGGCGATTGCAGGTGCAGGTCGACGGCGACGACGGTGCGATCACCCTGTTCGATGGGCGAATCACCGCTTTGGAAGCCCGGTTCCCGGAACAACAGGCGGCCGAGTTGACCGTGCTGGCCGAGGACCGGCTCCAGGATCTGCGGATGACGCGCCGGACCCGAAGCTTTGAGAACCAGTCTGATGCCGAGGTCGTGCGGCACATCGCGGGCGACCACGGGCTCACGCCTGAAGTGGAATTGCCGGGGCCTGCACACCGGCACCTGGCTCAGGTGAACCAGAGCGACCTGGCGTTCCTGCTTGACCGCTGCCGCTTGCTGGACGCGGACCTTTGGGTCGAAGACCGCACGTTGCACGCGGTGACCCGAAACCGGCGTGGCGGCAGACCGATCACGATGACCCACGGGCGGCAACTCTACGCGCTGACGGTGGGCGCCGATGTCGCGCACCAGTTCACCTCGCTGCAGGTCGCGGGGTGGGACAGCCAGGCCAAGGAGGCCGCCGTCAACGAGGCCCGCGATGACGCGCTCGGGAGCGAGGCGGGCGGCGACAACACGGGCGCCAGTGTCCTGTCGACGGCGTTTGGCGATCGGGTGCAATCAATTGCCCACACCGGGCCATGGAGCACCGAGGAAGCGCGCGGCATGGCCGAGTCACTCTTCCGCCAGGGGGCGCGTCAGTTCGTCCGGGGATACGGGACAGCGGCGGCCACGCTCGGTCTCGCGGTCGGGCGATCGACGAGGATCGAGGGGGTCGGGTCGTTGTTCGAAGGCACCTATACGGTGGTGGAGGTGACGCACCTGTATGACGCCACCGAGGGCTTGCGCACCGCCTTCGCGGTGGAGCGCCCAGGATTGGGCAGGCCATGAACGGGTACGAGCAGTCACCCTATGCCTCGCTGTTGGCGGACCGGATCCCGGATGGGCTCGGCGGGCGCTTCTACGGAGTCTACCCGGCACTGGTCGCTGACATTCGCGATCCGGATGGCCAGGGGCGCGTGAAGGTGCGGCTGCCCTGGGCGCCCGATCCTGGCGGGAGCGCCTACGAAGCGTGGGCGCGACTGGCCACGCTGATGGGGGGCAACAACCGCGGTTCGTGGTTCGTGCCCGATCCGGACGACGAAGTGCTGGTCGTCTTCGAGGGCGGAGACGTGCGGCGTCCCTATGTGATCGGCGGGCTGTGGAATGGCAGCGACAGTCCACCGGAAACGATGGATGGTGGCGGCCAGAACGAAAAGAAGGTGCTGTGCTCGCGAAACGGGGTGCGGGTCACCCTGGACGACGCGAGCGGCCGGGAGTCCTTGACCCTGGAGACCCCGGGGGGCCAAAAAGTGACGCTCTCGGACGGGCCGGGTCAGGTGGAGATCATCGACAGCAACGGGAACGCGGTGCGTATGGGCCCCTCCGGAGTGACGGTAGAGGCAGCGATGAAGGTCACGATCAGCGCAGGGGCCAGCGTGGAGATATCGGCAGGAATGGTGACGGTGAACGCCGGGATGTCGCGCTTCAGTGGCGTGGTCCAGGCCGACACGGTCATCACGAACAGTGTGGTGAGCGCCTCGTACACACCGGGCGCGGGGAATATCTGGTGACGCCATGATGCAACACGTTCCACAGGTTCAGTGGGTCGCGCCATCGCCACTTTGGCCGACGGTCACCAGTGCCGATTCGGTGGCAATGCGACGACCAGTGCTGCTGCGCTTCGCGTCCGACACCTTCATGGAAGACTTTGCGGCCATTCTGGAAAACGCTCCCGCAAAGATCGCAGACCAGGTTGCCAGGGGCGAGAGCTTTCGCGAGCGTCCGTTGGGTACTGCCGTACCCTGGACATCGCAGCCGCTGGAGACGCTCAAGCTCTACCAGCCGGCGCATGGGCACTTCACATTGGTGGTCGCCAGTCTTGTCTGCCGGCTGCCGGGTCTGCCGGATCGCGCATTCGATGTGCCCGCCGGGGAAACCGCATTCTTCGTGCTGCGCCGACTGGGGAGCGGGGGTGAGTATGCCTGGTCGGCTGACGGCGGGACGAAGCCCGGCTGGCGGTTCGTGGCGGCCGGGGCAGAGCAGGCGATGCAGACCGGCGAGGAGCGGCTGCCCCTCTTCCCGATGGTGTTCTCCCAGGACGGGCGACGGCGACGGGTGCTGGCCGGGCTCGTACCCACCGGCAGCCGCGAAACCTTCCAGGCAGGGCCAGAACTCTCACCGCTGGTAGTTGACCCCGCCGATCCGCGCCCTGACGAATTGCAGAACCGGGTGACCAGCATGCTTGATTCCCTAAAGGACCCGATGGTGAGGATTGGGGATGCGCAGGCGAAGGAAATCTCACTGTTCGTGCTGCTGGACTTCGCGGACTACCTGATCGGTTACCTGCCATCGGTGTGGCAGCCGGTGATCCAGGGCACGGGAACGATTGGCACATCGTCGCCCAGTCACGAGCTGTACCAGCGCTTGCTCAACACCCAGGCCAGCGATGGTGTGAGATGGCTGGCCGCGCTGCGCAGCGTGTGGGCGCAACGCGACGCAATCGCGCGCGGGGAGGCGACCAACCCGGTGATTGCGTACGACCTCCGGAAATCACCGATGCCGCGCGATCTCCTGATTGACGAAGTCCGCAAGTCGCTGGGGAGTTGGGCTTCGCCGCCCGCGCCCACCGTGGACCTGCCGGTGCCGAAGCTCGGCAGTGGCAATGACGTGCGGTATGTGTTGCGGATGGTGTTCGATCGACCACATTGCGCGCCGCTACGGCCCCCGGTGGTGAGCGAACCGACCGAGCCGTTTGCGCTGGCGTCGTTCTTCGACAGCGATGCGCCGGCCAGGTCGATCCGGATCTCGCTCCCGCTCGACACCAGTCCGGCCGGGTTGCGTGCCTATCGCAAAAACGTCGGATTCGTCATCTCCGACCAGCTCAAGCAGCAGATGGGTTGCGTGAAGAACGCCACGGCCGCGCTGAAGGGCGACATCGCGTGTGGCGGCTCGATCGATATCGGGATGATCTGCTCGTTCTCGATCCCGATCATCACGATCGTCGCCCTGATCCTGCTCATGATCATGGTGATGCTGCTCAACATCATCTTCTGGTGGTTGCCGTTCTTCAGGATTTGCCTGCCTGCCGGCATCAAGGCAAAAGCGTGAGGGCCCCGACGATGGATCAGGCACGCATATTGGGACGTGGGGTCAGCTTCCCGCCCCGGCTCGGATCCGACGGCCGGCTGGCGTGGTCGGACGGCGAGGACAACATCCGGGAGGCGGTCAGGGTGATCCTGCTGACCCGGCTGGGTGAGCGGGTCATGCTGCCACGTTTCGGGAGCGGGCTTGATACGTTCCTGTTCGAGCCAAACACGATCGCAACCCGGCACCAGATCTCCGAGCGCATCGAGACTGCCCTGCGGCAATGGGAACCAAGGATCGTGGTGGAAGACGTCACAGTCGACCCGGATCCGGAGGACACGGAGGCGGCGATCGCGACCATCACCTACCGGCTGGTGGCGACCCAGGCACGCGAACGTGTTCGCCTGACGATCACCCTGGCGAGCCAGTGACGAAGCGGAGACCGGTACCATGCCACTGACGACCCCATCGCTCGATGACCGCACCTACCGGGAACTGCTGGAGGACGCCCTGGCGCGGATTCCCGTGCACAATCCGGAGTGGACGAACTTCAACGACAGCGATCCCGGGGTCACACTCGTCCAGGTCTTCTCGTTCCTGACCGAGAGTGTCCTCTACCGGGCCAACCAGATTCCGGAGCGCAACCGGCGAAGGTTCCTGCAGTTGCTCGGGGTGCCGCTGCGTGCCGCATCTTCAGCCCAGGGAATGGTGACATTCACCAGAGAGAAGGGAGCGCCAGAGACGCTGACGCTTCCAGGCGAGCTTGAGCTCAAGGCCCAATCCACTCCGTTCCTCACGCGGGCTGGACTTGATGTGCTCCCGATCGAGACGGCGGTGTTCTACAAGCGCGCGATCGAGAACCCTGATCCATCCCTGACCGCCTACTACACACAACTTCACGCCTCGTTTCTCGGCTCGCCAACGGCGGGTGGCCTCGTGCTCTACGAAACCGTTGCCCTGCCGGCGCCCATGAATGGGACAGCAGCGACCGGCGTCGACCTCGGCACGGACACCGTCGACGGTTCACTTTGGATTGCGCTGCTGCTGCGGAAGGCGGACGCTCCGCGTACTGTGGCCGACCTGCCGGCAAAGCTGGCAGAGGTGCGATCCGCCCTCGCCGGGCGGACCATGAGCCTGGGGATAATCCCTGACATGGCAGCGGCTGGCGCAATGGCGGAACCGGGCGCGGTCTCCACGGCAGGGGAGGCGCTGCTCCAGTACCAGATCCCGGCCGCGCCGCCGCGCTCGAGCGACGGCCTCCCACGCCCCATGTCGCTCTCGGGCGACCGCCTCCCAAGTTACACGTCGCTGCCGGCACGGACGACAACGAATGTGCTTGCCGGACCGGGGATCGTCGAGATCGATCTCCCGTTGGCCGATGCGATGCGCTTGTGGGAGAACCTCGAGCCACTGGAAGCCGGAGCCGGTGATTTCCCTCCCGCTCTCGACGACACCACGCTCGAGCAACGAGTGATCACCTGGCTGCGTATCCGGCTACCCGAACAGGAAATCGGAACGAGCCCAGCGCGCCGGCACAAGCCGCGCATTCGATGGGTATGCATCAACGCGACGATGGTCGATCAACGCGTGCGGGTGCGAGGGGAGCATCTCGCGACAGCCACGGGCGAGCCCGGGCAGACGTACTTTCTGGCCCGCGTCCCGGTTGTTCCCGGCTCGGTGGTGATCACGACCACGCGGGGCGGAGGCGAGCCGCGGCGCTGGACGGAGACGGATGACCTGTTGGCGGCGCCCGCGGAAGGACCGGACGACGACCTGCTGGTTCCAGGACAGGCCGGGGCAACCGGCAATCCCCGGGCTCACGTCTTCACGGTCGACGCAGAGTCCGGCGCCGTGCGGTTCGGCGACGGGCTGCATGGACGCCGCCCGCCGTTTGGAGCGGTACTGAGCGCCGATTACGACGCCGGGATGGGCCGGGCAGGAAACGTCGGGATTGGCGCGATCTCGTCCGGCACGACCTTTCCGAATGCGATGAAGGTGTCGAACCCGATTCCGACGTGGGGCGGAGATGCCGGTGAAACTGTGGCCGACGGAGAGCGGCAGATCTCGCGCTACCTGCAACACCGGGATCGGCTGGTGACCCAGGAGGACTTCACGACGATTGCGCGGCGCACGCCGGGGGTCGACATTGGGCGGGTGGAGGTGTTGCCGGCATTCAATCCGGTCCTCTCGCCGAACGAGCCAGGCGACGCGCCGGGTGCGGTGACGATCCTCGCGATCCCAAAGTTCGACCCGTACCACCCGAACGAGCCCGAGCCTGACCAGTTCTTCCTGGACTGTATCTGCGCCTATCTCGCCCCGCGACGACTGGTGACGACCGAACTCCACATCCGTGGCCCGCGCTATGTTCCACTCTGGGTTTCCGTAGGGTTTGAGCCAGTCCCTGGAGAGAGTTTCAGCGAGGTGCGGGAAGCTGTGAAGCAGGCGATTCGGGTGTTCCTGGCGCCACTCCCGGACCCCGCCGACCCGCGTCACGGCGGCTGGCCCCTGCGCAAGCCGGTGATTGGGCTCGAACTCTGGGCCATTGCCGCTCGGGTTCCGGGTGTGTCGCTGGTGTCATCCGTCCTGCTGGCCACGGCGAGTGGCGCTCCCGTTCCGAGCGTGCCCATCGTGGGGCTGGAGTTGCCGAAGCTCCTCGGCGTCGAAGCCCAGGCGGGCGAACCGGTCAGCATCGAAAGCATGCGGAGTCAGGTTGTGACCCAGGACCCGTCGCTCAAGCTGGTCGCCGTGCCGGTGATCCCGGAGGAGTGCCGCTGAGATGGACGCAAACGGCACCCGCTATCACCTGCTGATGGGGCGCGACGATTGGGGCGCCTGCCGCCTGGGCGGCCCTGACGGCACGAACGGCCCCACCTTGTCGGAGGTCTGGGCCGGGGAGGGAACGCCGGACGCTGGTCTCGCCTGGGATTGCGAACGGTCCGAACTGCGGCTGGCGTCCCGCGCCTTCCTCTTCACGCAGCCCGGCGCAGGCCGGCCACCCCGGCTGGCGGACCGCCGCGGCGCGGCGCGCGATCGGCATGGCACCTGGTACTGGATCGCGCCGAATGGACAAGAGATCCTCGTCCGCTCGGCAGGGTCGAACACGGTCACCCATTTCTGGTCGGCCACGGACGTTTCACTGTGCATGGTTTCATCCGTGATGGGCGCGTTTGCCCCGGACACCATCGCGCCGCCGCCGGCACCGTTGACACTTCAGGGCCTGGCGATCACCGTGGATAACTTCCTCGTCGTGGGCACCCTGAAGCCCGGTGGACTGCTGCTGTTCGACCTGTTCAGCGGCGGTCCGCCAGCACAACTGGTGTGGCCCGTAGCGTGGGAACCCTTTGATGTCAGCTCACGTCCGGGCGGCGGGGTGTGGGTCCTCGAGCGACGTCCCGGAAGTGGAGCAGGGCCAGCCTGGATCTGGGAGATCGACCGGCAGTTCCGGGTCGTGCCTCCGGCCGGGACAGCCATGCCGCCCGTTGCGCCGGCGTCTGGGGCGTTCACACCCGGCTCCCTGGGTGAAAGCGTCCGGGACGGGGATCGCGTGATCTCCCGGGACGATGCGCGACCTCACCAGGGGAGCCACCCGGTCGCGATCGAAGGGCTGCGTGACGGTACCGTGCTGGTGGTCGACAGCGATCCGGCTG
>CAZSUN010000115.1:0-4779 GCA_964610045.1 uncultured Sphaerobacteraceae bacterium
CTCGCCCGTGGGCTCGCCGCCGAACCCGATGTCCTCCTCCTCGACGAACCGTTCGCCGCCCTCGACGCCCTCACCCGGCTGAAGATGCAGGACCTCCTGCTCCAGATCCACGAGCGTCACGACCAGACCGTCGTCCTCGTCACCCACGACATCGACGAGGCGATCTATCTCGCCGACCGCATCCTGATCCTCGGTGACTCCCCAGCCCACGTCGTGGCCAGTCACGTCATCGACCTCCCTCGCCCGCGCGACCGCTCGCACCCCGACCTGGTGGCCCTGCGCGACCAGATCCTGCGGCACTTCGGCGTCGGCACGGTTCCGGAACGCCAGGACACCGACTGTCCCCAGGCCCTCGCTGCCGACTGACTCCGGTGCGCGACGGCCCGAACCCAGTGTTTCGCTGAACACGATCGTGGCGACGTTCGTCACGACCATGCGCCAGTTTGCCGGCGCCAACGTTCGAGGAGATTTCCGTGACCCGATCCTTCGCCAAGACCGCTCTCGCCCAGCCGCTCGACCGCCGCCACTTCCTCGCGCTTGGCGCGGCGGCTGGCCTCGCCGCCGCCGTCCCATCGTTCCGTTCCACCCGTGCGGCCCAAATCAGCACGCCGGATCAGGTCCGCCTCGACTACGCCTACTACAACCCCAGCAGCCTCGTCCTGCGCCGGTTCGGATGGCTTGAGGAAGCGCTGCCAGATACAGAAGTCACCTGGACCCTCTCCGCAGGCAGCAACAAGGCCAACGAATTCCTCCGCTCCAACGCGATCGACTTCGGTTCCACCGCCGGGGTCGCCGCCTTCGTCGCCCGCGCCAATGGCACCGACCAGAACACGATCTACCTCTACTCGCAGCCGGAATGGACGGCGCTGGTCGTCACCGCCGATTCCGAGATCCAGTCGGTCGAAGACCTCGTGGGCAAGAAGGTCGCCGCCACCAAGGGCACCGACCCCTACTTTTTCCTGCTCCAGTCGCTGCACGCGCACGGGCTCGAGCAGTCCGACATCGAAGTCGTCAACCTCCAGCACGCCGATGGCAAGACCGCCCTCGAGCGAGGCGATGTCGATGCCTGGTCGGGGCTCGACCCGTTCATGGCGCAGACCGAAATCGAATCGGGTTCGCGCCTGATCTACCGCAACATCGACTTCAACACCTGGGGGGCGCTCAACGCCCAGGCGTCGTTCCTGGACGAGTACCCGGACCTTGTCAAGGTCGTCCTCACCCAGTACGAGCGGGCCCGGCTCTGGATTCCCGGGAACATGGACGAAACGATCCAGATCCTGAGTGAAGAGGCCAGCCTCTCGGTCGAGGTGGCTGAAAAGGAACTGGTCGAGCGAACGAATCTCGACATCAACCCGGTACCGGGCGAAACCCAGGCGAGTGTGCTGGAAACGATCATCCCCATCATCGAATCGGAGAACCAGTTCACGCCAGGCGCCGACCCGGAAGAATCGCTGGCGACCCTCTACCGCACCGAATTCATCGAAGCCGTGCTGGCCGATTCAGCCACGCCAGCATCCTGAGAAGGAGCTCACCATGCAGATCGCCAGCACCCGGCAATCCGTCGCCAGCCGTAACGATGCGAACGCCGACAGCGCCCGGCGTTCAGGGTTCGCCGTCCCGTCGTGGCTGCTGGGCCTGATCGTTCCCGTCCTGCTGCTGGTGACCTGGCAGGTGCTGGTCAACCGCGAGGTCTACTCGCCCAGCCAGTTGCCATCGCCGAAAGCGGTCTGGCTGGCCGCCCAGCAACTTTGGGATGCCGGTTTGCTGGTGGATCACATCAAGGTGAGCCTCGGCCGGGTGGCGGAAGGGTTTGCCTGGGGCGCCGGAATCGCGATCGCGATCGGGCTGGCAGTCGGGTTGTCGCCACTGATCGATGCCCTGCTCTCGCCGACGATCCAGGCGATCCGGGCGATTCCGTCACTGGCGTGGGTGCCGTTGCTGATCCTGTGGCTCGGCATCGGCGACCAGCCCAAAATCACCCTGGTCGCGATCGGGGTGTTTTTCCCGGTCTTCACGGCCCTGGTGGCCGGGATCAAGCACATCGACCGCAAGCTGGTGGAAGTGGGCCGCGCCTACGGATTGCGCGGCCCCTCGCTGGCCTGGAACATCATGTTGCCGGCGGCGGCGCCATCCCTGCTGACCGGGCTCCGGATCGGGCTGGCGCAGGGGTGGCTCTTCCTGGTCGCCGCCGAACTGATCGGCGCTTCGACCGGGCTCGGTTTCCTGCTGATCGATGGCCAGAACACGGGCCGCGCCGATATCATCGTCCTCAGCATCGTGCTGCTGGCGCTGCTCGGCAAGGGAACGGACATGCTGCTGGTCCTGCTCGAGCGTCGCGTCCTCCGCTGGTCCGACGCCTGGCAGGCATGATTGCCGCAGCCATTCCGTCATGTTGAGCGAAGCGAAACATCCCTGTGCGAAGCACGTCCAAACCGTGCGAAGCACACCTCCAGGAGACCCCGTGGTCCAGAACAACGCACAAAAACCCAACCCGGAGGCCGCCGTCACGGCCGCACCACCCAACGGCGTCGAGCCAGCAGCCCCACCAACCTTCCGCGACCGCCAGCGCGCCCTTAAGGACGCCTACCGGGCCGACCCTGAACGCGCTCGCCAGGTCAGTTCCGTCCACAGCGTCACGCCGCCGGATCCCGATGCCGGCAAGGTCCGGATCGCGATCGACAACCAGGCCGGGGTGGTGCTCGACATCGGCGCCCATTTCTCGGTCGGAGGCATCGAGGACGTGGCCTGCTCGGGCGATATCCTGCTCGCCTCGCTGGCCGCCTGCTACGAGACCACGCTGCGCCTGGTGGCCGCCGCCAGCAAGATCACGATCCACCGACTCGACCTGCGCGTGGAAGGCGACTGGGACGCGCGGGGCACGCTCGGGCTCGACCGGACCACGCCGGTGGGGTTCACCGAGTTTCGTGTGACAGTGGACCTCGACGCCGATGGCCCACCGGACCGCCTGGCCTCCCTGTGCGAACTGACGGAGCGATACTGCGTGGTCTCGCAGACACTGCGCAACCCGCCGACGGTGCAGATCCGCTATCAGGGTGTCCTGCTGCCGCAACCGGAGTAGGCCACCCCACAGTTCCGTAGGGGACGATCCGCCCGAGCGTCAGCGAGGGTGTATCGTCCCATGATGCGGTATGGACCTCCGGGCCCACAGACCCTCGTTCCTCGGGCCGTCAACCCCTACGGAACATCAGGTTGGGACCCCTGTCCGCCCGTGACGCATCCCGGCATCGCGGCGATACTCGCGGGACGACTGTCAGCGGGCGAGAGGCCCGGACCGCGAAGGGATATCGACCGATGACGGAGGATCGCGGCACGATCCGGTACGAGCGCGACGTGCCGGTGGCGCGGGAGACCGAGGTGCTGGTGGTGGGCGCCGGTCCTGCCGGGATCGCGGCCGCTCTCGCCAGCGCCCGCAACGGCGCGCGCACCCTGCTGATCGAGCGCTTCGGACACGTCGGCGGCAACCTCACCGCCGGGCTGGTCGGACCGTGCATGACCTCGTACAGCCTCGACGGCCAGCAGCAACTGATCAAGGGCATCTTCGAGGAACTCGTGCTGAAGATGGAAGCCACCGGCGGCGCGGTGCATCCATCGAAGGTACCGCACAGCAGCGAATGGTGCGGCTTCATCGAGTTCGGGCACGACAAGGTCACGCCGTTCGACCCGGAGGCGATCAAGGTCGCCGCCCTCGAGCTGCTCCTCGACGCCGGGGTGGAGGTGCAGTTCCACACCTTCATGGTCGACACGATCGTGGAGGACGGCGCGGTGACCGGGGTGATCGCCGCCAGCAAATCCGGCCTGGAGGCGTACCGGGCGATGGTGACGATCGACTGCTCGGCCGACGCCGACGTGGCGGCGCGCGGTGGGGCGGCATTCGCGCTGGGGCGCGACGAGGACGGCCTGACACAACCGATGACGCTCTTCTTCCGGGTGGCGAACGTCGATGACGAGGTGGTGCGGCAATACGTTGCCGATCACCCGGAGGACTACCGGCCGTTCGCGTCGATCGTGGCGAAGGCGCGGGAGGACGGCGAGTTCCCGATCCAGCGCAAGGGGGTTGGGCTCTACAAGACGCTGGAACCGGGCGTGTGGCGGATCAACACGACCCGCCTGCACCATCTCGACGGGACCGACGTGCGCGACCTGACGACCGGCGAGATCGAGGGGCGGCGGCAGGTGATGGCGCTGATGCGATTCCTCCGCGAGCGTCTGCCGGGGTTCGAGCACGCCACCCTGCTGGACACAGCCGAGATGATCGGCGTGCGCGAAACGCGGCGGATTGTGGGCGAGTACACGTTGACTGCGGACGACCTGGCGACCGGCCGCGAGTTCGACGATGTGATTGCCCTCTGCGGCTACCCGGTGGACATTCACAGCCCGACCGGAGATGGCGGCGGCACGGATGGCGCCTGGCAGACGGCGAACGTGTACCAGATCCCCTACCGCTGCCTGGTGCCACGCGATCTCGACGGCCTGCTGGTGGCGGGCCGCTCGATCTCCGCCAGCCACGAGGCGATGGGGGCGACCCGGGTGATGCCGCCCTCGTTCGCCATGGGTGAGGCCGCCGGCACTGCCGCCGCCATCGCGCTGGAGCACCGGGTGCCGGTGCGCGATGTGGATGTTGCCGATGTGCAGCGGACGCTGGTGCGGCGGGGAGCGTATTTGGGAGATAGTAGAAAACAGGAAGTAGAAAAGAGTAAATAGGATGACGGGCTTCCCAACTGGTGGTCTCAGTAGCACCCGATGAGATCCCGGTCTCTT
>CAZSUN010000115.1:4879-7652 GCA_964610045.1 uncultured Sphaerobacteraceae bacterium
TCTCTTTCCTATTTTCTACCTCCTCTTTCCTCACTCCTCGAATGGCGCGTTGGCGGCGGCGATGATGACCGCCAGGTCGATGGTATCGGCGAACGCGATCCCATTTATGGTTACGGCGCCGGCGACCATGGTGATCCTGTTGGCGAACGCGTCTCCCAAGGTAGTCGACGTAAAGCTGGCCACCATATCTTCCGCGCCGTCGCCGGACAGACCGATTTCGGTGTACGTCACGTCCGGAAACGAGCCGTCCAGCGTCCGTGAGAGGATGATCCCGCGTTCGCCCTGGATGGTGGCGATCAGCACTTCATCGCCCGCATCCTCACGCTCCGCAACTTCGCGATCCACGATCGAGTCGAGCGAACTGCCATCGTTGGCCGCGACATCGATCTCGACCGGCACGCAGGCCCCGACCTTTGGCGCGATGGCCAGCGAGCCGGCCTGGGCCCGGCCCAGGTTGCTGAGCGTGGTGTAGCGATCGACCCAGGCGACCTCGAACCCGGATGCCGGGCTCGACCAGGTGCTGCCCGATGTCACCCCGAAGTCGCTGGCCGGGACCAGGTCGACCGCGTCGGACGCGTCGAGCACCTCTTGTGCCGCGAGGGTCTCGCCGAAGGTGAACGCATCAGAGGCGATATCCGATCCGGCCCGGGCGAAAGCGTCCGAAAACCGGCCCTCCAGGGCAACCAGTTGGAGCCAGATCCAGTAATCGGGATCGGTGCCGGGAACCAGCTGATTGTATGAAAGGAGCACCGTGCCGTCGTTCATGGCGTGGCGCAGGACGATCACGGTGTCGCCGGGGGCCTCCTGTTCGAAGAGCACGACCGCGTTGCCACCCATGCTCCGGCCGACTTCCGACACCAGTGCGGCCGGAATCTGATTGCCACCAATCGGCTGGCTGACTATGCGGAACCGGGCATCGAGGTCGGGCAACCAGAGATCGATCCGGTTGTACAGATTGCCCGCCGAACCGAACACGGGCACGTCGGGGTACTGGTCCAGGATCAAGGCGTCGCACAGCAGGACGGGGTCGATGCGGTCCTCGTCGATGCCCCAGGCGGCATCCCAGCTCACCTGGAAGCCGTGGGCGGGACTGACGTATTCGGTGCCGGAGACCAGCCCGGCGGCGGTGAAATCACTTGCCTGCCCCAGGCTGCCCGCGGGCAGGAGCGAGAAGACGAGCACAGCCAGCAGGACGGTGGAGGCGGTCAAACGCTTCATTGAGTCAATCTCCGGGATATGGCGGCACGGTCAGTCGTCGAGCGGCGCGTAGGCGGCGGCAATGATTGCCGCAGGATCGTAGGTTTCGGCGAACGGGATGCCCTCGATGGAGATCGCGCCGGCCGCCAACGCGAACCTTGTTGAGAACGCGACATCATCATTCGACATCTGCCCCTGGATCTCCGCCCAGGTGACCGCCTCGCCATCGGCGGAGAGACCGTACTCGGTGTAGGAAATGAACACGGTGTCATTGGTTACGGATCGCCAGAGGAAGATCGCCCTGTCGCCTTCGATACCCGCGACCAGGATCTCCTGCTCCTGGGCTTCGTAGGCGTGGACGGTTTGATCGAAGATGTCGTCGATCGATTCGTAGCGATCGTTGGCGAAGACGCCGGTTTCAATCGTCCACGGGTCATCGAACTTCGGTCCGAAAGTGAGCCAGTACGAATCCCCGGCATCGCGGATGCCGTTCAGGTTCTCGTACGTGGTGAGCGCGTCGTCCCACTCGATCTCGACACCGAACCGGGGACTCACCCAGGTGGTGGCCGAGGTGATCCCCCACTCGCTGACCGGCACGACGGGTTGGCCGGCGGAAGCATCCAGGATGTCTCGAGCGGTGACGCCGCCGCCGAACGCAAAGGCATCCGAGGAAATGTCCGACCCGGCGCGGTCGAACGCCCCGGCGAATTGGTCCTCGGGCGCGACGAGTTGGATCCAGAGCCAGAAGTCCTCGCCGGGGCCGGGGACAAGCTGGTTGTATGAAAGCAGGACGCCTCCGTCGTTCATCGCGTGGCGGTGGACGACGATGCTTTCATCCGGGTCGTCGATCTCGATCAGCGTGTCGGCGTCCCCACCAAGCGAATTGTTGGGAGACGCCATCGACGGCACGTGGATACCGCCATTGGCGGTGGTTTGCCCAATCACGCGGAGACGGGCGTCGAGGTCCGGCAGCCAGAGATCGAGCCGGTCGTAGGCGTTGGACTCGCTGGTATAGACCGGAATGTCCCCGTGGCGATCAAGTTCCGGTTTCAGCCAGAGGACGGGATCGACTCGGGTGGGATCGACACCCCAGGCTGCGTCCCAGGTGATCTCATAGCCGTGTTGCGGGCTGGCGTATTCAGTCCCGGAGACGAGGCCGGCAGCGGCGAAGTCATCCGCCTGGGTGGCCATGGCAGGCGACAACGCCGGCAGCGCAAGGACCCAGACGGCGATCAGGGCAACGAGACAGCGAACGATGCGCATGGGAAACCTCCGGGAGCGACAGCAATGACACTGCCCAGAGTATGCGACAACGATCTTCCCGGAATCTTCCGGCGGGTTTCCCCCGGGCCAGGGTCAGAATCAGGGAATGCGAGTTGCTCGCAGAGACCCGGTCGCACTGGAGGTAAGACCTGCGACCGTGTTGAACCGGACGCGAGGACCGGGGCTATACCCGGGTGGCGGTGACCGGTGGGGCGAGGTCGAGGACATGCTCGGTGGCACATTTCGGACAGGTGGCGGTCACCCGGCCGAAGCCGGTGAAGTGCCAGTAGCGGTCCTTCACCTTGATGTTGAC
>CAZSUN010000115.1:7752-11647 GCA_964610045.1 uncultured Sphaerobacteraceae bacterium
GTGCCGGTCAACTGGACCAACCTGTGGGTGGAGGAAGCGGGCAGCTGCGGCGCCATCGTCCTGATTCACGCCGGGATTACGGATTCCTGGATGTGAGAGGCCGTGGGAAGGGGCTGGTGGCCAGGCACTGCGCGATCCGCTACGACATGCGCGGATACGGCCGGTCGGACATTCCGCCGGAGCCGTACGCCCATCCACGACGACCTGCGTACACTCCTCGACCATTCCGGGAATCCACTGTGCTGGTGGCGGTGTCGATGGGTGGCGAGGTCGCCCTGACGTTTACGCTGAACCATCCGGAGCGGGTGCGTGACATGGTCCTGGGGGAACGTTCGGCGGGACGGATTCCCGTTCGGACGTACTTCGTTCTGGTTGGCAGGAAATGGCGGCGGAGTTCGAGGCGGGCAGGCGAGAGCGCGTGCGTGAGACGGACCTGGCCTTCCGCCAGCGGGCGGAGGAGCAGGGCCTGGCAATCGAACTGGAGACCGCGATCGCGGTTGGCGAGTATCTGGGGTGGATTGGCTGCCACGTGCTGTTGGTGAACGGCGCGCTCGACATGCCGGGCGCGCTCATCAGCGCGGAAGCCATCCGGGCTCGGATCCCGGGTACCCAGGCGGAAGCGTTCCCCAACGCCGCGCACCTGCCTGGATCCTGACGCGGCGATGCGAAACGACGTTGGGGTGGGCTGCTGCCATTCCCGACCATCCAGGATTGTCGCGGACCATGCGCCCGTTCGCGGGAGGACACACGGTCCTTCCCGACCAGATTCCGCAGGATCCCTATCAGGATGCGAGAGTCAGCACCTCGCTCTCGCGGGCGACCTTCAGCGCGCGCGTCCACCAGAGAAGGTCGGCGATCATCGCGGCTGCCTTGTCGTCCGACTCCGGGAGATGGTCCGATGGGTTGCCACCCATGAAATGCGCCCTGAGCGGCTCGGCCGGCAGGTGCACTGCCGTCGGGACGGGAGCCATTTGGAGCTCGATCACCACCTGGCGAAGCTGCTCGACCGACCGCGCACCACCCAGACTGCCGTACCCAACGAAGGCGACCGGCTTGCGCACCCACCCGTTGTAAACGTAATCGAGCGCATTCTTCAGCACCGACGAGTAGCCGTGATTGTACTCCGGGACGACCATGATGAAGCCGTCGAACTGCTCGACCTCGCGAGTCCAGCGGGCGACCTCTTCATTGGCAAATGCCTGGTCACCCAGCATTCGCGGCCCCATGGACTCGTCAAAGTGCGGCAGGTCGAACTCGCGCAGGTCGAGCAGGCGAGTCTCCACGCCAGGTTCCCGGTCGAGGTGCGCGGCGATCCACCGGGCGGGGATTTCGGCGAAGCGTCCCGGGCGGGTGCTGCCGATGACGACGCCGATCCTCACCGGCTGCGAGGCGAGTGCATTCATGATCCCGAATCCTCCGTAGTATATTACGATCAGTAACCACCTTCCGTTTGGTTACTGCTATCGAGTCTAGGAGATCGGATGCGGTCATGGAAGACGGCACACAGGAGTGGGGTAGTGACAGCTGTGTAACCCCTACCGCCCTGGAATCACGGCGGACGCTGGAACGGGTCGGGGATTCGTGGTCGCTCCTGGTGATCCACACCCTGCGGCACGGGCCTACCCGGTTCGCGCAGTTGCAGCGGCAGATCGACGGCATCAGCCAGCGGATGCTGAGCCGCACCCTGCGGTCGCTGGAGCGTGATGGCCTGGTAACGAGGACGGTGTATCCGACGAACCCGCCGAGCGTGGAGTATGCACTGACGCCGAGCGGCGTCTCTTTGAAGGAAGCGGTCCGCCCGCTGATCGCCTGGACCGTCTCCCACCACGATCAGATCGACGCCGCCCGCGCCCGCTACGATGAAGCCACCGCCGCCGAACCCGCTCTGTCTCGCCCGTGACGCGACGCCTGCCAAGGTAGGGGCGGACCTGCCGCTGGTCATTGGCGGCACCTGGCCGACCGCTGTGCAAACGGCTGTCGTCCGCCCGTGGTGGTGGTACGTTGGAGACGGGGTGATTGGCCTGCCACCACCTTGCCCTCGTCGAGGCCGTACCAGCAGTCGTCGCTGGGCTCACTTGGCCAACCGGCACGTAGGCGGCTGTGTCGGCCCGAACAGTCGATTGGACATGCGTGCTTTGTCGCACCAATGGACGTCGAACAGGCCGACACGGGGTCGCCCCCTACAATTGGCCGCGCCGCGCCCACCCTCAGCGATTGGAACAATCCCCATGACCAAGCCCCTGCAATTCGGCGTGACCACCTTCGGCGACGTGCCGCACCGGCCGGACGAGGAGCGGCTGAGCGACGCCGCGAACATCCGCGAGATCGTGGACCACGCGATTCTGGCGGAATCGCTCGGGATCGATGTCTTCACCATTGGCGAGCACCACCGCGACGACATGCCGGTGCCGGCACCGGACATGGTGCTGGCGGCAATCGCGCCGGTGACCCGCACGATCCGGCTGGGGACGGCGGTGACCGTGCTCAGCACCGACGACCCGGTCCGCGTCTACGAGCGGTTCGCGACCCTCGACGCGCTCTCGAACGGGCGGGCGGAGCCGATCCTGGGACGCGGCTCGTTCACCGAGACCTTCCCGCTCTACGGCTACGACCTGGCCGACTACGACGCGCTGTTCGAGGAGAAGCTGAACCTGTGGGCGAAACTGCGCTCGGAGACGACGATCGACTGGGAGGGCACCCTGCGGCCCTCGCTGCACGGCCAGAACGTCTACCCGAAGTCCGGGCGACCGGAGGGCCTGCCGACCTGGGTGGGCGTGGGCGGCAATCCGCAGTCTGTCCTGCGGGTGGCGCACTACGGCTTCAACCTGATGCTGGCCGGGCTGGGGATGAACAACCGCCGCCTGCGCCAGAGCGTGGACCTGTTCCACCGCGGGCTGGAACACTTCGGGCAACCGCGCCCGCTGATCGGTCTCTCGGTGAACGGGTACGTGGCCCCGACCGACGAGCAGGCGCGGGAGGAACTGTGGCCGGAGTACGAGCGCCGGATGGGCCGGATCGGCAAGGAGCGCGGCTGGGGCACGATCGACCGGGCGTCGTTCGACCACCAGATCGACTTCGGGATGCAGATGGTGGGATCGCCGGAGACGGTGGCGCGAAAGATCGCGGAGACGGTTCGGTTCGTGGGGCTGGACCGCGTCGATTTCGGCTACGACACGGTCAGCCTGCCGCTGGCCGACAAGGAGCGCTCCCTGCGCCTGCTCGCCACCGAGGTCATCCCGCTGGTCCGCGACCTCGTCGCGGAACCAGTGTTGGCCTGACCACTCCCCGTCATGCCGAGCAGCCTCCGGCCAACATCTCCCATTCCCGTCATGTCGAGCGGACGCGGCAACGAGGCGCCAGCCGAGGAGACGCGGCAGTCGAGACATCCCCGTGCGAAGCACTTTGAAATCCTCACACCTGAACCAGGCACGATGACACCGGAGACCCAGCACGATCCCATGAACGACACACCCGACGTCCGCTCCATCGGCATCATCGGCGCTGGGAAACTCGGCACCACCCTCGCCCGCCACCTGCTGGACGCCGGGTACGACGTGCTCATCTCGGGCTCGGGCGGGGTCGACCGCCTGGCGCTGGTGGTGGAGGTGATGCTGCCCGGCGCCCAACCGGCGGTGACGGCGGACGTGATCGCGGAATCCGACCTGGTGATCCTGGCGCTACCCCTGAGCCGCCTCCACGAGTTGCCGGCCGCCGCCTTCGACGGCGTGCTGACGGTGGACGCGATGAACTACTGGGAGCCAGTGGACGGACATCTGCCGGCCTTCGCCAACCGGACGGGGACCAGCAGCGAACTGGTGGCCTCGATGCTGCCCGGCTCCCGGCTGGTCAAGGCGTTCAGCCACCTCGGCTACCACGACCTCGACGACCTGGCCCG
>CAZSUN010000116.1:0-11536 GCA_964610045.1 uncultured Sphaerobacteraceae bacterium
CCGTCACTGGCAGGTGATCCTGATGCGCCTGCGCCTGCCCGACCCCGCCGACCGCAATGTTTGGTATGGGTGACGTGGGGTACGGCGTCGTCAACCGGGCAATCATCGACGACCCGGACCTGCTGATTGCTGAATGACGATCGGCATCAGGCGAACTACGGCGTATCTGCAGTCACCATGCCGGGCAAGTCCAGGTGGTCGGCATGGTGGCAGGCCACTTCCCGGCCCGGTGCAAGCTCGCGGAGTGGTGGCGCCTCCTGCGCACAGAGCGCCGTGGCATACGGGCACCGGGGATGGAAGTAGCAACCACTGGGCGGGTTAGCCGGATTCGCAATCTCTCCCTTGGGGATGCGGTGGGTGCGTGGGCGGAACGGGTCGGCAACCGGGGCCGATGTCAGCAAAGCGGAGGAGTAGGGGTGCAACGGCCGACGCACCAGTGCCTCGGTTGGGCCGACTTCCACCACCTTGCCCACATACATCACCGCCGCCCGGTGCGAGATATGCTCGACTACAGCCAGATCGTGCGCGATGAACAGGTAGGCCACTCCCAACCGTGCCTGAAGATCCTTCAGCAGGTTCAGGATTTGCGCCTGGATCGATACATCGAGGGCGGAGACTGCCTCGTCGCAAACGATCAGGTGGGGATTGCAGACAAGAGACCGCGCGATGCCGATCCGTTGTCGTTGGCCGCCACTGAAGGCATGCGGGTAGCGGCGCAAGTGCCGCTCATCGAGGCCTACCAGTTGGATCATTTCGCGGACCCGTTGGTCGATCTCCTTGCCCTTCACCTCCTTGTTGTGGACGAGCGGCTCCCTGACGATGTCGGACACCGTCATGCGTGGGTTGAGCGAGGAACTTGGGTCCTGGAAGATCATGTGATAGTCACGGCGACTGCGTCTGAGGGCGTCGCCTTCGAGCCGGGAAAGATCTTCCCACGTTCCGTTGCGGTTGCGGAACCTGATCTCTCCGGAGGTTGGCTCGATGGCGCGCACGATCATCCGGCCGAGCGTGGATTTGCCCGAGCCCGATTCGCCGACCAGGGCCAGGGTTTCTCTTTCATTGACGAACAGGTCGACATCATCGACGGCGCGAACGGCGCCTGTCTGCCGGCGCAGAAACCCGGAGGTGATCGGGAAGAATTTCGTCAGGCCACGCGTTTCGAGGATACGCGATGGCGATGAGATGGCGGGACTAGATTGCGGCCCATTCATCTTCTGGCTCCGTTTCCTGACTGTGGAGGAAGCACCGAACGTCGTGGCCGGTTTCCACCGTGACCAGCGCCGGCATCGCGCGGTCGCACGTACCTGGCATTGCACTTGGGCAACGGCTGAAGAAGGGGCAGTGCCGGGGAGGGTCGATCGGGACCGGGACGTTGCCGGCGATCACCTCGAGGCTATCCACGCGTTTGCCGGGTTGCGGAATCGAGTGCATCAGTTTCAGCGTGTAGGGATGCAGGGGGTTCGTAAAGAGTTGCCGGGTTGTTGTGGATTCCATCACCCGGCCGAGATACATCACGTACACCCGGCTCACGGTTTCGGCGATGACGGCAAGATCATGCGTGATGTAGACCACGGCCATGTGTGCCGAATCCTGAAGCTCGGCAATCAAGTCCAGAATCTGCGCCTGGATGGTAACATCGAGCGCCGTGGTTGGCTCATCGGCCAGGACGATTCGCGGGTCGCAGCTGAGGGCCATGGCAATCAGAGCCCGCTGACGCATGCCGCCGGAGAGCTGGTGGGGATACTCGTCCACTCGCTGCCGGGGGTTGGACATACCGACCCGCTCCAGCAGCGATACCACGTACTCCTTGCGCTCGCGTTTGCCGAGGTCGCGATGAATACCCACCATTTCCTCGATCTGGTCACCGATCGTGTGCACGGGCGAGAGGGCGGTCATCGGCTCCTGGAAGATCATCGCCACATCGTTGCCCCTGATCGCCCGGAGTTCGTCGGCGCCAGGCGAAAGGGAAAGGATGTCGACGATGGACCCGTTCTTGCGATTGAGCATGGCGGTCCCACCGACGATTTCGCCGGGGCGGCTTACGAGCCGCATGATCGAACGAGCCAGCACGCTCTTGCCGGAGCCCGACTCCCCGATCATGCCGATCGCTTCCCGCTCGGATACTGCGAGATCCACCCCATCGACGGCCTTCAGGATGCCTTCGTCGAGGAAGTAGTAGGTTTTCAGATCCTTCACGTCGAGGATGGTCATGGCTCCTGATCCCCCCCTGGGGCATGTTCCGGATGCCAGATCGATGCGAGCTCCCAGGCAGTCAGCGTGGACACGCATGCCTGGCCCTGGTTCGCAAATAATGCGATCCCGGTGCTGGCGTCATTCGGGAACATCGCCGCGCTGATGGTTGCCTCTCCGTCGTTGGCAAACACCTCGACCGATGCGTGATCCACGAAGATGCGCAGGCGCAGTCCATCAACGAGGGCCAGAGGTGTTGTCACGCGCCTGGCGAAACGCTCGCTGAATGCGCCGTTTTCCGGCGTAGTACGGTCGACGAACAGGGTTTGTGCCTGGCGGTCGTAGCCAACCACGATCGAGCCACGTTCCCCTATCGCCAGACGCACCCCGAATGTATGCGCCTGGGTGGTTGCGTCGAACGTGAGATCGAGTTCGTACTGGTTGGCGCGCGGGGTGAAGCCGGGAATGGACATGGACCCGATGACTTCGATGGCAGCGGCCTCCACGGGACTCCCCCGCAAGTTGGCAAGTTCCGGGATCGGTTGCTGGCACAGCCGGAGGCCGCCTTCCCAGGACTGGATTGACAGGTCCCTCGGTATTCCCAGGTACCCGCTTCCCCAGGATGTCGGGACCTCGCGCGCATACTCCCAGTTCCCCATCCAGCCCATCGCGATGATCCGGTTCGAGACCTGGTCGTAATCACGACAGATGCGAACCGCATAATAGTCAGGACCGGCATCCAGCCAGTTGGCGTGTTCACTTCCCTCCGGTATGCACAGTGGCGATAGCATGATGTGATCGATGGAGAGCGATCCGGCGGCTACGGCTGGATACCGATTGGTGATGCGGATCTGGCCTGTGGATCCCGCCAGTTCGGTCACGTCCCAATGGGCCCAGCGAAAGTGGGGATCGCCGGAGCCGTGTTCGATCCGTACGGTTTCGCCGTCGACCACCAGGGCGATGCTGGTGTGGTCATTTCCCCCACCGGCCATGAGGAAGTTGATCCATGGAGCGGACACCTCGAATGGCGTCGAGGTGACGTCGATCGGCTCACTGGCATTGGCATTGAATGTGCTCAGGTAACGATCGCCCATGCAGCCCACGCCTCCTGGCATGCCGGAACCATTCGGGGTCAATGGCTGTCCGGAAACCTGCCAGCCGTCCGGCACACCCAATTCGAAATCGGCCAGCACCAGGCCAGGAATCCCCTGGCCACGCACGAGGAAGGCATTGGCCTCCTGGTCGAGCGTGAAGGTTGTCCCGTCGAAATCTCCGGTGAAGTACTGGTTCCGGTTGGGAAACATGCCGCAGAGTAAGACCCACTTCAGGTTATTCGGGTCGCCATCGACGGGCACCTGGAACAGGTCGGGCACTTCCCACACCTGCGACCGGGCGCCCCATGGTCCGCATTCGCTGAGCAGGGTCCAGGATCGCAGATTGGGCGAGCCGTAGAACTGCACCCGGCGCTCTTTCGGAAGCACGATCGCCATCACCCAGCGGTCGTGCGCATCGTCGCGGAACACCTGGGGATCGCGGAAGGCAGGCTGGACGGCGTCCAACACCGGGTTGCCATCGTAGAAGGTGAAGGAGGTGGTATCGTGGCTGATCGAGAGGCCCTGGGTTTCGTGTTCGGATTCGCGGTCGTGCATCGTGTAGATGGCAATCAGCGGCGGGTTGTCGGCACCGCCAAACGCGGATGTGTTCGCCTCGTCCACGACCACGGAACCGGAGAAGTAGACGAACGATCCGTCGTCACCCTGCATCGGGTACGGCTGCTCGGTCCAGTGCAGGAGATCGGGTGACGTTGCATGGCCCCACCAGAACACGTGCCAGATGCCCTGATGCCGGATCATGCCGTCCGGATCGCCGAGCCAGCCCTGAGAGGCAGAAAGATGGAATTGCGGTCGGAACCGTTCGTTGTACGGCGCCTGCGAGGTCGCTGGAGATGCGGCTATTTCGGTCATGACGGGTCCTGCCGGGAGCCGCTCGCGACCTCGTGGAAGGTGACGGAGGCCCCATCGGCAAAGAGACCACACCGGCCGAACGGGTTGTCGTAGATCCGCCCGCTAAGCGCCAGGTCGTCGTTCACCCAGGCGACGACGGCCGTCTTGTCCACGATGACCGTAAAGCGTATGGGTATGCCAGGTTCGATGGACAGGGGGCGATCCAGTTCCGGCATGCGATCCACGTACCAATCGCGGTAGCCGCCGATCTTGCCGAGCTCGAGGCGCTGATCCTCATGGTTGAACCGCAGGAAATATCCGGAATCCCCGGTTTGGTCGAGCTTCAGGAGCAGGCCGGCGGTGCCGCCAGGTTCGTCGAACGTGATCTCCCCTTCGATCAGGTACGTTTCCGGCATCGGGTTGCCGTGCATTGCCGTGTAGCGGTAGGGCGAAGTTGCCTGGTGGATCCCGCTGCCGGACTCCCAGCCGGCGTCCTGCGGCTGGAGCGACAGGGGTTCCGGGGGCGTGAAGGCCGCGCGCACCTCTGGCGGCATGCGCACGGCGAGGGTGCCGTCTGCGCGCTGGACGATTTCATGCACGGTGAGACAGCCGCCCCACTGCCACTCGTTGTGGTCCAGATCGCCGACCTTTGACGGATTCCATCCGAAGAGGAATCGCCGCGTGCCATCGGAGGCGGTTTTAGCGGCGTAGTGCGCCCGGTTGTCGAACTGGTTGTCGGCCGGGGTAATCCAAGGACCATCGGGCGAGCGGCTCATGACGTAGCGAGTGACGGTGTGGGTGGTGTATTCCGAGAAGACGAGGTAGTACCAATCGCCCATCTGGAACCAATCGGGGCATTCGTGGCCGTGATAGCGTTCGGGGGCGTAGAAGGGGGCCGGACCGATCGTCCAGGTCTGGAGATCGTCGCTGGTGAGTACAGCGGTGCAGCCGCGGCGATGGACTGGCCCGTGATTCAGCCGGGAGGCGACCAGCATGGTATACCTCCCCGTTTCCGGATGGATGAACACGAACGGGTCGCGCCAATCGTGTCGCTCGTAGACCGATTCATCCGGGTACCAGGCATCGTCCGGATGTTTTGTCCACGTCATCAGGTCGTTGCTGGTGGCGTGCAGGATCACTTGGGAGTGGGAATCGGGCGTGCGTAGGTAGGGATTGATCCCGGTGTAGAAGATGTGATGCGTGCTATCGGGGCCGGTGAAGACACAGCCGGTGGCCACCGTGAGGTCGTAGGCGTCGATCGGACCCTGGGCCAGGGCTTCCTGATGCTTGTCCCAATGGACGAAATCCAGGGTTGAGATATGGTGCCAGGCGCTGCCGATGCCATAGGAATCGGGATCGCGATGGTCGCGCAGGTAGAACACGTGGTATCGGCCATCGTGGAAAAAGGGGATGGTGTCGCCAATCACACCGGGCCGGGGCTTGAAGAAGAAATTCATGGGACATGATCCTCGGGAGTGTGCGCCCTAGCGGGAGTACGGGTCTACCGCATCTCGCAAGCCGTCACCGATGAAGTTGAACAGCACCACGACCAACATGACACAAGCGGCCGGGGCGAGCAGCCAGGGATAGTTGGAGATCACCACCACATCCTGCGCCTCCTGCAGCAAGGCGCCCCAGCTGACATCGGGTGGGGTAATGCCGAGACCGAGGAAGCTGAGGGCCGTCTCGCCAAGGATCATGAACGGGATGGCCAGCGTCAGTGACACCACAAGATAGCTGGTGACGCCGGGCAGAAGGTGGCGGAAGATAATCTGGGGGGCACGTGCCGAGGAGATTCGCGCGGCGGTGACGTAGTCCTCCTCGCGCAAGGAGATGACCTTGCCTCGCACCACCCTCGCCAGGTCGGTCCAACCGATCACCGAGAGGATCAGGGTGATGGCGAAGAAGGTTTGGATGCCCGACCAGGCAAGCGGGATCGCCGCCGAAAGCGCCATCCAGAGCGGGATTTGCGGGATGCACATGATGAATTCGATCAGGCGCTGGATCACGGTATCGATAACGCCGCCGAAGTAGCCCGAGATGCCACCGAGCACGATTCCGAACAGGAAACTCAGTGCCACGCCCGCCAATCCGATGAAGAGCGAGACGCGTGCCGCGTAGACGATCCGTGAAAACTGATCGCGTCCCAGGTGATCGGCGCCGATCAGGAAGACCGGCTCCCCGCTCTCTGTGCCGAACAGCCGATGCTCCAATGGGATGAATCCGAGCAGCTTGTACGGGTCCGTTGCCACGAACAACCTGATCGGGTGTCGGGTTTCGGTGTCGGTCTCCACAGAGGTATAGGTAAAGTCCTGGAGGTTCAGTTGACTGGTCGTGGTGTACACGAAAGGCCAGTGGAAGTTGCCGTCCTGGTCTCGAAGGTGGATTCGCGATGGGCTGGCGAAGAGATTGGCATCGAATCGATCGAGTTTGTCGTACGGGGCCACGAACTCGGCAAGGATCGCAACCAGGTAGAGGAGACCGAGCACATAGACGCAGATGCGGGCAATGCGATGTTTCCGGAAACGGGCGAGGATCAGATCCCGCTGCGAGGCTTCATCGAGCTTCTGCGATTGCTTCTGTCGTTGTTCGCGGGTGCCCTTGTAACGCTCCCGCAGTTCGCGGGAGCGCTTCTGGACATGGTGGTCGGGTGAGGTTGCCGGTGCCGGGAGGCCGGTGGCGACTGCCGCAGATGTGGTTGATTCATTGGGAGTCGACATCACTGATACCTGATTCGTGGGTCAACAACGGCAAGCAGGATGTCCGAAACAAGCGTGCCGATGACTGTCAACGTGCTCAGAATCAGAATCAGCCCACCAGCCAGGTACATGTCCTGAGTCAACGTGGCTTCGAGCAGCACTGGCCCCACGGTCGGCAGGTTGAGCACCTTGGCCACGATCACTTCGCCGCCGATCACCGCTGGCAGGAGCCAGCCGATGGTGCTTACCAAGGGGTTGATTGCGATCCGCACCGGGTATCGCAGGAGGACTCGGCGTTCCTTAAGTCCCTTGGCCCGCGCAGTGATCACGTACGGCTTCTGCAGTTCATCGAGCAGCGTGGCGCGGAGCACCCGGATCGTGCCGGCGGTGCTGGTGATGGTCAGTACCAACAGCGGTAACCAGATGTTCGACAGCAAGTCGAGAAACTTGTCAAACGACATCGGTGCGGACCGGTATTCAGGCGAGTAGAGCCCGGTGATGATCCAGCCGGTTCTCATGAAGATGGTGTACATCAGGACCAGGGCCAACAGGAATGCCGGCATGGCCAGCCCGATGAAGCTGAAGAACGCAATCAGGTAGTCCCAGATCGAGTACTGGCGAATCGCCGCCACGATACCGAGCGGCAAGGCGATCGCCCAGGTCAGCATGATCGCGGTCAGCGAAATCGCCATTGTGCGAGGCACCCGTTCCGCCAGGATCGTGCTTACCGGCTGGTCGTACAGGAACGACGAACCGAAGTCGCCATGAAACAGGATGTTGGTGATCCATGTCCCGTACTGCACGACCAGCGGCTTGTCCAACCCGTATTGGGTACGGACCGCTGCGATCTGGGCCTCATTGACAGCGCCCCCCTGCGACTCCAGGTTGCTGACATACGTAGTGACGTAGTCGCCCGGCGGCAACTGGATGACGACGAAAGACACGATCGAAACGAGGAAGAGGAACGGGATCAGCAGGAGCATGCGCTGGGCAATGAATCGGCCCATGAGGTCCTCGATTCAGGATGACCGGGCGTTGCCGCGGCAACGCCCGGTACAGTCAGCTGGTGACGCTGTTCATCCCTCGGCGAACCAGACGGCTTCCGCGTTGATGTAGGTGTCCAGTTCCACCGGTGCGCCGTCGTTGGGAACATTCCGCAAGCGGGCATCGACGACATTGACGGCGGTCTTGAGGCCGGCTGTCGGAAGAAACACCGGATTGGCCTCGAACCAGGCCATCAGGCTGGCGAATCGCTCCTGCCCCTCGGCGGATTCGGGTGGGAATTCCCGGCGGGCGCGGTGCAGTTCGTAGAACTCGGCCATCACGCCGGTGGGTTCGATGCCAGACTGACCGTTCGTGGAAAAGTAGTCCCAAGTCAGTGGCGACCACGGCCCTTTGTGGTTCGGCAGGTAGTCTTCCGAGATGCCGGAAGGCCAGGCAGGGCCGTCGTTCCAGCTGAGTGAGGCCATGATCTCGTTGGCCTCCTTCCGTTCTCCAAAGAGTTCCGGCGTGACATTGTTGATTTCGATTTGGAGGCCGACCTCGGCAAGTTGCTCGCGGAGCAGTTCGGCGACTGGCGCGAAGTCGGCTGAGCCGTTCGGATTGGTGACTTGGATCGCGAAAGGTTGACCATCGGGGCCGGATCGGAACCCGTCACCGTCGCGAACCATGCCGAGGGCATCGAGGAGCTCGTTTGCGCGATCGGGGTTGTACTCACTGGTCCCCAGGAATGGCGGCCCGAACAAGCCGAAGTACACAACCTGGTTGATGTTGGCGGCATCGATGGCCGATGCGATGGCGAATGCGAACCGATTCTCGAGATCGGAGATCAGTCCTTGCCAGGCGCTGCCCTCCACGTCGTGCTCGAAGTCACGGTTCAGGAAGAGCATGATCGGATAGTTAAACGAACCGGTCAGGAACGTGCGCAGGCCCGATCGCTCGGCGTTCTGCTGGTAGACCGCCATGTTGCTGAGGGAAACTTCGCCTCCCGAGGCGATAGTGACCTCGCCACCGAGGATCGCATTGGTTTGCGCCTGGCTGTCGACCACGATGTTGTTGACGATGCGATCGACGTACGGTAGCTGCTGACCCTTGCTGTCGACATGCCAGAAGTAGGGGTTGCGCTCGAACACCCGGCGGATTTCGGAGACTTCCGTAAGCACCCACGCATTGAGGACGGGCATACCCAGCGCACGCGCCTCGCCCACATCCCAGTGCGCTACGTCCATCTGGGCCAGCAGGTTCATCCAGCTCGACTCGCCCCGCTCCTCCACTAGGGCGTCGAGGGTGTCCTGGTCCGTATACTTGGCGTGGAATTGCTTGAGGTAGTGCGACGGTTTGATGATGAAGTCGTAATACGGAATCCAGGAGTTCAGCGGTGCCACGAAGTACCCGTAAGGCTTCGTGAAGGTGAGTTCGAAGGTGAGTTCGTCGATCACCGTCAGGGTGGCGATACCCAGGGAACTGTCACCCTGGGTGAAGAGCTCGGAGGGCACACCTTTCTGGACATCGGGGTCGTTGTAGAGGTCGTCAAAGGTGAATCGCACATCCTCGGTGGTGACCGGCGTACCGTCCGACCATTTCAGCCCCTCGCGAATGGTGAATGAGAACGTCATCTGGTCTTCGGAAATGGTGAAGGCGCTGACGACGTTGGGACGGGAATCGCCGGTGGTTTGGCTTGGCGAGCGCAGGATGGTGGCGCCCCCGGCGATGTTCACGAAGCCGGTGGCGAAGGTGGCCGCGATGTTGATGTCGCCGCCGTAGCGACCATCCTCCCAGGTCATGTGCTCTTCCTGGAGCAGCACACCAGGTCCAACCAGGAACGGTTCGGTGGGCAGGCGATCGGCAATTGGCGGCAGTTCGCTGGAGGCGACGCGGTCTGCCAGGAACGGCGGTTCAACGTACGTAGCCTGTGCTGCCGTGGAGCCTGCCTGGCCCAGGCTCGCGGTCCCCGCCGCCACCGCCAGTGCGCCGCCGAGCTTGAGCAGGTCGCGGCGGGATGCGCCGTGAGGGCGTGTGGACCCGGATTGCTGCCTGGTATCGATCACGAAATGCTCCTTCCTGATGCCGACAAGCCTGTGTTGCCTGAAGCCGAGCGCACAGGCACGCTCGGCGATGTCCCGCAGGGCGCCGATACCACGGCACGGTGCCAGTTCCGATGACTCATGTGGAAATGAGGGCTACCAGCATGCCGCTCGGGCGGAACCGGAAGCCTCCATCACGGAGTCGCAGCCGAAGTTAATCCATTTACTAAATACTATTACTGCGTATGATAGCACTGACTGCGGGAGTGTCAAGGCTCTTCCACGGTCGGGGTTTCGCGCCGGTCAGGTGCGTGAGAGGACCGGGACTTCAGGTGCCGGGTCATGCCCCTGGCGCAACGTCTTCTGCTCGGGGCGAGGTCGACGTGCACGCTCGCTCGATCGCGACTGCAGACCTCGGGAGCCTTCGGGTACCATGCGCCAGCAGTGGTTCCCGGCGGGCACGGGAAAGGGAGGGGACATGCCACAGGGTACGCCGCGCCGGAATCGGAGGCGCCACGCTACCATGAAAGAAGTGGCGGAGTTGGCGGGAGTCTCCCAGACGACCGTGTCATTCGTGATGAACCGGGTGTCCGGACCAGCCATCTCTCCCGAAACGCAGGACCGCGTGTGGCAGGCGATCCGGGAACTTGGGTACCGGCCGAATGCCGCCGCCAAGACCCTGCGGACCCAGCGTTCGCACAGTCTCGGGTTTGTGACCGACGTCTTGGCGTCATCCCCGTTTGCCGGGGATATCGTGCTTGGCGCCCAGCACGAGGCGTGGCGCCATGCCTACCTGCTCACCATCGTCAACACCGAGGGCGACCCTGCGGTGGAGGAAGCCGCGGTCGAGGAGTTGCTGGAGCGACGGGTCGACGGAATCATCTACGCATCGATGGCGCACCGGATGGTCAATCCGCCCCACAACCTCCGTGAGATTCCTGCGGTGTTCGTCAACTGTTTCAGCGAAGAGGCGTTCTGCCCTTCGGCGGTGCCGGATGAGGTGCTTGGCGGCAAGGCGGCCACCAGCGCTTTGACGGGGGCCGGGCATCGCCGGATCGGCCTGATCAATATCGATCCGCAGATCGTCGCTCCGCCGTCTGAAGGGCGTCTTGCCGGCTATCGCGACGCACTCGCCGAATCGGGAGTTGCGTTTGATCCCGACCTGGTCCGGAACGGGAATGCCGAGGCTGACGATGGCTACCGCATGGCGCTCGACCTGATGCGGCTGCCGATACCGCCGACCGGGCTCTTCTGTGCCACCGATCGGATGGCGATGGGTGCGTACGATGCCATCCGCGATCTGGGGTACCGGATTCCTGACGATGTCTCGGTGGTGGGATTCGACGATCAGCAGATCATCTCCCGGTTTCTTCGGCCCGCGCTCTCCACGGTTGCGTTGCCATTTACCGAACTCGGTCGGTGGGCGGTGAGTGCGCTCCTCACTCCCGGCGAAGACCATCCAGAGCCGATCCGGCACAAGCTTGCATGTACGTATGTGGAGCGCGCTTCGGTTGCCCCACCCGGGTGACGGCCAGCGGGATGCCGGTGGCCGCCGCCGGGTGGTCCTTGGGGTTGACCCGGCTCCGCTTGCGGTACACTGGGCGCCGGAGTCACTGGGCGAGGGCGGGTTCGGATGCCCGGTCGAGGGCCTGGCGGAAGGCCGGCACCGGCTGGCCGCCGG
>CAZSUN010000117.1:0-8899 GCA_964610045.1 uncultured Sphaerobacteraceae bacterium
TCCTCGCCTGGGGCTCGGCCTCCGCTCGACATGACGGATGTGTGAGGCTGGTATCCGCCCGTGAACGCCGGATGGGTAGGGGAGGGCTTCCGGCGCACAAGCGAGTACATGTGCCCGAATGGACGTTGCGCCGGTAATGCCCTCCCGGAACTCCCGGAACTCCCGAAACTCGCGCCACGGGAGAGCCTACGCGAGCAGCGACCCTCCTGCCAGCGTTACCGATCGTGCTCGCTAACCCCCCCTACTCATCCGCTCCTATCCACTACCCACAAACTGTATGGACATCCCTCTGAGCGACCCGTCCGGCGGCGGGATCGCAAGGCGGTTCTCGTTCTTCACCTTGCGCTGTGCACCATGCACGAAAACAAATGGTCAGTGATTGGCGGCCCTGCTACCCTCTTGCGTGAAAATCTTCACGTCCCTTGCGGTGCGTGACCGGTGGCTGTGGTCGTGCGCGGGGACGAAAGGGGACGTATGGTCGCGACGCCTGTCGATCTCTCCGCTGCCCGTCCAGCAACACAGACTCCTCCGCCAACCCAACGCACCTTCAGGCCCGACATCGAGGGACTTCGCGCCATCGCCGTCATGCTCGTCGTGCTCGAACACGCGGGAGTCTCCGCCATCAGTGGCGGGTACATCGGCGTGGACGTCTTCTTCGTGCTCTCCGGCTTCCTCATTACCAGCCTGCTCCTGAAGGAAGTCGGGAAGACCGGCACGGTCTCGATCGGGCAGTTCTACGCCCGGAGGGCGAGACGGCTGCTTCCGGCCGGGACCCTCGTGCTGGTCGTGACCGTGCTGCTCTCGTACCAGGTGTTCGGTATCAGCCGGGCGAATCGGGTGGCCGAGGATGCGCAATGGTCCGCGCTGTTTGCCAGCAACTTTCGCTTCATCCAGCAGGGGACGGATTACCTCGACGCGGCGTTGCCGCCATCCCCGTTGCAGCATTACTGGTCGCTGGCGGTTGAGGAGCAGTTCTATTTCGTCTGGCCGTTGCTGATCATGCTGGTGGCGCTGGTGACCCGGCGCTGGTCGCTCCGCCTGACCCTCGGTGTCGTGCTGACGGCGATGATCGCGGCCTCGCTGGCCTGGTCGCAGTACCAGACCGCCAACAACGCAACCGCCGCCTACTTCTCGCCATTCCCGCGAGTTTCCGAACTCGCTGCCGGGGCGCTACTGGCGGTAGCGGTTCCCTCGCTGGTGCGGCTGCCGCGCCGGATCGGGATTGCGGCGAGTTGGGCGGGCATCGCGGTCATCCTGTGGGCCGCGTTCACCTATACGCCGCAAACGACCTTTCCCGGCCTCGCCGTGATGGTCCCGGTGCTCGGCACTGTACTGGCGGTCGCTGGCGGCACGATCGCCCCGGCCACCGGTGCCGAGCCGGTCCTGGCACTGCCGCCGTTCCAGGGGCTGGGCAGGATCTCGTACTCACTCTACCTCTGGCACTGGCCGATCCTGGTGCTGGCGGCTGGTTGGGCTGGCCACGACCTGCCCATGGCACAGAACCTGCTGCTGGTGCTCGCCGCCATCGCGATCTCTGCCCTCACCTACGTCGTGGTGGAAGACCCGATGCGGAGTCTCGACGCGCTCAAGCGGCGATCGCCCCGGGTCAGCGTGGCGTTCGGGGCGACGATGGTCGCGATCGCGGTTGGGCTTTCGACGTTCATGCTGAATGCGAACGCGATTCCGGAGGAGGTGATCGTCGACAACATCGCCTTCGAGATTCCCTCAAGCGGTGCCGTGCTGCAGGCAGTGGCCGAAGGCGCGAACGTGACCGTCTGGCCGGACCAGCCAGGCCGGATCAGGAATCCCGCCTACAACAAGGAGTGCGATGTCACCCGCGCCGATACGACCTCGTCGATGTGCGTTCATGGCGACCTGGATGCAAGCCGGACGATGGTGATCTTCGGCGACTCGCATGGCGCGATGTGGATCCCGTCGTTCGACCAGATTGGCACGATTGCCGGTTGGCGGGTGGTGCAACTGACGAAACCTGGCTGCCAGGTGCCTGACTACCCGGCCTACTCGCGCCAGTTGCGGCGCGAGTACACCGAGTGCGCGGAGTACCGGGAATGGGCGGTCCAGCAAATCAACGAGATCCAGCCAGACCTGCTGGTCATATCCAGTGCCCGCACCCGGGTCATTGCGACCGGCGACGGTGAGCCCACCGAAGATGCCGCCACCATCGAGGCAGCCTGGTCGACGGGCCTCGGATCGGTGCTCGATCGGGTGGTGCCGGCCAGCAGACGCACCATCGTTCTCGGCGATATGGCCTATCCGGATGGGCCCGGCCTCGATTGCCTGACCGACAACCCAGACAACGTGCAGGTCTGCAACACCCCGCGCGAGGAAGCGGTGTTCGCCGATCACAATGCGATGGAGGCACAAGTCACCGTCGAGCACGGGGCGGAGTATGTGGACGTGATCCCGTTCTTCTGTACCGATGTCACCTGCCCCGCCGTCGTCGGCGGCCTGACGACGCATCGCGACGAGAAGCACGTTTCCGAGAACTACGCGGTCTACCTCTCCCGGGCCATCGGCGAAGCGACCGGCACCATCGACGATGCCTTCCCGTCTCCGGCAAGCTCGCACGGTACCGCGCCGCCGCGCCAGGATGGAACCGCGATCATCCCGGAGCGGCGCGCACCGCTCACATCCTCCCGGCACCGCCGCCGGAAACCAGAAAGGGACCTTCGATGGTGACTTGCGTTGCCCTGTTGCGGGGCATCAACGTGAACCCGAAGAAGCGGATCGCGATGGCCGATCTGCGCGCCATCGTCGCGGATCTCGGGTTTGCCAACGTGCGGACCCTGGTGAACAGCGGCAACGTGGTCTTCGAGTCCGAAGGGAACCAGGCCAACGACGAGATCGCCGCGATCGTTGAGGATGCGATCCTTTCGCGCACGAAACTGACGGTCCCGGTCGTGGTGCGAACCGGCGAGGAGATCCGGGAGATCGTCGCGCGGAATCCGTTCCCGGATATCGCGGTGACGCCGAAACAGCTCCACGTCTTCTTTCTCGCGACGGAACCGGAGGCGGCGCGAGTTGAGGCATTGCAGGAGGTCGAGCGTGGGGACGACGATTTCCGGGTGATCGGGTCCGAACTGTACCTCTCGGTGCCGAACGGGCTTTCCGGGGGGACGCTCAGCTTGCTGAATTTCGATCGCCTGCTCGGCGTCCTGACCACCAGCCGTAACTGGAACACGGTGACGAAGCTGGCGGACATGGCGAACGACCGGTAGGTCCCGGCACCCGGACCGGTTTCCCCCTTGTGCACATCTTCCCAGCGGATACAATCTGGCGCGGATTACTGCCGGGTCGATGCACCCGGCAGGCCATTGCAGGCCGGAAATGTCCGGTTGCTCCACCACACGGCCGCGGGCCGGAAGTGAGGAATCATCGTGGGTTCACCATTGCGCGTCGGTATTCTGGGATCGGGTGGTATTTCGAACGTGCACTCGCGCGGCTGGAGCGAGTATCCGGAGAGGGCGATCATCTACGCCTACTCCGATGTCGACACCGAGCGCGCCCAGGCGATGAGCGATCTGTACACCGGTGGCCAGGCGAAGATCTACGATTCGATCGATGCCGTCGTTGCCGATCCCGAGATCGACATCATCGATATCTGCCTGCCGCACTTCCTGCACACGGAAGCCGTGCTGAAGGCGGCGAAGGCGGGCAAGGCGATCCTCTGCGAGAAGCCGCTCTGCACCTCGCTCGCCGACGCCCGCGAGATTCGCGAGACGATCGAGTCGAGCGGTGTCGTCTTCATGGGCGCCCACAACAACCTCTTCACGCCTGCCCTGCTCGAAGCGCGGCGCCTGATCGAGGGTGGCTACATCGGCACGCCCTATATGTACCGCTCGATCGAAACCTTCCAGTCGGGGGGATTCGATCCGTGGACCCCGAAGTCGTCCTCGGCTGGGGGCGGACAGCGCGGCTGGCGCGCCGTCCTCAGCCAGTCTGGCGGCGGTGAGCTGCTCGACACCGGCTATCACGGCACCTATCGCCTGCTGTCGATGGCCGCTGGCGACCGTCCGGTGGAAGTGACCGGGTTCCTGAGCCGGTTCCGGCTCTCCCACCTGCCAACCGAAGATACCGGTCATGTGATCGTGCGGTTCGCGTCGGGCGCCGTCGGCCAGATCATCACCAGCTGGGCATTCGATGTCACCGAAGGCCGGCAGTTCGAGGTCGAAGGCGAACTCGGGGCCCTCGCCGGCAGCCAGACCTTCCTCAAGCACCAGCTCTACCGCTGGCCGGAACCTGCCGTCAAGACCTTCCCGCAGCCAGCCACCTTCACGCTGGAAATCGGCCACTTCATCGATGTCGTCAACGGCACGGCGCCGAATGCCGCGCCGGTCAACGACACCATCCGCACCCTGCAGGTGATCAAGGGCGCTTACCTGTCGGCCCAGATCAATGCGACCGTCTCCCTGCCGGAGGATCCGGCTGGCGACCCGACGCCACTCACCGAGATGTACGTCACGCCGTTCAGCGTCGACGTGCCGGATGAAGTGTTGCACTAGGCCAACGCCGTTCCGGGGATGACCGATCATCCCCGGCGCCCCTGTCATTCCGAGCCGGCACCGAGCCGCCAGGCGAGGTGCCGTGCCGAGGAATCCCTGTGCGAAGCACGTGAATCCGTGCCTAGCACACCCATTTCGCAAGGCACGGAAGGATCCATCCATGTATTCCTCGCTCATGACCGGCGCGATCGGGATCAAGGGCCTCACCCTTGCCGAAACGATCGACCTCGCCGCCGCCACCGGGTTCGACGGCGTCTGGTTCGACATCCGCGAGGCGAAGGCGCTCGCGGACGAGCACGGCGTTGATTACGTCAAGGACCTGTTCGCCAGCAAGGGTGTCAGGCCCGGGGGCTGGGGCGCTCCCGTCCGCTGGCAGGACGACGCCAACCGCGACGCCGACATCGAGGCCCTGAAGCCACTGGCCGAACTCGGCGTGGCTCTCGGCAACCCCTACACGACCACCGGTATCATGCCCGCCAACAACGACCGCCCCTTCGACGCGCAGTACGCCTGGGTGCTGGAGCGGCTGACCCCGTTCGCGCAGGCCCTCAACGAGAGCGGTATCCGGCTCGGGATCGAGTTCATCACGCCGAAGACGATCCGCGACCGCTTCACCTACGAGTTCATCTACACCATGCCGGAGATGCTCCGGCTCGGGCGCGACACGGGTGTCGGCAACGTCGGCGTGCTGTTCGACGTCTGGCACCACTACTGCGCGCACGGCACTCTGGAGGACCTGAACCACATCACGAAGGATGACGTCCAGGTCGTGCACGTCAACGACGCTCCGGCCGGCATTCCCATCGACGAACAGATCGACAACCAGCGGCTGCTGCCGATGGAGTCCGGCGTGATTCCGGCCCCGGCGATGATCGCCAAGCTGGCCGAACTCGGCTTCGACGGCCCGGTGATTGCCGAGCCGTTCAACGACCGCCTCAACGCGATCGCGGCAACCGACCCGGCAGCCGCTGCCACGGAAACGGTCGAATCGATCCGTAAACTCTACGCCGCCGCCGGCATCTAGCGGCTGCGAACCCGTCACACCCCCGGTGCGTCCTGCGTGCCGGGGGTGTGGTGCATTCTGGCACTGGATTGGCTGGCGGATCATGTACGATGCGGCAGTCGGGCCCGGTCAGCGGGATGTGCAGTGCCATCGCCTCCCTCATCCGGCCACAACGGCGAGCGATCACTTCCGGGAGGCCTCACATGCCGCTGCCACCGACCGTCACCGCGGATCATCTCTGGCAACTCCTCGGACAGGCGACTGCCACCCAGCAGCGTGGCGCGCCGGGGCTGATCACGGAATTCGCCCCGGGGTACTGGGCCGTTCTCTGCGATGTCGACATATGGGAGGCGAACTGGCTCGGATGCCACGTCATCGAGCCCGGGACGCTCGATGCCATGCGATTGATGCTCGACCGCGTCCAGGCCACCGGCAGAACGACCTCGGTCGTGGTGCGCGCGTCCGTGCGCGACCAGGTCGTCCCGCTGTTCGACGGTCGCCCATCACGGCACCATGGGTATCCGCCGCTGATGTGGCGCGATGCCACGCCGTTCGCGCCAAACCCCAGACCCTATGCTGGAAACGTGCGACGACTGGTCGCCGGCGATGACCCGCGGGACGTGTACGGTGTGGTTGCCCGGGCGTTCGGGGGAGACCCGGAGCGTATGTCGAAGGTGCTTCGGGGCATTCTGGGCGCGCCGGCATTGCGGTGTCACGTCGCGGAGTCTGACGGACTGGACAGCGTCTGCGTGACCTGGCGGGCTGATTCCGTCACCTATATCAACCTGCTGGCAACCGATCCGGACCGGCAGCGACGGGGAGCAGGCCGGGAAGTGCTCGTACGCGCCATGGAGGAGTACGCCGGGGAAGGGGTGCTCGGGTTCTATCTCATGGCGAGCGATGATGGCCAGCCGCTCTATCACGCGCTCGGGTACGAAACGTTCGAGCAGCCCGAATTCTGGACGATCAATCCGGAACCGGAGGTCTGACGAAACCCACACGCTCCCACGGCGTTTTCGAGGTGCTTGGTGAGCCTCTGGTACCGTTTCCAGCACTGGCACGGACGATCGGCACACGCAGGACGACAGGTTGCATGCTCGACCATGATCTGACCCTCAAGAACAACGAGCTTTGCCTGGTCGGACGCTCCGGCGAGCGGGGCGGCATGCAGGAGGCCGGTCTCTACTTGCGAGACACCAGGTTCCTGAGCGCCTGCCGCCTTGCCATCGACGGTGCACCGTTGGAGACCCTGGCCGTCGAGACCCTTTCCGCGACCGAGGCCACGTTTACCCAGACCATCGGGCGGGATTATCCCGCGTTGCCGCCATCCAGCCTCGCCGTGCGCACCTGGGTCACCATCTCCAATTCCGTCGAGCTCCGGATCGAGGTCATTGCCTTCGACCGAACGGTGCGGCAAGCCCGGCTCCAGGTCGAACTTGCCGCCGATTTTCGGGACATGTTCGATGTGCGCGGCATGTCCCCGAAGGAACGCCCGCACCTCGAGCGGCCGGTAGCGACGCTGGACGGCATCCGGTTCACGGCTACCGGCACCGACAACGCGCCTTACCAGACCAACGTCACCGCTCGTCCCCTGCCCACCTCGGTTGAGGTCGCGATGGTGAAACGGGCGGATGGGGCCGATCCTGCTATCCCGGTACTGCTCGCCTTCGATCTGACGTTCGGGACAGCCCGCGCCCAGGTAATCGCGATCGAGATCGCCCCGATGGCTCCCGGCAAGCCGCATCACGCCGGGGTCGACGCGGGCAGCCGGATTGTCCTGCGCTCGGACAATCCCGCGCTGGACGCGATGGTGGGTCGGGCTGAACGCGATCTCGCCATGCTCCAGACGGATTTTCCGGAAGGGGCGATCCCGGCCGCCGGGATTCCGTGGTTCATCGCGCCGTTTGGGCGTGACAGCCTGATCGTGGCGCTGCAGACGATGCACGTGTATCCGGAGCGGGTGTGGGCAACGCTTGGGGTGCTGGCAGCGAACCAGGGTACGAAGGTCGACGCCTGGCGCGAGGAGGAACCGGGCAAGATCCTCCACGAGATGCGCTACGGCGACATGGCTCGCACCGGCCAGGCGCCGCACGGTCCCTACTTCGGTTCGATCGATGCGACGCCGCTGTTCGTCATGACCTTCGCCCAGGCGTGGCTCTGGCATCGCGATGAAGCGCAGTACGCCCGGCTGATCCCGCATGTCGAGGCGGCGCTGGACTGGATCGAGCGGTACGGCGATCTCGACGGCGACGGCCTGGTCGAGTTCGGCGCGAAACTGGACGATGGCCTGCACATCACCCAGCAGGGGTGGAAGGACAGCAACGACTCGTTGCACTGGGCGAACGGAGATCCGGTCGAAGGACCGATAGCGCTGGTGGAGGTGCAGGGGTACGTCTACGCTGCCTGGTCCGGAATGGCGACGGTCGCGGCCGAGCGGGGCGATGCGATCCGGGCGGCCGAACTCAGGGTGAAGGCTGAGCGGGTGCGGGAGGCGGTCGAGACGCGGTTCTGGCTGGAGAGCGAGCGGTACTACGCACAGGCGCTGGACGGATCGAAGCGGGCAGTCGATGCCATCAGTTCGAATCCGGGTCACCTGTTGTTCTGCGGGTTGCCGTCTCCCGAGCGGGCGCACGCGATGGTCGATCGCCTGCTCCGGCTCGATCTGCTGACCAGTTGGGGCATCCGTACCCTGAGCAACGAGATGGCGACGTTCAATCCGATGAGCTACCACAACGGCAGTATCTGGCCGCACGACAATTCGCTGGCGATGTGGGGCTGCAAGGCGTACGGCTTCAATGAGGCGGCGTCCGCCATTGCAGAGTGCCTGCTGCGGCTGGCCAGCCACGATCCCGATTCCCGGTTGAGCGAACTGTATTGCGGGTTCGAGCAGGGCGACGAGCGGGAAGGTCCGGTTCCCTACCCGGTCAGTTGCCGGCCGCAAGCCTGGGCAGCCGGGTGCGGACCGCTCCTGGTCCGAACGCTCGCCGGGCTCGACATCGACGGCGAACGGCTTGTGACCGGCGCGATCGGCACCGGCATCATCTCGCAACTGGCGGTGGAAGGCATCCAGGCGCTCGGCGAGACGTGGACCGCCGGCCTCACCAACGGCCACGCCTTCGTGACGCGTGACACCCACGAATAGGGTCGCCGCCCCGGTACCGATCGCGCTCGTCCCGGTGCGCGATTAGTTCATCCCCTTGTGCGGACCCACAACACCCACGTTGTCTATCCGAAATCTCTAGTGACCCGTAGCCGAGGGCCAAGGTGCGCCGCGCCTTGGCCCTCGGCTATGCCAACGCACTGCGGGTGCGCACTGGCTCAGCCGTTGACGCTGTCCCGCCAGGCGACCAGTTCGCGCAACGTCGACAGGTCG
>CAZSUN010000117.1:8999-11476 GCA_964610045.1 uncultured Sphaerobacteraceae bacterium
TCAGCCGTTGACGCTGTCCCGCCAGGCGACCAGTTCGCGCAACGTCGACAGGTCGTAGTCGGGGCCGGAGACGCCGAGCGTGAAGTGCGTCACCCCGTTCGCGATGTGCTGCTCGCCGATCGCCAGGGTCTCCGCGAGGCTGCGGCCGGTTGGGCTGGCTGCGGAACCGAGACCTGTCGAGCGTTCGATCTCCGCCGGGTTTCGGCCGATCTTCGCGCACCATTCGTCGAGAATGCCGCACTTCCGGGCGATCGTTTCCGGATCGCCGAAACCGTGCCAGATGTCGGCGTGCTCGGCCGTGATCCGCAGGGTAACCTTCTCCCCACCGCCGCCGACGAGGATCGGGATCGTGCCGTTGACTGGACCAGGGTTCAGCGTCGTCCATCGCTCGCGGATGATTGGCAGGTCCCGCTTGAGATCCTGCAACCGGCTGGCGGCCGTACCGAACTCATAGCCGTAGTTGAAGTAGTCGCGTTCGGCCCAGCCGGAACCGATCCCGAGGACGAATCGTCCGTCCGAAATGTGATCGATCGTACGCGCCATGTCGGCCAGCAGGTTCGGGTTGCGGTAGGAGTTGCAGGTGACCAGCGATCCGATGTGGGCGTGGCTGGTCGCTTCAGCTGCCGCGGCGAGGAGCGTGTACGCCTCGAAATGGAGACCATCCGGATCGCCGCTGAGTGGGTAGAAATGATCCCAATTGAAGATGGTGTCGACGCCGAGGTCGTCGGCTTCGATCCAGGTCTCCCGCATCTTCGCGTACGTCGCATGTTGCGGCGTGACCTGGACGCTGATCTTGACTTTGCGCGTTGTGGAGTCGCTCACATGGGTCCTTTCCGCCGTGCCATCGAAACACAAGGCGGTCATTGTGCCATGTGGGCGGATGCCTCCCACCACCGGAATGGGCGGGTCATACGAACTCCGGATGACAGGTTGGGGAGCTTCCTGGTAGCGGGAGCGACCTCCGGATTCGATATCAGGCGTCCTTCTTGCCCGGGTCAGGGGCGTCCGGCGACGGGTCACTCGTGCTCTCGGTGAAAGGTACCCAGTGGGGGCGTTTGGGCCTCGCCTGGGTTTCCGTGGATGCTCCTGTGCTGCCGGCGCCAGGTGGAGGTGATGCGGGTGACGGTTGCTCCGGGATTAGGTCGCCGGAAACGGTCTGGGTCGCCTGGTCGCTGCCACCGGGATCCTCAACGCTGGTGCCGGACGGGTCGTAGCGGCCGCCTGCCCGGTTGAGCATCCAGCGCCACCCGGATGGTTGCTGGAAATCGCGCTTCACCTGGCGGGCAGCGAAGTAGTTCGAGAGGATGACCTGGATTCCGGCCGCGATCGGGATGGCGAGAATCGCTCCCGTCACCCCCATGAAAGTTGTTCCGGTCAGGATCGCAACGAACACCGTCAGCGGGGACAGTCCGACCGCCCCCCGCATGACGCGGGGCACCAGGAACCAGTTCTCCAGTGTCTGCATGCCGACGATAATGATCCCGACGATGAGCGCCGTTTGCCAGCCCTGGGTGAGGGCCACGATCACGGCGGGCACGCCGCCGATCCAGGGTCCGACGATTGGGATGATCTCGGTCAGGCCCGCCCACAATCCCAGCAGTGGCCAGAATGGCAAACTGACGATGCCGTACGAGATCGTGGCGATCAGGCCGATGATCAGGCAGAGCAGCAGTTGCCCACGCATCCAGCCGCCGACCTTGTTCTCGACATCCTGCCAGATGCGGTCAACCCTGGCCTGCCGGTTGGGGTGCAGTTGGCTGATCACCAACTGCCGGATGAATGCCCGCTCCATCAGGTAGTAGAAGGTGATGACCAGGGTGGTGACGATGCCGACGATGCCGGCGGTGATGCTGGACACCACCGGGATCACGCTTTGCACGGCATCAGTGGAGACGTTGACATTGCCGTTCGGGTTGTCGAAGAACTCCTGCGCCCGTTCGAGCATCGAGGCGCCCGGTCCGCTGAGGAAGCTGTTTGACGATGCTCGCCACTCGTCTTCCAGCGTCTGGATCTGGGCCGGGATTTCCTCGCGGAACTCGTCGGACTGGTCGGAAATCACCGGGATGATCATGAACACGAGCAGCACCAGCAGCCCGATGATGCCGGCGTAAATCATGAAGATTGCGGCGGGCCGTGGGATACGGCGCGCTTCGAGCCGCCGGACCGGGCCTTCGAGGATGGTGCCCAACAGCAGGCCGAACAGGGCGAGCACGATCACGTACTCCACCCGGGTGACCATCCAGAACAGGATCAGCACGAGGAAGAGCGAGGCTGGGGTCAGCGGCGACCGGGACTCACCGTCGTTCGGCCCCGGGTCGAAATCGTCGGGCCGTGGACGAGCGGCCGATACAGGATGCGATGCCATGGTGTGCCGGGGAATCCTTTGCGAGTGTCCCTGAATCCAGACAACACGTCCCATCAGGAAGCATGCGGGTCGTGGTGCATAGCTTACTCGCGTTTCCGGTTGGCGTTCAGGA
>CAZSUN010000118.1:0-11444 GCA_964610045.1 uncultured Sphaerobacteraceae bacterium
CGAGCCGCGGCGGGAGAAGATCTCGTTGACCGCGTCGGTGGCACGCTGGGTCGAATTCTCGACCGTGTCCTCACCGCTCCACATCGGCCCAAACTCCTGGTCGACCGCGGTCCACCACTCGGCGGCATCCTCGGTCGGGTAGTAGTCGTGCCCGATCTCCTGGAAGTCGGTCAGCGGGATGGTGATGTCCTGCGGCGCGTGCAGATCGAGGAACTCCTGGCTCTCGATGACCGAGGTGTAGCCGGGGATGCCCGCGCCCATCACGGCCTTCGCCCCGTTGGCGCCGCCGATGTACTTCAGCACCTCCCAGGCGGCATCCACGTCGCTGGTCGTGCTCAGAATCGACCAGGCGTTCGAGCCGTTCTGGACGGAGCGAATCCCGGTCGTCGGGTGCGCCGGCATCGGCAGGAAGTCCCAGTCGATGTCCGAGCTGCGGATTTCCGATTCGTTCCAGGTACCGCCGAAGTAGTAGGCGATCTTGCCGGCGGTGAAGGGGTTCTGCTGCCCTTCTTCCGACCCGACCGCCGGCATCACCTTGTGCACGAGGATGAGGTCGACCAGCCACTGGAGGGCGGCGCGGGATTCCTCGCTGTTGAGGGTGCACTCATCGCGGGCGTCGTTGAGGACGGTACCGCCCGCGCCATGGATGAACGAGCAGCTCCAGTACGGCGGGTTCGGGTTGGACATCATCACGCCGAACTGGCCGCTCGCCTCATCGGTCAGCTTCTGGGCGGAGGCGAGCAAGTCGTCCCACGTCCAGTCGGCCGATGGGACCGGTTCGCCCGCCGCTTCCAGCAGCCCCTTGTTGTAGTAGAGCGCCTGGCCGGTGGCGTAGAGCAACCCGCCGTACAGACCACCGTCGACCTCCCACTCGCGCGTCATGTCGTACCACAGGTCGCTCATGTCGACCCCGTCGCGCTCGATCAGCGGGTAGATATCGACAAACATGCCGCGCGATGCGCCTGGGATCACCCAGTTGGTCTGATTGACGGTGATATCGGGCGCCTGGCCACCGGCGAACTCGGTCTGGAGCTTGTCCCAGTACTCGTCGCCCGGGCGGAATTCGAGCTTGACGGTTGCCAGGGTGCTTTGGGCGTTGAACTCGTCGATCATCGCCGTGATCATCGCGTCCCAGGCTTCGCTGACCGTATAGGTGACCATCCGGATCTCGGTCTTGTCCTGGGCGGCGACAAGCCGTGGCGCGGCTGCCATCGCCGCGCTGGCGGCGACACCGGCGCTGAATGTGCGGCGAGAGAGGCGAGGGGATTTGCTTCGGGTTTCCATGTACACACCTGCCCTGTGAGCGTTCGAGCCAGCCCCGTGAACCACTGCGGTGCCAACGACATCGTTCGTGCGATCGTTCCCGATACCGTCCTCCTTTGAACACGCGTCAATACACCATTGTATGGCGATATTGTGGAACAGGAAGCGCGGATGGGATACGGGAGTTCGTCACTCCCGCTCCGGCATCAGTTCACGGGCAGCAGGTGCGATGGGCGGGCCGGGAAGAGCGTTCCCAGCAACAATTCGGCCTCGGGGGTCGCCCAGACATCTGGCAGGATGTAACGCAGTTCCGCCACGGTTCGACGCCCGAAGACCAGTTGCAGGATCACGCCCGGCGGCAACCCGGCGACGGCATCGGGCAGGTACGGTCCGGGGCGGCCTTCCTCGATCCCGGTCAGGGCTCCCTGCTCGAACACCAGCGTCAACCCGCCTCGATAGAAGTCGAGCGCAAGCCGCCCGGTATGGCCGCGCAGGGGAGAAACCGCGAGCCGCCGCTCGAATGACGGGGCAATCCGCCACAGGAGGGCTTGCAGGTCGGGCACCCGCACCAGCCAGGCATCCTCCGGTTGGCGTCGTGCGCCGTACAGGGACGCGAGCAGGTGGTTGGCTGGGTGCCCCGAGCCGAGCGCGAAGCGGACGGATTCATAGGCGGGCATCGTGGCCAGGGGCAGCGTTGGCAGGCTGGCGGCGACCTCGTCGATTCCGGCCAGCGCCGCGGGCAGCAGGCCGTGCAGGGACACCCCGCCATCGGCCGCGATTCCGTGCACGCCGACCGTGCGTCCCCACCGGCGCGTCTCCATCAGGATCGCGCCAACCGGCTGATCGTCTCGATCGACCACGAGCAGCGATTGCCAGCCGAACCCGATGTCGTGGTTCATGCCGCGATGCATCCAGTCCCAGTACGACTCAGGGAAATCGTTGCGGACGAGGCAGGCGCCGCGATCGGCGGCGAACAGGTCTCGCGCGTACCCGAGTTCGTCGGGAGTAGCGACACGCACGCGCAGGTCGGCCCCGCCCGTGTGGCGGTGGATGGCAGTGCGCTCGACGATCGACCCACCCCCCAGCTCGATCGCGTACTCGTACCCAAACTGGCGGTAGAAATGGGGGATTCCCGTGATCATCGTGGCGATGTCGCCGTCAACGGCGCTGCGACCGTGGATCAGCGTGAACAACCGGCCGACCAGGCCGCGCCGCCGGTAGTCGGGGTGGGTGGCAACGTGTTCGGGCCGGCTCACCTGGAGGGGGATGCCGTCGTAGATCACCGGCATCGCGATCGACCAGATGCAGGCGACCATGATGCCGCGCTGGACATCCTCGACGATCGCCAGGCGGTCGACGCCCGAGTGCGGATGGTTGCCGCTGCCGAGATCACGCCCCCAGGGTCCGGCTTCGATCGTGGGCGGACCGCCGGGGTATTGCCGGAAGACCTCGGCGGTGAGGGCGACCTGCCGCTCGACATCTTCGGGCCGGGCCCATCGCATCACCAGGCCATCGCCGAGATCGCGTTCCGTCATGAATCAGGCATCCTCCAGGTGATGGTTCGCAGGGTATACCGGGCTTCCACCGGTAGGGAAGACCTTCCGTGCCGCATCATCGCGTCCGCCCTCGCTCAATCACCACGCGGCACGGTAATGGTCTTCCGGGCGAGCCAGTTCACACATCTCGATGAGGAAGGCCATTATCCGGCGCGGGTACATTCCATCCGGAGTGATCGCGTGTGCGCCGGAAAGGCCTTCCCTACCACCCTGTGCAATGGGTGACACGGAGGTCCGCCGCCACCAAATCGCATGCGTAGCGGCGATCCTCCGTGATCGCCTACATCGAGCCACGACGAGAGAAGATCTCGTTCACGGCGTCGGTCGCGCGCTGGGTGGCGTTCTCCACCGTGTCCTCGCCGGTCCAGATCGGATCCAGCTCCTGGTCGACCGCGTTCCACCACTCGCCGGCATCCTCGGTCCCGTAGTAGTCGTGGCCGTACTCGGCGAAGTCGCTGACCGGGATCGAGATGTCCTGCGGGGCGTGCATCTCCTGGAATTCCGCACTCTCGATCACCGAGGTGAAGCCGGGGATGCCCAGCGAAACGACCCGTGCCGCGCCATCGGGGCCACCGATGAACTTGATCACCTCCCAGGCCGCGTCGGCGTTCTCGGTTGTGCTCAGGATCGACCAGGCATTCGAGCCCATCTGGACCGAGCGAATGCCGGTTTCCGGATGAGCTGGCATGTGCAGGAAGTCCCAGTCGAGGTCCGAGGCACGAATCCCGGCCTCTTCCCAGGTGCCACCGAAGTAATAGGCGATCTTGCCGGTGAGGAACGGGTTCTCCACTCCTTCGGCCAGGACCATGATTGGCGCGACCTTGTGGACGAAGGTCAGGTCGACCAGCCATTGCAGGGCGGCGCGCGCTTCCGGCGAGTTGAGCGTGCATTCATCCTTCGCATCGTTGAGCACCGTGCCGCCGAAGCCATGGATGAACGAGCAGCTCCAGTAGGGCGGGTTCGGGTTGGAGAGCATGATGCCGTATTGTCCGCTGGCCTCGTCGGTCAGCTTCTGGGCGGAGGCGAGCAGGTCGTCGTAGGTCCAGTCGGCTGTGGGCGCTGCCTCGCCGGCGGCCTCGAGGATGCCCTTGTTGTAGTAGAGCACCTGGCCGCCAGCGTAGAGCAGGGCGCCATACATGCCGCCCTCCCAGCCCCACTCCTGCTCCATGTCGTACCAGAGGTCGCTGAGGTCGATCGCGTCGCGCTCGTAGTAGGGCTTGAGGTCGACGAACATGCCACGGGAGGCGCCCGGCGCCAGCCAGTCGATCTGGTTCAGGGTGATATCCGGCGCCTGCCCTCCGGCGAACTCGGTCTGGATCTTGTCCCAGTACTGGTCACCTGGGCGGAATTCGAGATCGACCGTGGCGAGAGTGCTCTGGGCGTTGAAGTCGTCGATCATCTGCTGGATGGTGCCGTCCCACGCCTCGCTGATGGTGTAGGTGGCCATCCGGATTTCGGCCTTGTCCTGGGCGCGGATCACCGCGGGCGCGGCTCCGGATGCCAGGGTAGCGCCGAGGGCAACGGCGCCTGTGGTGAAGGTGCGGCGATTGACCCGGGAAGAAACGGATTTGACGACCATCGATTCCTGTCCTTTGGCGAACACGATATCTTCCTGGCCCCGGTGGTGTGCGGCAGGCGCATCCTGGCCGCTCGCGCAGGCACACTCCTTTCCTGGAAACGGCAGCGGAACCCTCCGCTGCCCACAGCCTGCCCGGCGCCCGGGTGGCGGGTATGTCTCGAACGTCTACCGTGCCCAGATGGACTCGTCGTAGCGGGCACGTCCTTCGGCGATCATGGCCACCGCATCCTCGAACTCAGGCCGGTACTCCGGCAGCAGGGGCCGCCAGGTGGTCTGCATGAACCCCAGCACATGCTCGCGCGGCAGGTTCTGCTGCACCCAGGTGACAGTGTCGGGGAGGTTACTGGAAACCACATCGTTGCTGGCGGCCGGCACCTGGTCCCACCCACCCGCGTCGAGATCGAGGTAGGCGTGGAACATGCTGGTCTCCTTGCGCTCCGTGGGCGGGATCGAGAGGTCGAGCCCCTTTGCCGCCGCTTCGGCCCGATCGAGATCGATGTCGAAGTTGGCGCGGTAGTACCAGTTGCTCTGGATCACGTCCTTCGGCATCCGGGCCATGAACTCGCTGGTGTGCGTCCAGATCTTGTCCGACCAGATCCAGGGCCGCGACCCGCGCGACTCAACCTGATCGACGAACCAGAGGAAGTCGCGCCACCAGAGGTCGTGCCCCCGGATGACCACGTATTCGTACCAGGATTGGTGAACCCAGAGTTCTTCGTCGTAGCCGAGGTGGAACAGCGGCGGATTCTCGAAGATGTCGATCACTTCGGCGATCAGATCCTCGCACACCCGGTAGTAGGCCGGAGTCGATACCATCCGGTGGTACTCACCGAGCCAGAGATCGTGCGCGGTCGAGAAGTTGAGCTTCGGCACCAGCGTGATGCCGAGATCGGCGAGCCGGTGCTTTTCGGCCCGCATTTCCGCAGGCGTCCAGGCGCCATCGACCGCGATCTCGGGGTGCGAGTCGTACTTGATGCCGTCGCCGAGGCTGAAGATCACCTGGTTGACCCCGGCCTCGACCATCTGGCCGACGAGGTCATCCCAAAGCTTGTCATCCCACCGCAGGAACGGTTTGCCGCTGAGCTCAGGATGCTTGTAGGCGAACCCGCAGGCGTCGGCGTCCTCGGAATAGCTGTTGTAACTGAACTGGAAGAAGTTGGACCAGATCAGGTCCTGTGTACCGCGAGGCATCCGGCGGGGGCTCCTTGCTGGAGAGCGGCGTGCCAACGTTCGAGGGTATCCGGACCGGCGACAGTCGCACGGCGCAACATGAAACGCGATTTCATCATATGGAACACCCGAAGCGGTGTCAATCCCCGCCCGAAGGCAGTTTTCGTAGCAACCGCGAAGGGTCGCCCTGTGCCATCGCACCCATGCAGGGGCCGATCAACCCTCGTTCCTCGGGCTGATCGGCCCGTCATTCGCCCCCGAACATCGCGGGTGGCCAGACCCCGGCCTCGCTGACGCTCGGCCGCGGCCGTCCACCCCTACGTTGAACGATGAAGGAGCACGCTTCCCCCTAATCCAGCCCCAGCAATGGCAGGCTGTCGCGCGTCACGATCGCCTCGATCGCCTCCTCGGGGATGCGCGGCGCTCCCCCGCCGGGCCAGGCATCGTTCACCGCGCGCAGCTTGCGCAGCGATTCCTCGGGCGTGGAGGCCGGGTAATCCGACCCGAACAGGATACGGTCGAGCACGCCCCACTCCATGGCCGTCACCATTGCCTGGTAGAACCCCCACGGCCGCAGCACGCATCCGGAGATATCGGCGTAGACGTGCGGGTGCTTGCGGGCCACCATCAGCGCGTCGGTGGTGAAGGGGTGACCGATGTGGGCCATGATGATCCGGAGTTGCGGGAACGCCATTGCGATCCGGTCCGTGTGGCGGGGGTGGGCGAAGTCGATATCGGCGAACCGCACGGGAGAGGTGCCCTGGTGCAGCAGCATCGGCAGGCCATGCTTCTCGGCCCAGGCGTAGAGCCGGAACGCGTTGGTGCCCAGCGGGTCAACGTTCTGGTAGTTGAGCCCGAGCTTGAGGCCGCGCAGGCCGAGTTCGGTCCGCGCGCGTTCCGCCTCGACCAGCATCTGCGGATCGTCGGGATGGACGGTCAGGAACCCGATGTACTTGTCCGGGTTGGACTGGACGAACGCGGCGGTCTCGTCGTTCACCTGGGCCGCCGGTCCGATGTACGGCTCGTCGACGCGGGTATTGCCAACGTGCGCCTGGGCGATGTTGAAGCAGATCGCGCGGTCCACCGGCGCCATTGCCTCCTCGAACTCGGCCCAGGTGTAGACGAGCGGCCGCGCGCCCGACGGGTTCCATTTCGCCTCGACCTTGCCGGCGCGCAGGTCGGCCGGTACCTCGTGCTCGAAGCGGGGTGTATGCGTGTGGACATCGATGATCATGGGCGCCCTCACAACCGCCACGACGCTCACTGGTAGGGACGACCTTCCGCGTCGAGTGTCATCTACCCGTGTGCCTGAATTTCGCCTTCGACGCGGTAATGGTCGTCCGATCGACCACTGCGTACCCGGACGACCATTATCCGGCGCAGGCACGATGGTGGCGGCGTTGCCATCGGTGCGCCGGAAAGGTCGTCCCTACCAGGGCACGTCCATTGGTGGTTACAGGAACCCGAATTCGTCGTACGCCTCGCGCAGCGTCTTGCCTTCCAGCAAACGCTGCCGCATCGCCTTCTCGCCACTGGCTTTCTGGCGCGCGCGGCGGATCGCCTCGTCCTCGACCTCACGCGGGACCACGACCACGCCATCGATATCGGCGAAGACGATGTCGCCCTCCCGCACGAACACCCCGCCACAGACGATCGGATCGGCGTAGCTCACGATCCGGCCTCGCCCGAAGGAATCGACTGGCCGCATGCCGGTGCTGAAGACCGGGAATCCCATCCGCTCGATCGAGCGGACGTCGCGGGTGTGCCCGTCGAGGATCGCGCCGCGCCCGCCGCGAGCGCGGGTGGCGGTCGAGAGCAACTCGCCCCACAGGCAGGTGCGAACCGACTTGTTGGTGGCCGCCACCACGACGTGGTTGACCGGCACGCTGTCGATGGCGGCGATTTCCATGTCGTAGGGGTTGTCGGGCGTGTGATACACGTCGGAGGAAAGCACGGTGTGCGCTCGCCCAACCACCACGGCCCCTGGCCAGGCCGGCCGGATGTCGGCCGTCATCGCCTGGTCGCGATAGCCGAGGCCATCGAGCACATCGGACAGCACGGCGCTGTAAATCTCGTCAGCCAGCGCGTCGAACAGGGCAGCCTCGTCCCGGAGCGATGCCGAAATGCCGGGGGAAACGTCGATCGCCACTGCTCGCTGTCCTTTCGTGTTGCCTGACCCCACCATTCGTGGAATATGGTTTCATGATATGGAAGGGCACTCGCATGTCAAGCCGGACCCAACGCGAACGGGGTCAGCCGAGGTCGACCCCGGCGAACGCGACGAAGGCGGCGGCAAGATCGCGCTCGATGTGGTCGAGGGCGGCCTCGCCCTGGGCGGCCGTCGCCCGGTACGGGAAATCCGTGAAGCCGTCGAAGGATGACCACAGCCCGCTGACTTCCAGGCGCACGCCATCGATGGTGGTTGCCGCGCCGGTTGGACCGCCACGTTCCGCACGCGGTTCACGCACGTTGCCGGGGTCGATCGCGAGCATCGTGGCGGTCTCGAACTGGCCGGCATGCCCCGGCAGCGGCATCGCGGCCAGCCGCGCATCGGCCGCGATCGCCTCCCGCGCCACCTCCCAGTACGAGGCGGCCGCGACGGCGACCGGTTCGCCATCAGGTGGTTGCAGGGCGATATCGCGCGCCACCAGCTGGTTCAGTTCGTGGTTGCCGCCGTGCCCATTGACGAGGAAGATGCGTTTCCCGCCACCAATCACGATCGAGCGCACGAGATCGCGCACGACATGCAGGTAGGTTTCGGTCGCCAGCGAGAGCGTGCCCCCAAACGGCAGGTGATGGTCCGACGACCCGAAGGGCAGGGTTGGCGCCAGCACCACCGGCACCGACTCGCTGGCCACGGCGGCGGCGCGGCGGGCAATCACCCCGACCGCGAACGTGTCGTGCCCGGTCGCCAGGTGCGGACCGTGCTGCTCGGTGGCCCCCGTGGGCAGCACCACGACACTGCCGGGGAGGGCGGCGCGCAATTCGTCCCGCGTCGCGTCGTTCCAGATCACCAGGGGCATGATGGGAGTCCTTCGCACAACCGGTCGCATCCGGTGTTCGAGCCACCGGCTGTTTCGCCAACCGTAGCAGATGCACCAGCCGCGCCGGAACCCGCGTGCGAACGCCATCCGGACACCTCGCACGGAGAGGCATGAACGCCAACGATTTTCGCCGGTAACCGGCGCGGGGATGTACTCCGGAAATCCTCCGTCTACCGGTAGCCGGGGCGCAATTCCTGCCCTATGCTGGGTTCAGCCTCAGGCATGACTGTCCATCCCAACGGAAGACGCCATACCCTGACACGCACGGCAGTGCGACACGATCGTTCCGCTCGCCACGTGGCTGGATGTGAGGCTGGCACAAGCGGATGTCCGGGTCGCCACGGTGGCGATCCGGTTCGCAACCATTTGGGAGGAACGACGTGGCTTTGAAGGAATATGCACCTGGCTCCGCATTCAACGGCGTGATTGGCCGCACCTTCGAGGACTCCAGCCCAGCCTGGCCGGCGCCCGTCCGCGCCCCCAGGGACGCACCGAACGTCCTCTTCATCGTGCTCGACGATACCGGATTTGGGCAGCTGGGCTGCTACGGCAGCCCGATCAACACCCCCAACCTCGATGCGCTTGCCGCCGACGGCCTGCGCTACAACAACATGCACACCACGGCCCTCTGTTCGCCATCGCGATCCTGCATCCTCAACGGGCGAAACCACCATTCGAACGGCATGTCGTGCATCACCGAAGGCTCGACCGGCTATCCCGGCGGCAACGGGTACATCCCGTTCGAAAACGGGATGCTCTCGGAGATCCTGCTCAAGCAGGGGTACAACACCTACGCCCTCGGCAAATGGCACCTCACCCCGGCCGAGGCCGGCTCCGCCGCCGGGCCCTACGACCGCTGGCCACTCGGCCGCGGCTTCGAGCGGTTCTTCGGGTTCCTTGGCGGCGACACGCACCAGTACTATCCGGAACTCGTCCGCGACAACTCCCAGGTCGAGCCGGACGCAACCCCCGAGGAGGGGTATCACCTCACGCCCGACCTCGTCGAAAAGGCCAGGGCGATGATCGCCGACGCCAAGCAGGTCGCGCCGGACAAGCCCTTCTTCATGTATTTCTGCACCGGGGCGATGCATGCGCCGCACCATGTGCCGAAGGAGTGGGCCGACCGCTACGCCGGGCAATTCGACGACGGCTGGGATGCCTACCGCGAACGGACGTTCGCCCGCCAGAAGGAACTCGGCATCATTCCCGAGAACACTGTGCTGTCGCGGCACGATCCTGACGTGCAGGACTGGAATGCGCTCAGCGACGACGAGCGCCGCCTGTACGCAAGGATGATGGAGGTCTTCGCCGGATTCCTCGAACACACCGATCACTACATTGGCGAACTCATCGCCTTCCTCAAGGATATCGGGGAGTACGACAACACCCTGATCATGGTCATTTCGGACAACGGCGCCAGTTCGGAGGGCGGCCCCAACGGGTCCGTCAACGAGGGCAAGTTCTTCAACAACGTGCCCGACAACCTCGAGCAGAACCTCGCCGCGATCGACGACATCGGCGGTCCGAAGTATTTCAACCACTATCCGTGGGGCTGGACCTTCGCCGGGAACACCCCGTTCCGACGCTGGAAGCGCGAAACCTACCGGGGCGGCACATCGGACCCGTTCATCGTGACCTGGCCGAAGGGAATCGCCGCCAAAGGCGAGATTCGCAGCCAGTACTGCCACGCGATCGACATGGTTCCCACCGTACTGGACGCCCTGGACATCGATCCACCGGCCCAGATTCGCGGCATCACCCAATCGCCCATCGAGGGATTCAGCCTCGCATCGTCATTCAGTGATGCGGATGCCCCCTCGCTGCATGTCACCCAGTACTTCGAGATGATGGGCCACCGCGCGATCTACCACGACGGGTGGCGCGCCGTTTGCCCGTGGCCCGGCACATCGTTCACCGAATCCGGGCGGTTCTTCGGCGCCCCGATCGACTCGGCGACGCTGATCGACCTCGATGCGCACGGATGGGAGATCTACGACCTCTCCGCCGACTTCGCCGAAACCAACAACCTGGCCGATCAGGAGCGCGACCGGCTGATCGCGATGATCGGCACCTGGTACGTGGAAGCCGGGAAATACAACGTGATGCCGATCGATAGCCGCGGCGTGGCGCGCCTCGCCGAGCCGCGGCCCCAGATCGCGATCGACCGCACGCAGTACATCTACTATCCCGGCACGCAATTGGTGCCGGGCAATGCCGCCCCCCACCTGGTGAACGTGGCGCACTCGGTCTCGGTGCATGCCACCATGCCGGACGGCGGCGCCGATGGCGTCCTCTTTTCGATGGGCGGAAACGATGGTGGCTTCTCGTTCTACATCCAGGACGGGACGCTCACGTACGGCTACAACTATGTGGCCGACCAGCGTTTCAAGGTCCAGGCGGACAGCGCACTGCCGGATGGCAGCCACATTTTCAGCTTCGAGTTTGCCCCCACCGGGGAGGCGGACATCCCCCACGGGAAGGGGGTGCCCGCGACCATCACGCTCTTCGTCGATGGCGCACCGGTTGGCAGCGGCGAGTTGCCGGTCACGATCCCGTTGTCGCTGGGCCTGGCCGCCGGGGTTTCGGTGGGCGCTGATTCCGGCTCCCCGGTGATGACCGACTACGCCCCTCCGTTCCGGTTCGCGGGCACCATTCACAAGGCGCTGGTCGACGTCTCGGGCGAGCCCGTCGAGGACAAACAGGCGCGCATGCGCATGTACCTGGCCCGCCAGTAGCGCCTCTCCCTCCACCCGCCGGACGACCGCCATCATCGCGACCGTCCGGCGGGTGTTCCCTGGGTGTAGCGCCCACCGCCATACACAAACCGGGCAC
>CAZSUN010000119.1:0-11283 GCA_964610045.1 uncultured Sphaerobacteraceae bacterium
ATGCGCTCGATCCGGCGACAGGAGCCGTGCTCTGGAGCGTGCCGGTCGACGGTGGCATGTATCAGGGGCTTGCCGTTGCGGATGGCCGGATCTACGTAGCGACCACCTCTGGCGTGATCCAGGCGTTCGGCGAGGTCCCGGCAACAGGAGACATGCCGTCGCCCGCGTCCGCCAGCCCGGTCCCTGTGGCAACTCCAGCGACACCTCCCAGCCAGAGCGCGAAGCCCGAGCCCGGTGCGTCCGAATCAGTTGCGTTCCTCTGGCAAACGACCGGCGGGCCTGAGCCGCTCTTCGCCCCCACGGCGATGGCGTTCGATCAGAGCGGCAATCTCTGGGTTCTGGACGGCGCCAACAACCGCTTCCAGATCTTCTCCCCTGAGGGTGAGTTTCTGGAAATGTGGGGAACGCCCGGAGCTGGAGAGGGCGAGTTCGACTTCGTCCGGTCGCCGGGCGATCCGCTGAACAGCGCTGGCGGCATCGCATTTGCCCCGGACGGAAGCTTCTACGTCGCCGAAACCGCCAACCAGCGCGTCCAGAAGTTCGACCCGAACCGCCGGTTCGTGGCCGCCTGGGGCACGCCCGGCGACGGCAACGGGCAATTCATGGACCCAATCAGCGTGGCGGTTGCCTCCGATGGCAACGTCTACGTCGTCGACGATGAGCGAAGCGACGTTCAGGTTTTCGATCCGAACGGAGCCTACCTCTTCTCCTTTGGCGGTCGCGATAGCGGCGATGGAGAACTCAATGATCCCGCGTCGGTGGCGATAGATGCCGACGGGACTGTCCATATCGCAGACTTCGGCAGTCAACGGATCGTGCGATTTGCATCCGATGGCATGTTCGTGTCGACATTCGGTGAATTTGGCCGTGAAGAAGGCCAGTTCACTTCCCCGGCAATCGTGGTGGTTGATCGGGATGGCAATCTCTACGTCACGGATGTGGAGGGCGGCAGGGTCCAGATCTTCGATCCGCAGGGCCGGTTCCTGCTGGCCTGGAGCGCGGCCGATGACGGACAGGGGGCGTTCACACTGCCGATCGGCATCGCTGTCGACGCCAAGGGCGGGGCCTACGTCGCCGATGTCGAAGCTGGCACCGTTCAGAAGTTCCAGGTCACGCTCCCGGCGATGCCGGAAGCCACCCCGGAGGCGACGCCGGTGACCTGACGTACGCCTGGCAACGTATCGGATCAGGGCGGCGCAATCCTGCGCCGCCCTGATGCTTTTCCCAACTTTGGCCAGCAACATGCTGCGATGCGCAAGGCCGGAGTAGTCACGGCTCCCAGACGAGCGGTAGGCTGATTCCCGATTGTCAGCTACGTGATACGAGGGGATATCCATGTCGTTCCAGGCCTATCTCGACAACATCGAAGACAAGACCGGCCTCACGCCGCGCCAGTTCGTGGAGATCGCGCACGACAAGGGGTACGACCATCCGGACGTGAAGACCGGCGTCATCGTCGACTGGCTGAAGGCCGACTACGGGCTCGGCCGCGGTCACGCCATGGCGCTCGTCCACGTCATCAGGAACGGTCCGAAGATCGACGCGAAGCATGTCGGCAGCACCGGTACGCACCGCGACGAGTCCGACACCCTCTGGCTCGACGGCAAGGCCACGAAACCGCAACCTGCATAATGCTCCCGATTGACTTCAACGGGCGGTCGGCTTCGTGCCGGTTGCCAGCAAGGGCAGCTGGCAGAAGACGCTCGACTGAGCAGGTTCGTCCTCAGAACCTGGCCTGCGCGATCCGGCCACGATGGTGCGGCGGGCGCGTCCTGTATGCTGGAATCGCCAACGGTCCACGACGGCGTGCATGACCGCCATTCGACGCCTGCACTGGAGCAGCCATGACGACACCCATCACCATCGAGCCCTTCCAGACGCCCGAGACACTCGACAGCCCGGAAGGTGAGGTGTTCCGCGAGACGGTTGCCCTTCGCAACCATGTCACCCGCGACGCGCTCGGCCCTGCCGCGGACGATTCGACCCCTGAGGAATACCATCCCTACCTGCTCGACCAGGCACACGAACGCAACACGTTTCGCATAGCACGGGTGGATGGCCGTTTCGCCGGGGTGGGGCTGATCGTCTGGGCGGTCGATCCGGAGGCGAAGGTCACCTGGGCCGAAATCAATGTCGTGCCCGAGTTCCGCGGCCGCGGCATCGGCACGATGTTGCTGGGCGAGGTGGAAGCGTTCGCCCGCGACCTTGGCCGTCCGATCGTCCAGGGAGGCGCCTATCACCTGGCGGTGGACGGTCCCCGGCTCGAATCGCCAACCGGATTCGGCTCGCTCCCGCGGGACGAGCCAACCGTGCGCTTCCTGATACGCCACGGATTCACGCTGGAGCAGGTCTACCGCTACAGCAAGCTGCCGCTGCCCGCCGATCCGGCGGTGATCGAGCCGCTCTTCGAGGCGGCGCTCGCCAAGGCCGGTCTCGACTACCGGATCGTGACCTGGACCCACCGCGCCCCGGAGCAGTGGCTCGACGACATCGCCACGATCTTCATGCGCATGTCCACCGATGCCCCGGCCGGCAATCTCCAGATCGATGAGGAGACGTGGGATGCCGACCGGGTGCGCAAGAACGACGACAAGCGGCTCTCCACCGGCCGGATCCAGCTTGCCGCGGCAATCGAGCATGTGCCAACCGGCAGGCTGGTGGCGTTCAATGGCGTCACGGTCTCCGAGGACCGCTCCCGGCCCGTGCACCAGGGCATCACCCTCGTGTTGAAGGAGCATCGCGGCCACCGGCTCGGCATGATCGTCAAGATCGCGAACATCCATCAGCTTGCGTCCTTCAGCCCCGACTCGCCAGCCATCATCACCGACAATGCCGAGGAAAACCGGCCGATGCTGGACGTGAACGAGGCGGTCGGCTTCGTGCCGGTCGGGTACGAGGGCGCCTGGAAAAAGGTCCTCGCCTGATCGCGGAGTGTTCGCCATGCCCGAGACTCTCCTGATCGAGGAACTCCCCATTCCGGCCGATCCGGATGACGTTTCCTTTGCCGATTACGCCAGGGTGCTGGCCGTGCGTAACGCCCACGAAGCGCAGGTGATGGGTCTCGCCGCCCGGTACCTCGATCCGGTGGAAGCCCTGCCTGCCTTCCAGAACGAGGCCCATATGTGCCAGCGCCTCTTCGCCGGCCGCCTCGACGGTGAGATCGTGGCTCGCGCGTTCCTGAGGTGGTCGACCGGGCCCGGCACCAGGATCGCCTGGACATCCGGGGACGTGCTCCCCAGGGCGCGCCGGCGCGGGGTGGGAACGACCCTGTTCGACCATGTCGAGGGCGTCGCACAGGCGTCGGGACGCACGGTGATCCAGTTGTTCGCGATGCACGAGGACGTCGCCGGCGGGGACCGGCTGCCGTCGCCAACCGGATTTGGCAGTCTGCCGCTGCATGATCCAGGCGTGCGATTCCTGCGCGGGCGCGCCTACGACCTCAGCCAGATCCAGCGCATGAGCGTGCTGCGCCTGCCGGTCTCGAACGACCGTCTGCACGAGCTCGATCGGGAAGTGAGATCGTTCACCGGCGATGCATACGAGACGCTGACCTGGGTTGGGCCAAGCGACGAGCACTGGTTGGCCGGCCTGGCGGTGCTGATCGGCCAGATGGAAACCGATCCTCCCCGAGGCGCGCTGGTCAACGAGCCGGAGGCATGGGATGCGGAGCGTGTGCGCGCCGGCGAGGCGCGAGATGAACGGAGCGGGCAGCTTTCGTTGACCGCGGCGGCGGTCCATCGCCCTACAGGTACACTGGCCGGTTTCACTCGCCTCTCGGTGCCAACCGACCGAATGCGGCCAGCGTTACAGCACACGACGATCGTGCACCGGGAGCATCGCGGTCATCGATTGGGGCTGACGATCAAGCTCGCCAACCTGCGGCAGTTGGCCCGGGTGAATCCCGATTCGACCACGATCGTGGCCAGCAACGCCGAGGACAATCGGCCAATGCTCAGTGTCAACGAAGCGATCGGATTCGTCCCGATCGCCCATGGCGGTCTTTGGAAGAAGACACTTGCCTGACCGCAACGGGAGTGACCATGCAGGACCCCATCCAGATCGAAGAACTTCCCCTGACCGGGACGGTCGATGATGTCCGCGGTTCCGACTACCGGGCGGTCGTCGACATTCACAATGCGATCGTCCTGGAGTACATGGGCGATACCGGCGCCGTCGCGACCCTGGACGAGTATTTCGCTAATCTCGTCGATCACGAATACGAGCGGAAGCGCCTGTTCGTGATTCGCGATGCCGGCGTACCGGTGGCCTTCGCGTTGACCTACGTGTGGGTCGACCCGGACACGAAAACAGCCTGGCTCGATGTTTATACCGGTCGCGATCACCGTCGCAAGGGGTACGGGTCTGCCCTGTTGCGTCATGTCGAGGACATCGCGCGTGAGGCGGGCAAGACCGTCTTCCAGGGTGGCGGCAAGCACCACTCCGATCTCCCCGGACCGCGCCTGGTGTCACCCACCGGCCATGGCGAGGTGCCGGAACGGGATGATGTCGCGGCGTTCCTGGCGCATCGTGGCTGGTCCCTCGCGCAGGTGTACCGCTACAGCCAGTTGCGGCTGCCGCCAGATGGCGGGCGCCTGGATTCCCTCGAACGCGACGCCTGGGACAAGGCCGGCAACGACTACCGGCTCGTGACCTGGACCGGTCCAACGCCGGACGCGTGGCTCGATGATGTCGCCACGATCATGGCCCGGATGCCGACCGATGCTCCATCCGGCGATCTGGAAATCGACGACGAGCCTTGGGATGCCGGCCGCGTTCGCAACCGCGACGAGCGCCATCTACGGGCGCACCAGACGCCTCTCGTCGCGGCGGTGGTCCATGTCCCGTCAGGGGTCCTCGTGGCCTACACCGATGTCGTCGTGCCGGCGGACCGCAGCCGTCCCGTCCTGCAGGCGGTGACCCTGGTGCTGAAGGAGCATCGCGGCCACCGGCTTGGCACGATCGTCAAGATCGCCAACATCCGGCAGGTGCTGGCGTTCAGCCCGGAATCCCCATCGATTCTGACCGACAATGCGGAGGAGAACCGCCCGATGCTGGACGTCAACGAGGCGATCGGATTCACCCCGGTTGCCTATAGCGGCGCCTGGCAGAAAACCCTGGGGTGACCGGGGTGCCAACCCGTTCGCGAGTGACGCCACACCGGATGATGTAGGGTGGATCGAAGCCGAACGAAACCTCCCGGTGCAGCGAAGCGAGAGCCGGTCCGACGACGTCGGACGTTGCGGTGGCCGGTTCGCCGGCGCGACGCGGGTCCCCTCCTGGACGACCAGATTCCTCGCAGGCTCGGAATGACAGCCAGAGGGCGGCGAACATGACCGGTGATAGGGACCACCCACGCAGGATGGCGGCGGCTATCGGTCTGGCAGCCGCACGGTGAAGGTGCAGCCCTCGCCGGGCGCGGTCGTCAGGGTAATCGTGCCCCCGTGCGCCTCCGCGATCGATTTCGCGATCGCCAGACCCAGGCCGGTGCTCCCGGTGCCCGAACGCCGCGCCCGGGACGCTTCGCCCCGCCAGAACCGGTCGAAGACGTGCGCGGCGGTGTCCGCGTCGAGCCCCGGACCGCGATCCGCGACCACCAAGGCAATCCCGGTCTCCTGTCGCGCCGCCGACAGGCTGATGGCCGCCTCGACCGGCGTGTGGACGAGGGCGTTCGAGACAAGGATGCCTGCGAGCTGGGTCAGGAGCGCCGGATCCCCGGCGATGTTCGGACCATCCGGCGGGAGGTCGAGCGCGATCGATCGTGTGGGCTGCACCGCCTGTGCGTCGAGCGCGGCGTCGCGTAGTATCTGGCCGGCATCCACCGTCGTGACCTGGAGCGGGCGTCCCTCGTCGAGACTGGCCAGTGCCAGCAGGTTCTCGACCAGGTCGTGCATCCGGGTCGATTCCGCCGACAGCCGCCGCACCACGTCGTCCATCTGCCCGTCGTTCCGGAACCCGCCCTGCTGGTAGAGTTCAAGATAGCCTCGCACCGAGGTCAGCGGTGTCCGCAGTTCGTGCGAGGCGTCGGCCACAAACTGTCGCAGCCGCGCTTCATCGGCATCCCGCTCATCGAGCATCAGGTTGAAGGCCGATCCCAGCTTGCCGGCCTCCGTCCGGTTGCCGGCAACCTCAACCCGGCGCGAGTGATCGCCCGCCGCAATCGCCTCGGCCACCGCCGTCACCCGTCCGATCGGGCGCAGGCCGAGGCGCTGCACCCAGGCGTAGGCAAGCAGCAACACCGCCAGGATGACGACTCCCGCGATCCAGAGCGTGCGTTCGAGCCGCACGATCGCGGCGTCGATTTCGTCCAACGGCCGGGCAGCTACCAGCCAGCCGCTGCCATCGGGCTGGGGCAGGACCATCGCCCGGAACTGGCTCGCACCATTTTCGGCCCCGATCGTGACGAGTCCCGGCTGGCCGCCGGTGGCGTCCACCGCGTCACCCAGGTTGGGCGTCCCGCCGGAGAAACTGCCGACCAGCACCGATGTCGTCTGGCCATCGGTGGCGATCATGCCGACGTAGAGATCGGAAAATGGCAACTCCTGGACGAGCATGTCACCGTTGGCGGGGAACTCGCCGCTGGTTGGGGGTGGGTTGGTGATCCGGAACAGCTCCCCGGCCGGGATCGAACGCAACTGGGAATCGACCTGCTCGACCAGCAGCTGGCGCTGGGTGCTGACCACCAGGACGGCCGCAATGGCGTAGGTGACCAGCACCACCGCCAGCACGATCAGCAGGCGCGTCCGGAGGGTCACGGTTCCACGCGCAGCATGAACCCGATGCCGCGCACGGTGTGGATCAGTTTTGGCTCGACATCATCCACCTTGCGCCGCAGGTAGCTGATGTAGGTATCGACGACCGATGGCTCACCGTCGTAGTCGTAGGTCCAGACGCGATCGAGGATTTGCGACCGCGTCAGCACCCGCCCGCCGTTCACCATCAGGTAGTGCAGCAGCTTGAACTCGGTGGGCGAGAGGGGGATGACCCGGCCCGCCCGCACCACCTCGTGCCGCACCGTGTCCATCTCCAGGTCGGCGCAACGCAGCCGGCGGCTGGTGCCGGGATCGTGAGGGCCACGCAGCCGGAGCTGGACTCGCGCCACCAGTTCTGCCACTTCGAAGGGTTTGACGAGATAATCGTCGCCCCCATCGCTGAGACCGCGCACCCGGTCCTCGGTGGTGTTGCGGGCGGTCAGGAAGACGATCGGTACGCGGTTGCCCTGGTCGCGCAGGCGCTGCAACACGGTGAACCCGTCGATATCCGGCAGCATCACATCGAGCACGATCGCATCGGGCCGCCACGCAGCCACGCGCTCCATCGCAGCCTGCCCGGTGCCGACGGCGTCGGTGGACATCCCGGCCAGGTCGAGCGCGCTGGTGACCAGGAACCGGATGTTCTCTTCGTCGTCGACGACGAGGATGCGCGGTTGGTCGGTCATTGGGCGGTGAAGAACTCCGCAATCTGGCTCGATTCCGACTCGATCGTGCTGGCGTCGATGATATCCGTTGCCTGGTCGGTGAGGACAGCCGTCCAACGGTCCAGCACCTCGGTTGCGGCGCCGCTCTCGTAGAGATCGGTCCGGAGGCGAATGGTGGCGTTGGTGACGAGTTCGGTGAGGGCCACGATCGCGTTCCAGCGCTGAACGAGGATGTTCGAACCGCCGGGGCCGCCTTGCATGAAGCCATCCTGCCGGTTATTGCCGCCCTGGGGCGGCATGAACTCGTCGCCGGCGGCTGGCGTCCCGTCGATCTCGAAACCTTCGGGCGGGGGGAACTGTCCGGCTTCCGGGGTTGCGCCATCGCTGTCCTCCGGGAACTGCCGGGTGAAGGTGCCTCCACCCTGGCCACCGCCGATGCCGCCAAACGCGAGGTTCATGTCCCACGGCACAACGACGAACACCTCGGAACCCGGATCGACATGCAGGTACGAGTTGTTGCCGGGGCCGTCGATGTCGTCGAAGTTCCCGAGCAGGTCCATCATCGCCAGGTAGGTGGCGAGGCCGTCGATGTCGAGGTGGTTCGCCAGTTCGGCTTTGAAGGTGGCGTCGTCGCTCTCGTTGATGAACTGGAGGAATGCGGCCAGCGGGGCGAAGTCGGCCTGGTCGTCGCCGGTGTCCCCGGCTTCGAGGTCGAAGACATCGACGTAGGAGTCCGCGTCGTCTCCCCGGTAGCTGTAGTCGCCACCGGCTTCCGCCTTGTAGAGCAGGCCGCCCGCCGGGAAATGCCGCTCCATCCACGCGTCGTTCGGATTCTCGATCGCCAGCCGCAGGGCCGGCTCGCTTTCGTTGACCGTGAACCGGATGTAGGCCGCCTGCTGCGAGGCGAGCCCCGCCAGCGCGAGCAGGTCGAGCGCAACCGCTTCGTTCAGCGCGGTCGCCGAGTTGTTCGAGCGGATCACGAGTTCGGTGATGCCGTCGTGGTTCTGGCCGTCGACGTATTTGTCCAGCCGAACCAGCCAGGGCAGGCCCTGCGGCTCGTCGGCGCTGAGGCTGCTGCCACCCATGCCGCCACCGTTGCCGCCTGGCCCACCGCCCTGGCCGCCGCGCAGGCCCATGAGCGAGGAATTGCCCTTCAGCCGCATGCCGGCCTGCTCGTAGGTCGATCCATCGATGGTGATGGTGGCCTCGATCCACTCCTTGTCCCCGGTGTCGATGTACGCCTGGATCATCGCATCGTAGTCGTCCTGGCTGAACGATGCAGCGATGTCGTGAATGACCGAGGGATCGAGAAAGGTTGATTCAGATGTGGTGGTGGCGCTTTCGGGCGTTGCCTGGCGCGCGAAGCCGATCCCGGCCGGGAGCGAGGCGGCGAGAGCCGCGCCGAGCGCGATGACGCGACGCCGGGTCATGACCGGCTGCAGGGACGTGGGCATGGAAGGAACCTCCGGGGATGGGGAAAGGCGAACGGCGGCGTTTCCCGCCGCTGGCATTGTCCGGAACGGGATTGGGAGATTCCTGTGAATCGCCATCAGACATGCTGGATACCGGACGCCGCCGGGGTGCCTTCTCCATCGATCCTCAGGGCGCTAACAGAATGTTCACAAAGTCAGCCGGTACAACGGTCCCAGTTCGTTCGATCTTCCGGAGGACCGCATGCCCCAACCGCACATCCTGCTCATCCTGGCCGATATCGCCGCCATCGGCCTGCTTGTCTTCGGTCTCTACGTGCCCCGCTACCACCGGTACGATATGGTCGCGTCGTATATCGGGGTCAATGTCGGGGTGCTGGCGATTGCCTCCGTCCTGACCTCGGTCGATGCCTCGGTTGGGCTGGGCATTGGACTGTTCGGCGTCCTGTCGATCATCCGGCTTCGCTCCAGCGAGCTCGACCAGGGCGAGGTTGCCTACTACTTCGTCGCCCTCGTCCTCGGGCTTCTCGGTGGGATCCGGGTCGACAACTGGGCATACAGCGCGATCCTGATGACCGGGTTGCTGGCGGTGATGTGGTGTGGCGATCACCCGCGCCTGCTGGGCAGGTCCCGCTTCCAACAGGTTGTGCTCGACCGCGCGATCAGCGACGAGCGGCAACTGGTGGCGCACCTGGGCGTCATGAGCGGCGCCTCCATCCTGCGCGTTGCCATCCGCAAGATCGACTACGTTAACGATACGACTCTGGTCGATGTCTGTTTCAGCCCGGGCAGGACGGTAGCTACGCCGAGCCAGGACGCACCGTCGCCCGCCTTCGTCACCGGGATGGTGTCGCGATGATGACCGAGAGGAGCTTGCTGGATTCCTGCGCCTCGATCACCCTCGCCGATCTCCAGCAGGAGGCCGCCTTCCTCACCCGGCGCGACCGCAAGTACCTGCTGCCTGTGGCTGAGGTGCCCGGCATTCTGGCCATTTTTGGCGATACCACGCGGGTACTGGAGATCGGTGGTCGCCGCACGTTCGGATATGAAACGACATATTTCGATAATGACAGTTACGTGTCCTATCATGGAGCACTCAGGAAACGACCGAACCGCTTCAAGGTGCGTGTCAGGAGCTATCTCGGCTCCGATATTTGCCAACTCGAGGCCAAGGTGCGGGATGGACGCGGTAATACCGTGAAGCACCGGATGCATCATGCAGAACCGGGTGACAGGCTCGATGAGGCCGACCGCAGGTGGCTGGAGCACCTGCCCCAGGTGGCGCCCTACGCCGACTCGCTCGCACCATGCCTGACGACGATGTACCGGAGATCCACCCTGGTGCTTCCGGAAGGAGCAGGGCGGATCACGTTCGACCGCTCGCTGGCCTTCGCCCTGCCTGACGGGACGCAGGTCTCCCTGCCTGGTGTCGCCATCGTCGAATCCAAGGGGCCTGGCCAGCCGCTCCCGGTGGACCGCCTGCTCTGGCGCCACGGGTACCGGCCTCAGTCGATCTCGAAGTATGCGCTGGGGCTGTCGCTGCTGCTGCCGGAGTTGCCGGCGAACCGGTGGCATCGCATCCGCCGCGACATGCAGGCCATCGCCGTCCCGGTTGACCACGTCACCTCGCAGATGGCGCTAACCTGGCTTCCGGACACATCCCGCATCGATGCCGATGTACCCGTTCCTCCCGAACTCCAGGCTGTGTCACTCTGGTGAGACCATCGCCTGCGTTCTCTGATGCTCCGGTCCCATGCCTGTGCCAACGAGCGTCCATTTCCCTGCACGGCCAACGGTCCAGGTACGGTAGAGTACCGGTATGAGCGGGCATGCGGGAAACGGGGGCGAACGATGACAGCCTGGCGTGCGGATGAACTGGATGCGGAAATCGGGCGCTGGCGTGATGTGCCGGTCTCGATCGCGGTTGATCTCGATCTCGTACCGGGCCAGATCGATCCCGCGATTCGTCCCCTGATGCCGCCGGGACAGCAGCCGCGCCTGTTCGGTCCGGCGTTCACCGTGCGCTGCCATCCGCCCGATTTTGGCGCCGTGCTGCACGCCCTGGATTTGATCCAGCCCGGCGAAGTGCTGGTTATTGCCGCCGATGGCGACCCGGCGTACGCGATGATCGGCGAGATTCTCTGCGGCCACCTGCGCAGCCGCGGCGTCGCCGGGTTGGTCTGCGACGGTGCTGTTCGCGATGTCGCAACCCTCGCGGAATGGAACGATTTCCCCGTATTCTCCCGCCATATCAACCCGCGCGGCCCGGTTGGGCTTTCGCGTGGCGCGGTCTGTGTCCCGGTCACGATCGGGGAGATCACCGTCAGCCCTGGCGACCTCGTCATTGGCGACGATGACGGTCTGGTGGCGCTCGGGCCGGATTCGGTCCGCGGCGGCATTGACCGAGCCGAGGCGAAGATCGCGCTCGAAGCCGACTGG
>CAZSUN010000120.1:0-11281 GCA_964610045.1 uncultured Sphaerobacteraceae bacterium
AGGGAGCAGATTCGGCGCAGATTCGTGCGACCTGGCTGGATCAGGCGTCCTGGGCGAGGCGGAACCCGACGTGGCTCATGCCGGTGTCGACCTGCTGGGGCTGCCGCGCTGCCGGCCGGTATCGGAAGCAGGCGTCGCGGTGGCAGAGGTGCGAGCCGCCCTTCACCACCTTCTGCGGGATCGCCGATTGGGTGTCGCGACTCTCGCGTTCGCTGACCGGGCGGTACCCTCCCCCGCCGCAACATGCGCTCTCGACCTCACGGGAGCCGGTCCACCAGTCGGATGTCCACTCCCAGACGTTGCCGGCCATGTCGAGCAGGCCGTAGCCGTTCGCGGAGTAGCTGCCAACCGGGCGGGTGCCGTACGGGCCATCGGGCCGCGAGCTTTGCCACGGGAACTGCCCGATCCAGACATTGGCGAGCGGTCGGCGGTCGCTGGTGTCGGTGTCACCCCAGGTGAATTCGGCCCCGTCGAGCCCGCCACGGGCCGCGAACTCCCACTCGGCTTCGGTGGGCAGCCGCATGCCGCACCAGGCGGCGTAGGCCTCCACATCGTCGAGGGCAACGTGTACGACAGGATGGTTGGCGCGTCCCGTGATCGAACTGCCGGGGCCGTGCGGATGCCGCCAGCTGGCGCCTGGCACCCAGCGCCACCACTGGGTATGGTCACGAAGGTCAACCTGACCGGCCGTACCCACGAATACCATCGATCCCGGTTGCAGGTTCTCGGCCGGGGCGCCTGGGTACAGGGACGGATCGAGCGGCCGTTCCGCCACCGTCCGGTACCCCGTTTCGCGCACGAACCGGCCGAATGCGGCGTTGGTGACTTCGCGGGCGGCGATGCGGAACGGCGCGACGGTCACGGTTGTGACCGGGGCTTCCTCGTGGTAGTGCCGGTCGGACCCCATCTGGAAGGTGCCGCCCTCGATCCGTATCAGGTCCGTCTCCGGCAAAGTCATCGAATCGCCCTCGTATCGCCCCATCATGCCTGCGACAAGCATAGCGGTCTTCGTCGCGTGCGGGTCCGGGATGCCGTCAGGCGTGGCGGGGTGCGTCGGGCGGGTAGCCGGCAATCAGCGAGATCCGGCGGGCGGTGGTCATCACCACCCCGGCAACATCCGGAATGCGCTCCAGCGAGAGCCGGGATGCCGGCGCCGAGACGCTGATGGCGCCGATCGGCCGTCCCTGTTCGTTGAGGATCGGTGCGCCGATGCAGCGGGCGTTTTCCTCATTCTCGCCATCGTCGAGCGCGTACCCGCGCTGCCGGGTTTCGGCCAGGATCGTCCGAAGGGCGGCAAGCGTGGTAACCGTGCGGGACGTCTTCGGCGTCAGCCGGGCCGGTAGATGCCGTGGCCATTCGGTTTCCGGGAGGAAGGCCAGGATCGCCCTCCCCAGCGAGGTCGAGTACACCGGGTCCCGGCCACCGAGCTGGGCGTGCATGCGCAGGGCGCGGTGACTCTCCGCCATCCCCAGGTAGACTACCTCGCGGCCGTCCAGCACCCCCAGGTTGACCGTTTCGTCGAATTCCTCCCGCAGGCGCTGCATGTGGTCGCGCGCGAGCTCGTGCAGGCGAGTACGCGACCAGGCGACCTGGCCGAGACTCCAGAGCTTCAGCCCGAGCGAATACTTGTCGGTGGTGGGGTTGTAGTTGACGAACCCGTACTCGACCAGCGTTTGCAGGTACCGGAAGACGGTGGTCTTGGGGATGTCGACGCGGGCGCAGAGCTCAGCGAGCGAGAGATCCCGCTCGGCCTCACCGAGAACGGTGAGCGTTTGCAGGGCCTTCGCCACTGGTTTGACGATGTAGCCGTCGCTCACGCCGGGATCCGTTGCACTGCGAGGTCGGCCAGGGTGGCGCGGGCAGCGTCGATCGCGGTCTGGAGATCGGCATCGGTGTGCGCCGACGAGAGGTACCAGAGCCCGCGGGAGAGGACGCGCACGCCGCGTTCGTGCAAACCGCGCACGAACGCGGCGCCGAGCGCGGTGTCGTAGTCGAACAGGTCGCGGTATTCCGCCACCTCGTCCCGCAGGGTGAACCCGGTGTGGAACATGGGACCTGGCCCCTGCACACGCAACGGGAGCCCGGATTCAATCCCGGCCTGCCGCAAGCCCTCCATCAAATCCTGTCCCATCGCCAGGATGCGTGCGTGCACGCGCTCGTCCTCCATGATCCCGATCGTGGCTCGAGCGGCCGCGACCGAGGGCACTCCCGCATTGAGGGTCCCGGCATGCACCACCGTGCCGTCGGAGATGGGCTGCATCACCCGTTCCGAGCCGGCGAGCACGCTCAATGGATACCCGTTCGCGATCGCTTTCGCAAAGATCGCGAGATCGGGAGTCACCCCGAAGTGGGCCTGCGCGCCGCCGAGCCCGAGGCGGAAACCGGTGATGACCTCGTCGAAGATGAGTACCGCGCCGTGCGCGTCCGCGAGATCCCGGAGTCCTTCCAGGTAGCCGGGGCGCGGCAGGATGCAGCCGCTGTTGCACATCACCGGCTCGGTGATGATTGCGCCGATTTCGCCGGGGTGGGCGGCAAACGCCTGTTCGACCAGACCGAGATCGTTCCAGGGGCGGATCACCGCATCGTCAAGGACATGATCCTGGAGTCCGGCCGACCAGGCGAACCGGTTGGGTGATTCGCGGGAACCGAGCGCCTCGCGGCCGGGCGCGTTGATGCCGATTGCGACGTTATCCAGCCAGCCGTGGTAGTGGCCTTCGAAACGCAGGTACTTCGGCCTGCCCGTGACCGCCCGGGCCAGGCGCAGGGCGGCCTGGACCATGGTCGAGCCGTCGAGTCCGAACCGGACCCTTTCCGCGCAGGGCACGATCCGCTGGATCGTCTCGGCAAGCTCGATCTCCTCCTCGAACTGGCCAGCATAGAGCTGTCCCTGTCCCGAAGCGGCTGTTACCGCATTGAGTACGCCCGGGTGGCTATGTCCAAGCACCATCGGTCCCTGGCTGAGCGCGAAGTCGAGGTAGGTCTTGCCATCGACATCGGTGATGCGGGTCCCGCTGGCGTGGGCGTAGACCATCGCATCCGGGTAACCGAAGCGGCGGAACTCGCTCGAAACGCCGCCGGCCAGGCTCGCCCGCGCGCGTTTGCGCAACGCATCGGAGGTCGTTGTTCCCGCGGATCCCTGCTGCCCCGCTGCGTCCATCACCGGCTCCAGTTCATCCAGGCCCCGCAGGCCGGAGGTGTTGGGTTGGCTGCATCGTCTTCGTACTCTAGGCGCTGGTCGCGTTCCATGTCAACTGCCCTGCATTTCGTCATACGAATCATGGGGATGTGGCTGGACCATCTCCCGCCAGGGCCGAATGGGCCGCGAGCACGAATGCTGGCACGCCATGCTGGGCGCTTTGCCGCATGGCGCGAATACGCCAGACCAATCAGGGCATGTTTCTCCTGGTGAAACGGCAAGGTGTTGACAAGAAACGTCATCCCCCAATAGGCTGTGCCCATCGACGAAGAGTCAGTCCGGGCCAGCCCCGGCAATCCAGCGGCACCACCATCCTTCGCATTCGCCAGGGGGCAGAACCTTGTTGCAGGCTGGTATCGGTGTTTCCACCATCACTCCCCCGCTTGGGACATCGCTCCAGGGGTCGTTCGAGGACCGCCCGGCCGAAACGGTGCACGATGACCTGCACGTGCGAGCCCTGGTGCTCGACGACGGTGCATCGCGGGTTGCCCTGGTCCTGTGCGACATCATCGTGATCGCCCGTGAAACCGCCGATCTGGCGAAATCGCTCATCGCGGACCGGTCCGGTATTCCTGCATCGCACGTCATGATCTCCTGCACGCATACGCACACCGCCCCGGCTACGGTGTCGCTCCTGGCCACCTCGGCCGACTCCGATTACCTGGCCTGGCTGCCCACCCGGATTGCGGATGCCGTGGCCATCGCCTGTGCCGATCTCGGCCCGGCCCGGATCGCCAGCGGCGCGACCGGCGTGGAGAACGTCTGCTTCAACCGGCGCTATCACATGACGGACGGCACCGTCGTCTTCAATCCCGGCATCCGCAATCCGGACATCGTCTCGGTCGCGGGTCCCACCGATCCCGAGGTTTCCGCGCTGCTGGTCACCCGCCCCGACGGCACGCCAGTCGCGCTCTGGGCCAACCTCTCCCTGCATTACGTCGGCACCGACGACGTGCTCGCCATTTCGGCCGACTACTACGGCGAGTTCGCCGGCTTCGTTGCGCGAGCGCTTGGACCGGATTGCCTCGGTATGCTGACGAACGGCACCTCCGGCAACATCAACAACATCGATGTCTCCGGCGCGACGGCCGGGCATCCACCAGGCGTCCGCTCGTGGCAGGTCGCGGGCAGTGTGGCGGGGGCGGCCATCGCTGCCACGCACATGCTGCCCGCCACGGACGAGATCAGCCTGGATGCCCGGCTCCTCCCGTTCGACGTTCCCCGCCGCCCGGTGACAGAGGACGACCTGGCCCTCGCCCGGTCGATCCTGGCGGCTGACGGCGATCCGGCCAGCGAGGTCTCGTTGGGATTCAGCTTCGTGACCGGCCAGGCGATCCCTTCGAACCAAATCCGGACCTACGCCATGGAGACGCTCGAAGTGGCGTCCTTGCCGGAATCGCGCGAAACCGTGTTGCAGGTGATCCGGATCGGCGATTTCTCGATTGCGGCACTACCCGGCGAGATTTTCGTGGAGTTCGGATTGCGGATCAAGGCGGAGGCCAGCGGTCCGGTCGCGGTCGTCAGTCTCGCCAACGATTATGTCGGGTACGTCCCAACACTCGCGGCATTCTCCGAGGGCGCCTACGAAACCTGGCTGGCTCGTTCGGCCTGGCCTGCCCCAGGCGCCGGCGAAGCCATGACCGATGCCCTCATCGCGGCCCTTTCCTGACCGTTCCCCTGCTGTCCCGAGGAGTCCCGCTGTGCTACAGGCTGGCACCAGTTCCCAGGTCATCACCCCGCAACTCGGTCACCCGCTGGTGGGCTATTTCCATCGCCGGGAGGCTGCCACTGTCGCCGACGATCTGTACGCCCGCACGCTCGTGCTCGATGACGGCACGACGACCCTCGCCATCGTGGTCTGCGACCTGCTGTCGCTGGGGGCTGACCTGGTGGCGGCCATCCGTGTCCGCGCGCAGGAAATCACCGGCATCCCGCCGGAATGCGTGCTCGTATCCTGCACGCATACCCACACCGGACCCGCCACCCGCACCCATCGGGGCGACGACCCACTGCCCGGCTACCGAGAGTGGCTGGTGTCCCAGGTTGCCGATGGCATCCGCATCGCCCAAACCCGGCTCCAGCCGGCGCGGATCGCCTCGGGAAGTGCCCCGGTGGCCGGTGTCTGCTTCAACCGCCGCTATCACATGAACGATGGCACGGTTGTCTTCAATCCTGGTCTCAACAATCCGGATGTCGTTGGTCCGGCAGGCCCGATCGATCCGGATGTCGTTGCCCTGCTGGTAGAAACGCTCGACGGCACTCCCCTGGCACTGTGGAGTTGCCTTTCCACGCACTACGCCGGAACCGATGAGGAACTGGCCATTTCCGCGGACTACTACGGGTACTACGCCGCCGCGATCTCCCGCATCCTTGGCGACCAGTGCCTCGGTCTCCACGCCAACGGCACCTCGGGCGACATCAACACCATCGACACGACCAATCCCAACGCGCTTCACGGCACACCCAAGGCGATCCGGGTGGGCGACGCCGTGGCCGCGGCCGCCATCCAGGCGACGCTGGCCCAGCCGCGTCACGCCAATGCCGTGCTCGCCGCGCGCAGCGAGCCATGTCAGGTCGAGCGCTGGCCGGTGACCGATACCGACATCGCCAACGCCGAACGCCTGCTTGCCCAGGAACATCACAACGATCCGTTGCCAGCGGGCAGCTTCAGCTACCTGGCGGGACAACCGATTCCGGCCTACCAGATCCATCCGTATGCACAGGGCCTGCTGGATGTCGCGGACCTGCCGGAAGCGCAGGACCTGGAAGTGCAGGTGCTGGCGATCGGCGACCTGGCGCTCGTTGGCCTGCCCGGCGAGATCTTCGTCGAAATCGGGCTTGGCCTGAAGCAGGGAAGCCCGTTTGCCACGACTGCGGTCACCGGCCTCACCAACGGGGCGGCGGGCTACATCCCCACCAGCACGGCATTCGACCAGGGCGGCTACGAGACCTGGCGCGGCGACTGGTCGTGGACCAATCGCGGCACCGGCGAGCGCCTGGCGACGCTGGCCGCATCCCTGCTTGACGACCTCGCCAACAATTCCTCCGCAGAGCCGATTGCCGCAGGGAAAGGAGCCGTCGCGACGTGACACCTGGCCGGCAGGAACCGGCACACCGGGTTCCCGACGTTCATCAGTCGTTCGCACAAAGGAATGGACCAATGTTCGACAAGACCGTGAACCGCCGCACCGTTCTCCAGGCATCCGCCGCTGCCGCGACGCTCCCCTGGCTGGCAACGTCCGTCGCCGCCCAGGATGCCTCGCCCGCTGCGCCACCAGTGCTGCCGGACGACGCCGCCGAAAGCCAGACCCTGCGCTTCGGCTTCCTCGCCGCATCCGCCCAGCTCGATCCGCACTTCAGCTATGGCCGCGGCTCCACCGGCCCGTTCACCAACCAGATGTGGGCCGGCTTGACCAAAGTGACCGCCGACCTCAGTGTCGTCCCCGATATCGCGCTGTCGTGGGATCTGAGTGAGGATGGCCTGCTCTACACCTTCCATCTCGACCCGAACCGGACCTTCTCCGACGGCACGCCGATCACGGCGAACACCGTCCTCGGGTCGTGGCACCGGTCGCTCGATCCGGCCAGCGAGAGCATCGTGGCCGGCGGCTACTTCCGCGATGTCGTCGGCGCCGCCGACTACTGGAACGGCTCGTCTCCCGACCTCCCGGCGGGCTTCCGCGTCCTCGACGACACCACGATCGAAGTGGAGTTGATGCACCCGCGCAACTACTTCCCGAAGATCCTCACCCACCCCTGTACCTTCGTCCTCAATCCCGACGAAGTCGCCACCGACACACCGGACGACCGCTGGTACATGCGGGCGAAGTCGTTCAGCGGTCCGTTCTCCGTCGAGTCGTACCAGGAGCGGCAGTCGCTGAGCCTGGTCCGCAACGAGCACTATCCGATCCCGCCGTTGCTGGAACGGATCGAGTACCGCCTGGTCGACGATCCGCAGACGCTTTTCCTGATGTACCAGAACGACGAGGTTGACCTGACGCTGCTCGGGTCGGCGGACGCCGACAATGTGAAGAACACCGATGAGACCTACCGGGCCGAACTCGTCGAACAGCCGATCTGGTGGCTCGACAACTTCTACACCCGGCAGGAAATCGCCCCGTTCGAGGATCCGCTGGTGCGCAGCGCCTTCGCCAAGGCGATCGATCGCGACACCCTGCTGTCCGCGGTTGAACGCAACCTGTACCAGGCGATGGACGGCATCTTCCATCCCGAACTCGATGTCTACGAGGAGACGGCGCCGGTCCTGACCTACGATCCGGAAGGCGCGGCTGCCGATCTCGCGGCTTCCACCTATGGCAGTGTCGATGCGCTGCCACCGGTCTCGTTCTACCTGACGAGCGCCGAGGCGACCGGCACCGAGAACACCCGCGCCGCCGCGATGCAGGAGATGTGGCGGCAGAACCTGGGAGTTGAAGTCGAACTGCGGGTGGTGCCGACGTTCGAGGAACTGCTGGAGTCCGATGTCCAGCTCCTGATCGGTAGCGAGGGCATGCAGTACCCGGACGCCTCGAACGGTGTCGGCTACCTGTTGTGCGACTCCGGCGCGAACTGGGCGCAGTTCTGCAACGAGGATTTCGAGGCCCTGGTCGACGAGGCATTCGCGACGCAGGATCTGGAACTGGCGAAATCCAACTACAACGCCGCCCAGCAGATCGCCCTCGAAAGCGCGTCGCTGCGGCCAATGTGGCGCCGTGCCAACTACTTCGTGGTGAAGCCGCGGGTCGGCAACTTCGTGACCACCGCGATGTTCACCTTCCCGAGCTTCGCGACCGATCTCTACATCAAGACCGAGTAAGGAACGGCCGGAGTCGCCCGCCACGCAGGCGGGCGACTCCGGCCTTCGGAAGGCGGTTTCCATGCTCCGGTACGCGGCGCGGCGGATCCTGATGCTGATCCCGGTCATGCTGGCCGTGATGGCCCTGACGTACGCCATGGCCCTCTATGGCGCGGGCGACCCGATCGCGACCCTGGTCGGCCAAACCGAGAACCGTGGCGACCAGGAACTGATCGCCCGGTTGCGGCACGAGTACGGTTACGACCGCCCATTTGCGGTGCAGTACGTCGATTTCGTCGGCGATTTCGTCCAGGGCGACTGGGGCACATCGTTTCAGATGGGCGACCAATCGGTGCGGAGCCTGATCATGAAATCACTGCCGGTCTCGATCCAGCTGGGGACTGTGGCGATGGTCATGCTACTGGTCATTGGCATCCCGGCCGGAATCCTGGCGGCGCTCTACCGAGACACCTGGATCGACCGGACCATCGTCACCGGCGCCGTTGCTGCCGATTCGGTCCCGTCCTTCGTGCTGGCTCCGGTCCTGCTCGTGCTGCTGGTCCTGAAACTCGATGTCCTGGATTCCGCCGTGGGATGGCACGGTATGTTCAGCACGGAGGTCCTGCTGCCGGCGTTCATCCTGGCGCTGGGCCCGATCCTGATCATCGTGCGGCAAACCCGCTACGCGGTCGGCGAAGTGCTCCACCAGGACTATGTGCGCACCGCGCGCGCGAAGGGGCTCGACAACCGCCAGGTCATTGCCCGGCATGTGCTGCGCAACGCCCTCCAGCCGGTGCTGACGCTGTCCGGCCTGATCGCGGCGTCGCTGCTCACCGGCTCGATCTTCATCGAGCGCATCTTCGGCATTCCCGGGTTCGGCTATCTCGTCGTCACCGCCCTGCAGCGGAACGACCTGCCACTCCTGCTCGGGACCACGGTGGTGGCCGGGGCGATCGTGCTGATCGCCAATGTCGTCATCGACATCGGGTACGCCCTGCTCGACCCGCGTATTCGCTACTCCTGAAACGGGGAAGGACGACCGCGTGACCGCCACTTCCCAACCCGGTGTCAGCCCGCCAAACCTTGCCCAGGCATCGGCTGTACCCCTGCGGCAGGCTGCCGATCAGGTGAAGCAGCGCAGCCTGTGGCTGGATGCCTGGGACAGCGCAATCCGCAACCCCTTTGCACTGGGCGGCGCGATCATCATCGTGGTGTTCGTGCTGGCGGCCATCTTCGGCCCGTTGATCTCACCGTACGGTGTCAACGAGCAAAATCTGCTCAACGTCGAGCAGCCGCCGTCGTGGCAGCACTGGCTGGGCACCGACGAACTGGGCCGCGACTTTCTCAGCCGGATCCTGGCCGGGGCGAGAACCGCCTTCCTCGTGGCGTCGATGGTGACCGTGATCGGCGGCACCATCGGCGTGCTGATGGGCGCCGCCGCCGCCATGTCGGATGGGTGGGTCGGGGGGCTCATCATGCGGGTGACCGATGTCGTGCTCGCGTTTCCGGCCCTGCTGCTCGCGGTGTTCGCCAACAAGACGATGCGGCCGGCCGTGCAGGGGCAGTTCATCCGGTTGTACGAGTGGACCGGGGTGGAAATCTTCAGAAGCCGCCTGCTCGGGGATTACCTGGTGGTGTTCGGGGCAATTGCCCTCGTCGCTTGGCCGGGCATGGCCCGGCTGGTTCGGGGGCAGGTGCTCTCGCTGAAGCACGCGGAGTTCGTGGAGGCGGCGCGCGCGAGCGGCGCCAGTACCTTCTGGATCATTTCGCGGCACACCCTTCCGAACGTACTTGGCCCGGTCATCGTCTCGGTTACCGTGGGGTTCGGCGCTGCCATGCTGCTCGAATCGGGACTCAGTTACCTCGGTGTCGGCATCCAGCCGCCCGGCGCCAGCTGGGGGGCGATGATCAACGAGAACCTCGACAAATGGCGCTACACCCCGCACCTGGTACTCGTGCCCGGCGCCGTGCTCGCCATCGTGATATTCGCCTTCAACTTCTTCGGCGATGGGCTGAACGATGCCCTGAACCCGCGCCGCCGCCGGCGGTAAAGCGATGCGGGCCGATATCAGCCGCCTGCCTTTGCGTTGGCCAGGTGTTTCACGCAACGGCCATTCCCAACCCCTGACCCCTTCCCAGTGGGAAGTGGAACCGTAGGTACGGCCCCTACGGAGTGACGCAGATGCTCCGCAGACTGAACGGGAAGGATCCGGACGGATGACATACAAGGTTGGCCTGGTCGGGGTGCGGCGTGGATCGTCGCTGGCGCGGCCATTCGGCCTCTTTCCGGAGACCGAGATCGTCGCCCTTTGCGACGCGAACGCGGAGAGCCTCCCGGATGCGGGCGCAGCGTTCGGCGTGCCGCCCGAACGCTGCTTCACCTCGTACGACGACATGCTCGCGTCCGGGATCGACATCGTCGTCGTTGGCACCCCGATCCCGTTCCACGCCGGGCAGTCGATCGCCGCGCTGAATGCCGGCATCCACGTGCTCTCCGAGGTGACGGCCGCGAACAGCCTGGAGGAACTGGACGGAATCCTCGCCGCCGCCCGCGCCAGCAGCGCGCAGTACATGATGGCCGAGAACTGCTGCTACCTGCACTACATCTCCCAATGGAAGGACCTGATCGGCAGCGGCAGGATTGGCGAGATCACCTACGCCGAGTGTGAATATCTCCACAACATCGAAGCGCTGATGATCGACCCGGCCAGCGGCGACGCTTACTGGCGGCTCAACCGGCCGCCGATCCAGTACTGCACCCACAGCCTTGGCCCGGTGCTGCAAATCATGGACGATTTCGTGACCGAGGTTTCCTGCGTCAGCACCGGGTTCGGCACGGTCGGCGTGGAAGCACCTGGCACCCCGGACATGCAGGTGGCCTTGCTGAAGACCTCGCGCGGGAGCGCGATCAAGCTGCTTCGCAGCCAGGTGGTGCGGCGCGAACCGACCCTCCACTCATACACCTTCTATGGCACGAAGGGATTCATCGAGCACGACCATACTCAGGCCTACGGCGATGCCACCGGACGGCTCTACGTGGAGGGCGAGCACGACCACGCGGCCGGTTATGAGGTCATCAGCCTGCCGTACGCCGATCCGGACGCCCCGGAGATCGCGAAGTCCGGTGGCCACGGCACAACCGAGTACTACCTGGTGCGCGACTTCATCGATGCGGTCGTGAACGACCGGCGTCCGCCGATCGACGCGGTGATGGCGGCCAGGATGACCGCGCCCGGCCTCGCCGCGATCGAATCGGCCCGCAACGGCGGCGCCTGGACCCCGGTCCCGCA
>CAZSUN010000121.1:0-11108 GCA_964610045.1 uncultured Sphaerobacteraceae bacterium
TGCCGCATACTGGACGCTGAATATGTCTTGCCGGAGTTATCGTCACATCTGGCGGTGCCATTGGTCAAAAAGGTGGAGTGTTCATCCAGGTGTTGAGGCGTATCGCATGACCGTGCCATTTCGTCGCTGGTGGCCGCGTCCCATCGAATGCCGGTTGCTGGCGATGGCCATCCTGGGCTGGCTCCAGATCGTCCTTGCCACGCCAGGTTGGGTGGTGGCGGCGCCTTCGGCGTTGGCGCTCGATGACTATGGGTTCGTGGTTACCTTCGATCCGGGGACGCGCACGCTTTCCGGCTCGATGGACGTGACCTGGATGAACGCCACGCCCATCGCGCAATCCGCCCTGCCATTTCGCCTGTATCCGAATGCCGCTTATTACGAGGACGGTGAACTGACGGTCCGGGCTGCCCGGGTCGATGGTGAAGCGGCCTTCATCCAGTTGTCGTTCGATCCGACCGTGATCGAAGTCGATCTCGGGATGGAGGTAGCGCCGGGCGAGACGGTGCAGGTGAGCCTCGACTTCGAGACGGTGGTGCCGGATGCGCCGGACGCGAGTTTCGGTATCCTCGGCGGCGATACGGCAACCGGTTGGCGGCTGGCGGACTGGTACCCGGTAGTGGCTGGCTGGGAAGACGGCAGCTGGTACCTGGCCCCGCCTACACTGTTTGGGGATCCCACCTTTCCCGCCAGCGCAACCTGGGAGATGAAGCTCACCGCACCCAGCGAGTACACCGCGATCACGTCCGGCAGCGAAACGGTGATAGCCCGCGATGTCGACGGGATGGATGTGACGCGGATCGTCGCCGGGCCCGGCCGTGACCTGTCGCTGACCCTGGTACCGGGTGAGTCCGGTCTGGCATCCGGGGACGCGGACGGGATCCCGGTCGTGGTGAGCGGGTCATCCTCCCTGGCCTCGCCGGACCTCGGGCGCGAGATCGCGGACACGGTTGCGGCCAGTCTCCCGGTATTGGCGTCGTGGATGGGCGCCTATCCCGGCAGTGAGCTGGACATCGTGCTGACCTCCCTTGCCGGGGCTCCGGCGGTTTCGTGGAACGGTCTCATCTGGGTCGATCCGGACCGGTTCCTGGCGGACGGAGTGCTCGATGATGCGGCGCGCGAGCGCTTGCGGTTCACCCTGTTCCACGAGCTTGCGCACCAGTGGATACCCGGCGTGGCCGGGAGCAACAACAACGACCATGGGTTCATGAGCGAGGGGTTAGCGAACGCGCTGGCGGTGCTGGCCGCCCGCGATGTGTACGGGGTGGATGTCGCGAAGGACTGGCTGGAGCGGTACGTGACGCCAGGGTACCTGCGCGAATTGACCGGCGGTGGAGATGGGGTGGCGGATGCCCCCCTGACGCCGGAAACCAACCTGGCGGCGCGCAATGCGTTCGTTTACGGGAAGGCGGCGGTCGGATTCGAGGCGATCCGCCAGCAAATCGGCGACGCGGCCTTTTTCAGCGGGCTCGGTGCCTACGTCGAGCAGTTTCGCAACCTGAACTCGGGTCCGGACGACCTCAAGGCCGCGTGGGAAGCGTCGTCGGGGCAGGTCCTGGACGATCTCTGGCGCTTCTGGTTCGAGGAAGCCGCCGCCACGCCGGACGACGTTGCGCGCGTCGTCGACGGATTTGCCTGAGGGGGAAGGCCTGCTGCCCAGCGCCGAGAGTGGGGCGGTCAGGATCGGCGAGCCATCGCGGTCCATCCGGAGTCCATGTCAGATCGCCGTACGGGCGGACCCCTGAGCGGAGCGAAGGGTCGTCCGCCCCCATCTCTCCGGTCTGCACACTTGCGAGGAATCTGGTCGTCCGGGATGGGACCCGCGTTGCGCCGGAAAGGAGGGACGCGGGACCACGCGCAGGCCATGCACGAGAGTTCGTCTGTCCATACAAACGACAGCACCCTCGCGTTATCCATGCAGCGAGACAAGCACCAGACGTGATAAAGACGAATACCAAGAGTTGACATGAGTCGTGTAGAGTGATAGTATTCCTTGTATGAGGAGATGTTCTCCGTAAGAGAAGATCATCGGATCGTAAAAGCTCAGGCGTGGAGGATACGACGATGGCAACCCGATACCCGGTTTCGAGTGCGACTGGCATGCGGCAGGCGATGGATCGCCTGATCGGTGAGGCCTTCAGCCCAACGCAATTCGGCACGATCTGGCCGGTCGGCAGTGGTGAGCGTGAGCGCTCGTTGCTCCCGATCGATGCCTACGCGACCGAGGACGAGGTGGTGATTCTGGCTTCGGCGCCAGGCGTCAGCATTGATGACATCGAGATCACGATCGAGCGGAACACACTGTCGATCAGCGGCGCGGTTCCAAGTGTGGCCAGGTCCGATGAGGCGAAGGGCGCGACCTGGTACCTGCACGAACTTCCGAGTGGCACGTTCCACCGCTCGCTGACGCTCCCGATCGAGGTGGACGCCTCGAAGACGGAAGCCACCTTCGAGAGCGGCATCCTCAAGATCGTGCTGCCGAAGGCCGAAGCCTCCAGGCCGCGCCAGATCCAGGTGAAGGGTGTGGTGACACAGCCGGAACCGGTCGCGATCGAGGACGAATCCGCACAGGCGGAATAACGAGACACCCTGACCGGTGGGCGCATCCGGACCAGCATTCACGCCAGCCGCCCACCAACCAACCCGGCTCGCCGGGGTCCCAGTTCCCCCAGCCAGGATCCCGGCGAAACCCGCGCATGAACCCCTGACCGACAACGGCGTCGGCCAGGGGTTTCGTGTGTCTGCGCCAGATTCCCCGGCTGCATGTTTCGGACTACCATGACGGTACGCTATCCGCTCACTGGCGCTCGGAGGACGCATGCCTGTACCTGCAATCGACCCTACCGCCGACTCGCTCTCGTATTGGCACGCGACGGCCGAGCCCCTTGTGCCGTCGGGACCACTGCCACGGACTGCCGAAGTTGTGGTGATCGGCGGCGGCATGCTCGGGTGCTGGACTGCCTACTGGCTGGCCCGGGCCGGGGCTGATGTCGTGTTGGTTGAGCGGACTGCGATTGGCTGGGGCGCGACCGGGCGCAACGGCGGGTTCCTGGTGGGCGGCACCGCCCTGGCCTGGCCGCGCCTTGTCGAACTCGCTGGGACGGCGCCGGCACAGTCGCTCCACCAAGTCACCATGGATGGGCAGGCGCTGGCGTTCGAGATTGTCGCGGAAGAGGAAATCGACTGCGACCTCCGCCGGGTAGGCACGCTTGGGTTATCGCTCGATGGCGCCAGCGACCTCGATCCCGATGACTCGCTCATGCACGGCGATGGCGGTGCACTCGTTCGCCTCGATCGGGACCAGGTCCAGGAGTTGATCGCGACTCCCCTTGGCGAGCGAATCGCGGGCGGTTGGTTCGCGCCGAACGATGGCACCCTGCATTCCACGCGCTACCTCACCGGGATCGCCCGTGCGGCCCAACGACGGGGCGCGACCCTGGTACGGGCGACGGTGACCTCCGTCGTGCCCAGTGGCGATTCCGTGCGAATCGAGACTTCCGAGGGAACCATCGAGGCAGGGCAGGTCGTGATCGCCCTCAATGCCTGGAGCGATACCCTGGTCCCGGCCCTCTCGGGTTTGGTCGTGCCGGTGCGCGGGCAAATCCTGGCCTACCGGCCAACCGCGCCCATTTTCCGGACGGCGGTAGGGGTCGATCTGACCTCGACGGGTGAGTACTGGCAGCAAACACCGGACGGCAGCATCGTGATCGGTGGGTGCCGGGCCGATGCGCCGAACGCCGATGTCGGGGTTCGTGACATGGTTCCGACCGGGCAACTGACCAGCCGGATCGAGCGCATCCTGCCCGATCTCTTTCCGGACCTCGGCGGGCTGGCGGTCGCCCGCCGGTGGGCGGGCCTGATGGCGTTCACACCGGATCGGCTGCCGGTCGCGGACCGGGTGCCGGGTATCGAGCACGCCTGGGTGGCCGGAGGTTTCAGTGGGCACGGCATGACGTTCGGGCCGAGGCTGGGACAGCTCCTTGCCGGGGCGGTGGTCTCTGGTGACGCGCCGGAGGTCCTGGCGCCGTTGCGGATCGACCGGCCGTCGCTGGAAGTTCTGGCGCCCCAGCCGTGAGCGCTGTCGAATCATGACGGCATCGCGCGATGCCCCAACATGCTCAGGGAGAGTGGCTAACCGGATCGTCTCCGCAACGCCACGCCGCTCACCGCCATCAGGAGTGAAACGAGCAAGAGCATCGGCGCGGTTGGGAGGAAGGCATTCGATGGCCCCGTACCAGTCACCGGCAGGGCAGTGACCAGGACGGCCGGGCCGGATGTGGCACCACCGGTCGGGGTAGGCGGCTCCGGATCGCTGTTCCCGGCAGGATCGACAGTCAGCGTGAACCGGTAGATTGCGGTGTCCTCGTCGATTTCGATCCAGCCTGCCGGCAGGTCATCAGGCCAGTCATAGCCGTCAATGAGCTCGGCAGTCACCGTGAACACTCCCCCGCCGATGCCACTCACGGTGTAGGCGATACCAGGCGAGGCAGGAACGATCGGTACAAGGTCGAAGACCTCCCCGATTTCGACCGATTCGACCGTGGATTGGAAGAACGCCGCGGACACCAGGTTCGTTCGCACGCACGGGTCCGCGTTGAGGCCGTCGATCACGCGCATCGCGAGCGTTTCGTTCACCGTTACCCAATCGCCGGGCAGCGGGTCTATCCACACCGATGTCGCCGGTTGTAGCGTGGCGAAAACGATCGCCGTTCCTCCTTGTCGTTGCAGGCTGTAGCTGATCGCGTTGGTATTGGACGGCGCGCTTGCGGAGGCGAAGACCCCCACGCCGTCCCTGCAAGTCGCCGGGGTGATCGCTGGCTCCACGGGGCTGCACGCCGCCCGGCCCAACGGTCCGACGACAAGGACGGCGAACTCGCCCTGGCGCGTCCAGCCGGCCGGCAATGTTCCCCACGTGTCCGCGTCCCGCACGAGTTCGGCCGTGACCAGCACGGAGCGGCCCACGGTTGCCTGGCCGCTTCGCGTATAGGCAATCACATCCGTATCGGCGGGGAGTGTTATCGAGGGGGCCGCGAACACGCCGGCGATGCAGGTAGCCTGGAAAACGGTTGGGGCAACGGGGATCACATCCGTGCAGGCCGGTGTCGGGTCCAGTGTGATGTTCGAACTGGCTATGCCGAAGGCGCCGATGAACGTCCAGTTGTCAGGTAGATCCCCCCAGTCGTACCCGTCCTGGAGGCTGGCGATCAGGAAATAGTCGCCACCGGCGACCGGCGTGCTCGATGATTGGTACTGGACGCCCGGAGTGATGGCAAACGTCACGGTTGGGCTGTGAATGACTCCGGCTACGCACGTCGCCTGGACCACGGTCGGGTCTTCTGGCGTAACCAGGGTCGCCGCTGCTGCCTGGATCGCGAACGATGAGAATCCGTCCGGAGAGAGAGTCACCGTCGGTGTGGCATCGGCTTCAAGCGTGGAGGTTGGCTCCGCCGGTGGCGATGCCGCTTCGCTGGTGGGGCTGGCGGTCGACTCAGGCGCCTCGGAGGGTGGCGGGGTGGCCGTTGGGGATTCGGCAGGAGGATTGCCGGGACCGGTATCCGCAATCTCGGTGCTGGCCACCGGCGTGCTGTCCTGGGCCAGGCCGGAGCTGGTGGAGAGCATCAGGATCCACGCCATCAGGACGACCGCAAGCCCCGGCCTGCTGCGGACAAGGACGTTGGTCATCGGCGTGTTCCTCTCAAGTTCGACAGTGGCGAAGACCCAGGATCGTGGCACCAGGGTTGTCATTCGCGTGCGACAGGACCCATTGCCACTGTATTCGGCCTTGTGCCGGAGGTCATTGCCCGTGCGTCCCGATGTCTTGCCCAGGTGTCCAGAATCGGGGCCACACACCACAGGGGCGGCCAGTCTGGCCGCCCCTGTGGTCATTCTCCGTCGATGTAGGCCAATGCCTAGCGGATCGCCGCCTCGGTTTGCGGATCGAAGAAGTGCAGCTTGTCGGATTCGGCAGCCACTTCGATGTTCTGGCTGCGCTCCAGGTGGATGTCCGGGGGCATGCGGGCGGTGAGTGTTTGGCCGCGGTTCGTGAGGTAGACGAAGATTTCGTTGCCGAGCAACTCGACCACGTCCACCGTGACCGGGATCAGGGAGCCTTCCGGCGCCTGGCCGACGATCTTCGACTTCTCAATCAGGTGCTCGGGGCGAACACCCATCGTCACGGTCTTGCCAACGTAGTTGGACAGGCCGGTGGCGGCATTGGCCGGCACGACCATCTTGAAGCCGGGGGTCACGGCCCACAGCTTGCCGTCCGCCGACTCGATCGTGACATCGATGAAGTTCATCGACGGGGAGCCGATGAACCCGGCCACGAACTTGTTGGCGGGGTTGTCATACAGGTTCTGCGGCGTGTCGAGTTGCTGCAGGACGCCGAGGCTGAGCACCGCGATGCGGTCGCCCATCGTCATGGCCTCGGTTTGGTCGTGGGTCACGTAGATGGTGGTGGTGCGCACGCGATCGTGCAGCTTCACCAGCTCGGCCCGCGTTTGCACGCGCAGCTTGGCGTCGAGATTGGAGAGCGGTTCGTCCATGAGGAAGACATCGGCGTTGCGCACGATGGCCCGGCCGAGGGCAACGCGCTGGCGCTGACCGCCGGAGAGCGCCTTCGGTTTGCGGTCGAGATACTGCTCGATATCGAGGATACGAGCGGCTTCACGGACGCGCTGCTCGCGCTCGGCCTTTGGTACCTTGCGCAGCTTGAGCGGGTAGGCGAGGTTGTCGCGCACGGTCATGTGGGGGTAGAGCGCGTAGGACTGGAACACCATGGCGACGTTCCGGTCCTTCGGCGGCAGGTCGTTGACGACCCGGTCGCCGATGATGATGCGGCCCTCGGAGATTTCCTCCAGGCCGGCGACCATGCGCATGGCGGTGGACTTGCCGCAGCCGGAGGGACCGACCAGCACGAGGAATTCCTCGTCGTTCACCTCAAGGTTGAGGTTCGAGACTGCTGCCTGGCCGCCGCCCGCATAGAGTTTTGAGACGTTGTCGAAGATGACTCTTGACATGCCGGAACTCCTTCACCGATTACAGCGTCATCCATCTCCGGTACCTCCGGAATGGCGACTCAGAAGCGCCCTACGACAGGCCGTCACACGATTGCGACCGGCTATCGGTGGTCCGTTGCGCGCGCATCACGGCGCTTTATGATGTGCATGTCTTTTTTCGCCGCTGGCGGATCGGTTGTCAAGGGGTATTGGGGAGGCGCCGTCGCATTTGGTGCACCCGCGCGATCACATCCTGGTCTTTCGGGTCTGGCCAGGGGCCGTGGCAGGTGATGGTGGAGAAGGTCCATCCCTGGCGGCTGGCGGATTCGAGGAAGATCGACGCCGGTGGCCGGCCGGGTTCCGCCAGCCAGAGCAGGCCGCCCGGCGCGACGAGCCGCTCGAATAGCGAGAGCAACGGGTCGATGTCGCGACGCTCGTAGAGCACGTCCGCCGCCAGGACGACCGGAAAGCCATCCGGGTGCCCTGCCAGGAGGGCGGTTTCGGGATCGCGCCAGTTCATTTGGTGCGTTTGCGGTTCGCGGCCAGTGTTCCGCAGCGTGTTTGCCGAGGCCAGCACCAGCGATTCCGGAGAGTAGTCGGTGACGACGAGATCGGCTCCGGCATCCAGGGCAGCGATCGCGGTGATCCCAAGTCCCGTCCCGAGTTCGAGGACCGGGAGTCCACGCACCAGGTCCGGCTGCTCGAAGATCGCGGCTGCGAGGGCGATCCCGCTTGGCCAGAGTTCGGCCCAGTACGGCAGGTTTTGCTCCGGGTCGCCGGCGGCCTGGTCGAGCAGGGCGTCGGTGTCCGATGGCCGGGTGATCGCGAGTTCGCGATTGGCGCCGGGGATCACCACGGTTTCGTCGTGAAGGGCCAGGCGGGTGCGAAGGGCGGCGAGCCTGGGATCGAAATTGGGCGCCGTAGCCGGGTTGTCAGGGGAGGCGGTCACCACGAAGGGCTCCATGGAACGATCGTGCGAAGCGGGCCATCGGGTTCCCGCATTGGTGCTGGGTGAATCGTACCCCGATTGACCTTCCGGAGGTCGCATCCGGCCCTCGTTCGGGCATAATGCCGCGAGATTGGCAGGGTGGGCTGACCCTGCGGGACACCAGAACCCGAAGACAGGAGTCGAATGCATGGCAGGTGAACGGCCAGGCGGTCCGAACGGGACGCGCCGCACGCAGCGAGTAGTTGCCTTTGGCGAGGCGATGATCCGCTTCACGCCACCCGGCAACGAACGTCTCGAGCGGTCGATCTCACTCAACCTGACCGTTGGTGGAGCTGAATTGAACACTGCCGTGGGCCTCGCTTGCCTTGGGTATCCCGCCGAATGGGTGTCCGCGCTCCCCGATACCGGTCCGGGCCGGATGGTTGCCCGGCACGCCCGTGCCAACGCAGTCGGGGTCGACAACATCCTGTGGGTGAGTGAGGACGAAGGGCGAACGGGCATCTACTTTCTCGAAGAAGGGGTCGATCCTCGCCCGTCGGCGGTGACATACGACCGCAAGGACACGGCGATCAGCCGGGTGAAAGCGGGGTCCTTCGACTGGGCACGGATCCTGGATGGGGCGGCGGTCTTCCATCTCTCCGGGATCACCCTGGCACTGTCGGCTGGCGCGCGGTCAGCGGCGATGGAGGCGGTCCGGGTCGCCAGCCAGAAGGGCGTGCTGGTCAGTTTCGACCTGAACTATCGCTCGAAACTGTGGAGCGAAGCGGAGGCCAGGAAGGCGTTCCTGGAGATCGCGCCGCTGGTCGACGTGCTGTTCGCGTCACGAGGCGGCTTGCAGACGTTCTACGGCATCGAGGGGTCGCACGAAGAGGCGATGCGTGGCGCGATCGAGCGGCTCGGCGTCGCGGCGGTGACGGTCACGAAGAAGAAGGCGAAGGGAAGTAGGCAACTCCGGTTGCAGAGCCTGGCCCTCGGCCGTTCCGGCGTCGTCGCCGTTTCCGACTCGCGCGATGTCGAGGTGGTCGACCGGCTGGGGGGTGGCGACGCCTTTGCGGCGGGGTTCATCGCCGGGTATCTTGAGAACCCCGAGGGCCTGACCCGGGCGGTCAACCTCGGGGCGGCGGCAAGCGCGCTCAAGCACACGATGCCGGGTGATTTCCTGTCTGCAACCGCCGCCGAGATCGAGGCGGCCGTCGATGCAACTGGCTCGGGCGTATTGCAGCGCTGAGACCGGGTTCCCCGCACCAGACCACCAGGAGAAGGATGGCCATGCCGTCATGGATCGATCGTGCCATCTTCTATCACATCTACCCGCTGGGCTTGCTCGATGCTCCCCGGCGTGACGATGGCGGCGAAGGACTCCAGCACCGGCTGCCCGGGTTGCAGGCGTGGATCCCGCACCTGAAGGACATCGGCTGCAACGCTGTCTACCTGGGGCCGGTGTTCGCCTCGGTGTCGCATGGATACGACACGACCGACTATACCCTGGTCGATCCGCGCCTGGGTGACAACGATGACCTGGTCGCCTTCGTCACTGCCTGTCACGACCAGGATGTCCGGGTCATCCTCGATGGCGTGTTCAACCACGTCGGACGCGAGTTCTTCGCCTTCCGCGATGTGCTGGAACACGGCGAGGATTCGGGATACCGCGATTGGTTCATCAATGTGGATTTCGGGCAGGAATCGCCAACCGGCGACCCGTTCTCGTACGAGGCGTACGAGGGCAATTTCGACCTGCCGCGCCTGAACCTCCTCAACCCGGATGTCCGCCTGTACCTCTATAACGCGGTGAGGGTGTGGTTCGGGGAGTTCGGCGCCGACGGCATCCGGTTCGATGCCGTGGAGAAGCTCGACCGCGAGTTCCTGCGCGAGGTGTGTGCAGTGGCGCGCGATGCCGATCCGGATTGCTGGCTAATGGGCGAGGTGTTGGCGACCGATTACCGGGAACTGGTGCGGCCTGACCTGCTCGATTCGTGCACGAACTACGAGGCGTTCAAGGGCGTCTGGTCGTCGTTCAACGAGCGGAACCTGTTCGAGATCGCCCATTCGCTGAACCGCCAGGCGGGTCCGGACGGGATCTACCGCGAAATGGCGCTGTACACGTTCGTCGATAATCACGACCAGGACCGGATCGCGAGCCGTCTGACGCATCACGAGGACCTGGCATCGGTGTACAGGCTGTTGTTCGCCATACCGGGGGTGCCGTCGATCTACTACGGCAGCGAGTGGGGTATCACCGGCGCGAAGGAGGGGGCTGACGACAGCGGTATGCGCCCGGCGCTCGCACTGCCGGACGACCCGGCGACGATGCCCGAACCGTGGCTGCCGGACCAACTGGCGCAGCTGGCGGCGATCCGGCAGGATCACGATGCCCTGCGCCATGGCGACTACACCGAACTGCACATCGCCAGCGAGCAGTTCGCCTTCCGCCGGCAGGCAGGGGAGGATGTCGCCATCGTCGCGATCAACGCCTCCTCCGACGAGGTCACGGTCGATGTGGAAGCGGCCGTCGAGGGTGGTGTGACGCTGACCGACGCGCTCGATGGCGCGGTGCACGTGACGGCAGAGGACGGGCGGTGGCGGATTCCGCTGGCGCCGAACTCGGCCCGCATCCTCGTGTGGTAGGCGGGAACACCCGCGTTTCGTAGCGGCGATCCTTCGTGATTGCCCTGAGGGTTGGTTTGCGCATTGCAGGCTGCCTAGCCTAAGTGGTTCTCCCGGCAAGGAGCTTGCTATGATGCGCTCCTCGATGACGATGCATTCGGAGAAGACCCATGGCCACGAAGCACGGCTTCCGACCGGTGCTTCCCGATGAGGAGCGGGCCTTGCGGGCGCTGGCCGCCTCGCGCACCCAGCCCATTCGCCTGGTCCAACGGGCCAAGCCGCTGGTGACGCTGCTGGACGAGCCGACAGTGAGTGCCAGTGTCGCGGGGCGGCGGGCGGGTCTCAGTGGCCAGTCCGGCTGTGCCTGCATCAAGCGCTTCAACGAGGGCGGGCTCGCCGAGCTTGCGGATGCCCCGCGCGGAGGCCGTCGTCCGACCCATGTCCCGAGGTGCGGAGCCGCCTCGTCAGCCTGGCGACGCAGAAACCACGCAGCCTGGGGTTCCCGGTCGTCGCCCTGATCATCTTCATGATGGTCGGATTCGCGCATCTGCGGCTCATCC
>CAZSUN010000122.1:0-10738 GCA_964610045.1 uncultured Sphaerobacteraceae bacterium
GAGCAGGACGAGATCGAGTCGGTGCGTGTCGAGATCGAACAGCGTTTCCGCGGCACAGTGGCCTTCGGCGCCGACCCGTGGCGTACTGCCCAGAAGCAACTCCGGCGAGCGCGGGAGGCATCGACCAGGGCATGACCACCTTCCGGCTCGCGCACATATCGGATACGCATCTCGGCTATCGCGCAATCAACAAGCTCGACCCGGAGTCCGGCCGCAACCAACGCACAGTGGACACCGACCGCGCCTTCACCCGCCTCATCGACGACCTCATCACCCACAAGGTCGACGGCGTCATCCACAGCGGCGATGTCTTCCATCACTCGCGACCGACCTGGCAGTCGATGCGGCATTTCATCCGCCAGATGCGCCGACTGGAACAGGCTGCCATCCCAACGATTGTCATTGCCGGCAACCATGACACCCCGCGGGTCCGCACTGGTGGTTCGGCCTACAGCGTGCTCGAACTTGCCCTGCCGGATATCACCTTCGTCACCGAGTTCGAGGATGCGCCAGGGCTGGAGACATTTTCGAAACACGGCATCGTCGTTCAGGCAATCCCCCATGGCGCGCTGACAAATCCGGATCCGGTGTTCCCTGATTTTCGATCGGGTGTCCGTAACATCCTGACCACGCACGGCCTGGTGCCGGGCGTGCTTCCGGAAGGAATCGTGACCGAACCCGGCGAGCAGTTGCTGGACCATCTCCTGCTCGATGCACGATTCGACTACATCGCGCTCGGACACATCCACCAGGCGCAACAGGTGTCAGCCAATGCGTGGTATGCGGGTTCGACCGAGCGTTTCGGCTGGAACGATGTGTCGGCGGTGCCGGGGTACAACATTGTCGAGTTCCTGGACGACGGCACGGTCTTGGTGAACCGGATCGAGGGCGAAGCGCGGCCAATGGTTGCCTTACCGCAGGTACCTGGTCAGGGACGCGATGGACGTACGATCGCCGACACCGTGCTGGATCGGCTCGACCGGTTGGCTACCCCGGAGGCGATGGTTCGGATCGACGTGCGCGATGCCGGTCGCCCGATTCGGCGTGAAGTGCAATCGATCCTGCGACGCGAATCCGCGAAGTTCGTCTGGCATGCCGACCTCGCGCCAGAACGCTCGATGTTCCTGCCCCAGCATGAAACCGACGACCCATCGGAGAGCGCGCTGGATCTCCACGTCCTCTTCCACGAGTTCGTCTCCCAGCGACGCGCCGGGTATCCCGGCGACGCGTTCACCGCCGCGTTCCTGGAGCGCGGAGACCGGGCCCTCACTGATGCGATGACGCTCGAGGACGCTCCGCTTCCCGAGGAGGACAACCTGGCGTGATCCTCTCCCGTGTCCAGATCGAAAACTACAAGCAATACGTGGGAAGTCACGACATCGAGTTTCCCCAGGATGCGCTGGTCGGAGTCATCGGCGACAACGGCACCGGGAAGACCACACTGTTCGAGGCCGTCGAATGGTGCCTCTACAGTCCGCGCGCGATCAGCCCGAGCGACGTGCGTCCCCGCGGTATGTCCGGCAACACCACCGTCACCGTCTACCTTGAGACCTCCGGTGGCTCGGACCAATTTGTCGTTCAACGAGTGCTCCGACGAACACCCAGTGCTTCCATCTTTCGCATCGACCAGTCTGGCGAGATGCACAAGGTCGTCGATGGTACCCGTCAGGTATCGGACTACGTCGCCAACACCCTGATCGGCCTGTCGCACTCCGCGTTCACGGCCAGCTTCTTCACCCGCCAGAAGGAACTCCACCTGTTTGGGAGCGAGACGCCTGCCAAACGTCGTGAGGCGATTGGCCGGATGCTCGGCCTCGAGACGATTCGCCAGGCCCGCCGGAGCATCATGGACGACCGGCAACGTTCGCTCGCCGAGGCCAGGGCGATCCGGACCCAGTATGAACGCGAATCAGCAGGCCGGGACTTTGCCTTGGAGGTGGATTCCGCCCAATCGACGATCACGGCAAGGGAAGCCGACGTGGTCGCGGCGACCCAATCCCTCTCTGCAACCGCGAGCGCCGCCACCAACGCCGAGGCTACCTTCGCTTCCACACTGGAACGGCGAGATCGTCACGCCACCATCACGCGCGACATGGCGATGCACGAACGCGAGCGGAATGCGTGCGTCGACCGGATTACCCAACTCGAACGGGAACTCGAGCAGGTTGCCCGGCGCGAAACGGAACGATCCGCACTGGCAGCAACCGCCGAACGCTACGGAGCGCTGAAGGCAGAACTCGACCGCCAGGATGGAGAGAGAGTCCGGCATGAACTCCGGACCACTCTTGAACGAACACGGAGCGAGATCGTCAACCGGCGGCGCCATGTGATCGATGGCATCGCCGTCACGGTCTCCAGCATTTCGCCACGCGAGCCAATCGATGGCTGGATCTGGAGTCACAACGACGACATTGCGCCAACCGACGGACTGACGCGCCTGCTGGCCATCGTCGATGGTCTCGACATCGCCGCGGCAGAGCAACGGGAAACCAATCTTCGACGATGCGTCGATGCGGCGCAGGCGGTTACCGACGCCGAAGCGGTGCTGCAGCGTTACCATGAGCGTCGCCAAATCCTGCTGGACGAAGAGCAGGCGTATCTGCAGCACGGGGAACCAGGTCAGTTGCTGCCGAGTCTCGAGCGGGAGCGGGAGGAACTGCTTGCGCGGAAGACCACGCTGGAAGCGAATGTGACCAGGCTGGGGGGAGAACGCGACCAGTCACGCATCCTCCTGAACAACCTGCGCCAACAGCAGTTCGGCGACCTGTGTCCGACCTGTGGTCGACCATTTGCCCCTGGAGACGCGGAGATCGTGATTGCAGCCATCGAATCCCGTGTGGCAACGATCGGCAACGCTATCACCGAAGCGGGCGAGGCTGTCCAGAGCGCAACCAGGAAAATACAGGAGATCGAACGGCTGCGCGCGTCCACTGGGAAGCTCCAGCAGGACCTTGACTCCGTCCGCGCGCGAGTCGCCAGCGGCGCCACGTTCATCGAGGAGCAGGAAGGTATTGTGCGGACCCGGCTGGAGGAACGCGCAACCGCACTTCGTAACGCAGGCCTGAATGATCCTCCACCGCTCGAAGCGATCCGTCGGTCCCAATCCAACGTCCGGGACCTCCAGGGGATCTCCCGGACGAGGAAAGCACTTTCCAAGGCATCGGGCGATCTCGTCACCCTACGAGACCAGGAGACCGAAGTCGTCACCCAGCTTGCTCCGCTGACCGGCATTCGCTTCGACCCAAGCGGATTCGCACGGCTGCAAGGCGACACGCACGCAGCAGATCGTGCGCGCGCGGAAGTCACCCAGATCGACCACGAAATCTCACGCCGCCCCGCCATGCAGACCGATCTCGCGACTCACACCACGCGCCGGGATGCGCTCTCCGGGGAGCTCGCCCGCTCAAGTCGCGATCTGGCCGAACTCGGTTTCGACCCCACCGAAACCACACTTGCCCAGCGAGCCGTCGACCAGGCGAAGGCAGACGCGCAGAAGGCGCAGGATCATTACCATCAGGTTCGCGCGCTCCTTCGTGAGGCCGAGATGCATCGTGACCAGGTGATCCGCGAGCGCGACAGGCTTAAGGATCTCGCAACCCTTTCGGATCAGCGACAGCGCGAAGCGGACGAATTCGATCTGATGTCGAAGGAATTCATGGAGTTCGAGCGCTTTGCGGGCGAACGCAAGGTGCCCATCCTCAACGACACCACCAGTTCACTCGTGGAAGCAATCACGGACGGGAAATACCAGCGGGTGGAGTTCGACCAGGATTTCGGCATCAAGGTGTTCGAAACCGGAGATATCGAGGAGTCGTTCCCGATCGACACCTTCTCCGGTGGTGAGCGGGACGCGATCATCCTTGCCGCCCGGTTGGCCTTGTCCCGCATGATCGGACAGCAGGCGGCGAATCCACCGGGATTCCTGGTCCTGGACGAAGTGTTCGGTTCGCTCGATGCCGACCGGCGAGCCCACCTGCTCGGTCTGCTGGGCACGATCACGTCGCTCTTCGACGATGTTCGCCAAGTGTTCATCATCAGTCACGTCGACGACGTGCGCACGTCGTCGGTACTCGATGAAGTCTGGCGGGTTGAGGAAAACGCCGACGGTGGAAGGCAGGTCACTGTCCTCGGCGCAGGCAGCGACCTGGATGAGTGATGCCATCGCCTGCTTCATAATTTTGGTAGCTGCCATTGGGATGGCGGGAAGTGGCTTACCCGGCAGCATTCACCCGGAATGGGTGTGAGCAGTGCTCGCCAACGCCGCTTCGGATGCGGCGAGTCTGGCCTCCTGGACCTGCAACCCTAGTTCGTCCAATTGAGTCTCCGCGACCGCCGCCGGGGCATGGAACATGACATCGATGCCGCGCTGATTCTTCGGGAACGCGATAACATCGCGGATACTTGCCTCATCGGCCAGGATCATTGCAAAGCGGTCGATCCCCATCGCGATCCCACCATGCGGCGGCGCGCCATATTCGAGAGCGTCCAGAAGGGCGCCGAAACGTTCAGCCTGGTCCTCAACACGATGTCCCATCAGCGTGAAGATCCGCTCCTGCTTCGCGCGGTTGTGAATCCGGACGCTTCCGCCACCGAGTTCGTTGCCGTTGCCAACCAGGTCGTACTGCTTGGCGCGCACCTTCACCGGATCGGTATCGAGGAGTGGTTCATCCTCCTCGTAATAGCCGGAGAACGGGTTGTGGGTGGCATCCCAACGATTGCCCTCCTCATCCCATTCCAGCAGCGGGAACTGGTAGACCCAGCAGAACGCCAACACGTCGGGGTCAGCGAGACCAAGCCGCCGCCCAAACTCGTCGCGCAGCGCTGAAAGCGCTTTGGCGACGACTGGCGCCTGGTCCGCCACGATCAGGACGAGGTCGCCTTCACCCGCGCCGATCCCGGTCGTGAGGGCCGCGATCTCCTCGTCGGTCAGGAACTTCGCAATCGGGGATCGGAGTCCCCCTGCGCCAAGCTGGATCGTCGCGAGACCCTTCGCCCCAGCCGACTTCGCAAGGTCGGTAATCTCGTCGATCTCCCGCCGGGCGTAGCCAGCACATCCCGGCACGACGATCGCCTTCACCTGGCCTCCGGTATCCAGAACGCTGGCGAAAGCCTTGAAACCGGTGCCGTTCAAGGCGGAGGAAACGTCCTGCAATTCCAGGCCAAACCGAAGGTCGGGCCGGTCGTTCCCGAAGCGATCCATCGATTCCTGGTAGGTCAGGCGCGGGAATGGTGCCTGGAGGATCCGCTTGTCGCTCCACTTCGTCGTGAGCTCGATGTAGAGCGCTTCCATCAGCGCCATCACATCTGCCTCCTCGACGAACGACATCTCGATATCGAGTTGGGTGAACTCCGGCTGGCGGTCTGCCCGTTGAGCCTCGTCGCGGAAGCACCGGGCGATCTGGTAATACCGATCGAGACCGGACACCATCAGCAACTGCTTCAACTGTTGCGGTGATTGAGGCAGGGCGTAGAAGGAACCGGGGAACCCACTGCTGGGAACAAGGAAGTCGCGCGCACCCTCCGGGGTGCTCTTGATCAGCAGGGGAGTTTCGACATCAACGAATCCTCGGACGTCGAGATACTCGCGAATGGCGCGCACGATCTGGTAGCGGAGCAGGATATTGCGCTGCATTCGCTGCCGGCGCAGGTCGAGATACCGGTACCGGAGCCGGAGACCCTCATCGACATCGACCTCCTCATTGATGTAAAAGGGAGGGGTCTTCGCCTCATTCAGGATGTCGATCTGGTGAGCTTCGAGCTCGATCTCACCCGTGTCCATGGCCGGGTTGACCGTTCCCTCCGGGCGGTTGGTGACCGTACCCGTCACGGAGATCACGTATTCATTTCGCAGGCTGCCGGCGATGGCATGGGCTTCCGCCGCAATCTGCGGATTGAACACCACCTGGGTAACGCCGTACCGGTCACGCAGATCAATGAAGGTAAGTCCTCCAAGATCGCGGCGGCGATTGACCCAACCGCGGAGTGTCACCCGCTCCCCGGCGTTCGGCGAACCAAGTGATCCGCAGGTGGTGCGCCCAATTGCCGATGGATCGATGTCGAGTGCCTGCATGCCGAAGGGTTCTCCTTGGAGAGAATGTCGAGCGACCACAGAGGATCGTCCCTACGAATTGTTGCTCGCGTGCTGGCGAAGTTGCTCGCGGAGGACCGCCTCCGGGTCATTCCCGGCCGCGATGATCGCGGCGACCTCCCGCAACAATGGCGGGATATCGTCGCCATTGTCGAGTGGGTGCTTCTTCAGCACCCGCGTGGCGCGGGTGAGGGCTGGCATGGAGAACGGTTCGCCGTCGACGTCCTTGCCGGACGACTTTCCGCTATCCGCCCGTTCCTTCGCCTTCACCTGCTGCCAGATACCCACGACCTCCTCCGCGCTGGACGCCGCATCGTCGCCGAAGACGTGTGGATGACGTCCGATAATTTTGCTTGTGATCCCGCGGTACACGTCCTCGATCGAGAATTCATCGGCTTCATGGGCGATCTGCGCCTGCATCAGGATCAGCAGATACAGATCGCCAAGTTCCTCGGCCAGGTTGCCCATGTCGCCACGCTCGATCGCATCGACCGTTTCGTACACTTCGTCAACCATGTTCTTCGCCAGGGACGCGTGATCCTGCTTCCGATCCCACGGGCAGCCATCGGGCGCACGCAGGCGGGCAACGATCCGGTGCATCGCGCGAGGGTCTTCTTGCCCTCCGCCAAACTCGTCCCCTGCCAGGACAAGAACCCATGACGGCGAGTCCATGGCCGGAAGCTCGTGGACCAGGCAAATGGCGAGCCCATCACCATTGCCGACGGTAATCTCTTCCTCGTCCGACCCCATGAAGCTAACGAGGAACCGCGTGACGGCATCGACATGCGAACGCCTGCCGTGGTCGCTCTCCGCTTCGTCCAGCCTCACCAGCAGCGATCGGAGCGGCGAGACCGCAATCATTCCCGACTCGAACGGAGCGGCAGCCTCAGCCTCGACAATCTCACCTGAACCCAAAATCTGGAGATTCTGCTGCCTGGGCTCCTGGCCCATAGCGATCAGGAACTCGAAGATCGACGTCAGGTCGTGTGAGTTAACCACGGCCGGCGGCCGCCTTTTCGCCGGAACCGAGGCTGAGCACCGCCATGAATGCCTCCTGCGGAATTTCGACGCTACCCACCAACTTCATGCGGGCTTTGCCTTCCTTTTGCTTCTCAAGCAATTTCCGCTTGCGGGTGATGTCGCCACCGTAGCACTTCGAGAGCACATTCTTCCGCATCGCCTTCACGGTCTCCCGCGCGACGATCCGGCTCCCGATCGAGGCCTGGATCGGGACATCAAACATCTGCCGCGGGATCAGTCCACGCAGCAGCGACACCAGTTCCCGTCCCTTGTAGTAGGCATCGTCCCGATGCGTGATGATGGAGAGGGCATCGACCGCCTGACCATTGACGAGGACATCCAGCTTGACGAGATCGGAGGTCTCCATCCCGGCGAGTGTGTAGTCGAGGGAGGCATACCCCTGGGTGCGGCTCTTGAGCTGGTCATAGAACTCGACGATGAGTTCTCCCAACGGCATTCTGAACTTCAGCTGCACCCTGTCCTCGTCGAGGTAAATCATCTCGTTGAAGATGCCGCGCTTGGTGGTGGTGAGATCCATGACCGCACCGATGTATCGGGAAGGCGCGATGATGCTGAGGTCCATCCACGGCTCGCGGATGGACTCGATATCACCAGGGCTGGGCAAGTCTGCCGGATTGTCGATCAGCCTGAGCTCACCGCCGCGCATCTCAACCTCGTACTCCACCGACGGCGCGGTCGCGAGCAGGTCGAGATTGTACTCACGCTCGAGCCGCTCCTGGATGATCTCCATGTGCAGGAGACCGAGGAAGCCGCAGCGAAACCCGAACCCAAGCGCGGCCGAAGATTCCGGTTCGTAGGTGAGCGAGGCATCGTTGAGCTGAAGTCGCTCAAGGGCGTCCCGCAGGATCGGGAAGTCCTCGCTATCGACCGGGTAGAGTCCGGCGAACACCATCGGCTTGGCTGGCCGGTATCCGGGCAAAGGTGTGGTTGCGGGCGCAGAAGCCAGGGTCACCGTGTCCCCGACCTGGCAGTCCTTGACGACCTTGAGCCCGGTCGCAATGTAGCCGACCTCGCCGGTGCGCAACTCGCTCGTCGTGGTCATGCCGGGGCTGAAGTAGCCGATCTCAAGGATGTCGGCATCCTTCTTCGTCCCCATCACCCGCATGCGGTCGCCATCGCGAATCGCACCGTCGACGATCTTGACGTAGGCGATGACCCCCTTGAACGGATCGTAGTGGGAATCGAAGATCAACGCGCGCAACGGGCGCCCGTCGCCGGTGTCCAGCGGCGACGGCATCTTGGTGACGATCGCTTCGAGGATGTCGTCGACACCTGTCCCAGTCTTTGCCGATGCCGGGATCACCTCATCGTCGAGCAAGCCGATGAACGATCCGACTTCCTTGGCCACCCTGACGGGATCGGCGTTCGGCAGGTCGATCTTGTTGATGACGGCGACGATCGCGAGTTCATGTTCCAGCGCCAGGTAGACGTTGGCCATCGTCTGCGCTTCGATCCCCTGCGCGGCGTCGACGACGAGCAACGCTCCTTCGCAGGCGGCCAGCGAGCGGGAAACTTCATACGAGAAGTCGACGTGTCCAGGTGTGTCGATCAGGTTGAGCTCGTACGTTTCGCCGTCGCGGGCGGTGTAGCTCATCCGCACGGCGCGGGCCTTGATCGTGATGCCCTTCTCGCGCTCGAGATCCATCGAATCCAGCATCTGGTTCGTCAGGTCACGCTCGGCGACCGTGCCGGTGCGCTGCAACAGGCGATCGGCCAACGTCGACTTCCCGTGGTCGATGTGGGCGATGATGCTGAAATTCCGGATGTGGGAGGTGCTGCTGGTCATCTGGCTGAATACTGGCTCTCGGTTGGGCGAACGCAGAGACGACACGAATCGGGCCGGGGTAACCACATGGCGTCCCGGCCCTGATGCTGGCTCCAGTATAGCCAGTTTCAGACAAGGCCGATTGCAGCGAGGATGCCCCGTATTTTTGCCGGCATCCTGCTGGCGATCCTGTCTACCAGCATCTGGAGTTCCGGTATGCGCAGCAGTAGCGCTGCACCCACGAACGTGATCAGGTACATGGTCATGGCATAGCCGAACAGCGCCAGTTGCATCAACCTGGACGCCTCGCTGGCCAGCGCATCGCCCAGAAGTCCCGACGTCAGCAGAATCACGGCGGTCATCACCCCGCCCGCCATCACGACCTTGAGGAGCCATCCCGCGAAGCCTGGACGCACGACATGACCGATCCGGACACGCAGGAACAGCAACATGATGACGGCCTCGGCACTGGTCGTCACGCTCAGGGCGAGGGCGAGGCCGGTGTAGCCCATCGCATCCTTGAACAGCGCGCACAGGATGATGTTGAGGATCACGGTCAGGATACCGGTCGCCACGGGAGTGACGGTGTCTCGCGTCGCATAAAACACACGAGTCAGGATCTCGGTAAGTGCATACCCCACCAACCCGGCGGCGAACCAGGCGAGCGGCGCGACGACGAGCGAGGTTGAGCCAGCATCGAAGTTTCCGTTCTGGAAAATCACCTGCACGATTGGTTCGCGCAACAGGAAGAGCCCGATACTCGACGGAATCGACAGGAACAACAACGGTCGCAGGGTACGATCCAGGGTCGTCTGGAATTCCTCCATCCGGCCCTGTGAGTAGATCGCCGCCATCGTCGGAAACACCACGGTCGAAATGCTGAGCGCCAGCACGCCGTGCGGCAGCATCAGGAGCTGCCAGGCGTAGTTGATGGCCGCCACGCTTTCGTCGCCGGCAGTTGACGCGAAGGCAGTGATCGCAATGAAGTTCAGCTGGAAGGCGGCCATCCCGATCACGCGTGGTCCGAACAGCCGCGCGACCTCCCGCAGACCTTCAACGTGCGTGTCCGTCGTTGGCCGGAACCGCATGCCCGCCCGGATGAGTCCGGGAACCTGCACCAGGAAGTGACCGAGCGCACCGATGATGACCGCCCAGCCAACCGCATAGATACCGTAGTCGTCAACGAACCAAAGTGCGCCAACGATGATCGCCAGGTTGTAGACGAGCGGGGCGACAGCCGGAAGCGTGAACTGGTTGTGGGCCTCCAGGATGCCCTTCGCCGCGATGCCAAACCCGAGGAAGACGGGTGAAAGGAGCAGGATGCGCATCAGGTGGACGGCCATGTCCTCGGTGGCCTGGTCGTAGCCCGGCGCCACGATGTGCATCAACGGCCGGGCGAAGACGAACGCCAGTCCGCTCAGCACGAGCACGGCAATTCCGGACCAGGTGATGACGGCTGACGCCAACGCCCAGGCCCGCCGCTGGTCGCCTTTCGCTACGTACTCCCCGAACACCGGGATGAACGCCGCGCCGAACGCCCCGGACATCACTACCAGGAACAGCAGATCCGGAATACGGAAGGCGCTGACATACGCCTCCATCTCCGGCCCGGTGCCGAACTGGCGGGCGAGAATGACCTCCCGCGCCAGGCCCAGGATCCGGCTGAGGACGAATGACGCTGCGACAATGACGGCACTGATCGCGAGCGCCGGCGCAGTCCGCGAGACGACTGTCTCCGGCCCGACCGCGGTTGATGGCGGCAGGTCGTCGATAGCCTCGTCGGTGGTCAATGGAAGATCCAGATGAACGATCTGGGAAGCCTGGCTCATGCGCTGATTATGCCA
>CAZSUN010000123.1:0-2172 GCA_964610045.1 uncultured Sphaerobacteraceae bacterium
GGGCGGACGACCGCCTCGCCTGGCGGCTCGGCGGGTCCGCCCGTACGAAATGGACGGTGCCAGCAGGTGAGCGAGGGTGTTCAGACACGCTCTGAGAGGAGTGGTCCCGGCCTACGAGGGAGTACGCTCGGTCTATCCGACGTTGGGATGCGTTACCCCTCTGATTCCATGACGGTAGGTTCACTTGCCGTGTCGAGGAGACGCAGGGACGGGGACGCCACCAGCGTCACCGAGACGAGCAGCATGACCATGGCGATCCCGCCAACGAACCCGGTGAATCCGATGAGCCCGAGCATCGTCCCTCCCAGGAGCAGGCCAAGTGGCTGCGCCATCATTGCCCCCGCTCCCAGCATCCCCATCACGCGGCCCATGTATTGCTCGGGGGTGGTGCTCTGAAGGAAGGTGCCGAGCATCGGGTTGACCATGCCGGAGCCGATCCCCACGACCACCAATGCTGCCGTGGCCGGAACAACTGAGGTGGCGAAAGCGAGCGCGAACAAGGGGATCGAGAGAAATGCCAATGACGTTAGCAAGAGGTTGCGCCGGGGGAATCGTTGACCGATGCGCCCATAGACGAACGCGCCAACCAGGGCGCCGAGACCTTCTCCACCGAGCATGATGCCGAGCGATTGAACGCTCCGGAGCTCCTGGTTCGCGAACCACGGGATGGCGACCCCGAACAGCGGAGCGAAGACCATGTTGATCATCAAGGCGCCGCCGATCATGGTCCGGAGCAGTGGATGGTTCCAGATGTAGCCGAATCCATCACGGACGTCGCGCAGGAACGACTCGCCACTGGCCGCAGCACGCTGGATGGGCGGGATGGCGATGATCACCACGAGCGCCGACACCAGGAATGTCGCGGCGTTGAGCCAGAGCACATTCACTGCCCCGAGCCAGGCGATCAGGACGCCCGCCAGCGGTGCGGTGAACAGGGTCGTGAACGCGGTGATCATCCCGAAGTTGGCATTGATCCGCTCGAGCGGGATTCCGGTCAACTTCGAGAGGGGAGGCACCATCGCCGTCCGGGCCGTGCCTCCGGGCGCATCGAGAATGGCGCCCACGAACATCAGGACGAGGAGCGTCGGGAAGTTCAGTCCGACTGTCATGTAGAGGATGGGGATGAGCGACACGGTCACGGCACTGAGGATATCGGCGATGGCGGACATCCCGCGATAGCTCACCCGGTCGACGAGCGCTCCCCCGAAGACGTTGGCGATGATATAGGGAACGACGGCGACCGCGGCGGTCAGTCCGGTCCGGCTCGCGCTGCCGGTTGTTTCGAGGACGAACCAGGGGACGGCAAGCCCGGTGAGCTGGTTGCCGAACAACGACACCAGGCTGGTGAGCCAGAGCGCGTGGACGGGCCACTGGCGCAGTCCCGAACGCCGTGCCGGTTGCGCTGCGTTGGCTGGGACGGTTTCCAGTGTACTCACGGTCATGGCTCCAGCGTCGTGGTGAGGAGGGGGCGATCAGGCGAGACGGGCGTTCTGGTAGTCCCCGGGCACCGGGGCAGGCATCCGCCGCAAGTGTGCCCCGCCAATGTGTTCACCCAGGGAGATCAGGCTGCGGCCGATCGATCGCCTGACCGGGCCAGGCCGGTGGGGCAGTTCGACCGGCGGAGCGATCGACTTCAGCCGCCGTGACTCGCTATCTGCCAGCATGCTCGTCAGCTCAACGTTTGCGTGTGTCATGGTCGTCCTCCCTGGTTGGTGGTGACTGCAAACAGGACACAGGGACCCAGACCGGAGCCTGCCGGCATGCTGGCAGGCTCCGGTGTTCAGCGAGAGGAGGCCTGGTGACCGGTGCTGGCGAGTAGGTACCGGCGCCGGGAACCAGGGCTACTTCGCGGGCTGATCTCCTGAATCGAGGCGGGAAAGGGCTTCGTCGATATCGATTTCGCCTCGCTCCAGGGCTTCGAGCACGTGCAGGCGGTCGTCATCCGGCCGATGGTCTCCGCTGGTCGCTGGCTCAGTGGCACCGGTCGCGGCGGTTGGGAGCGGTGCGGTGGCCTGGCCTGAAGGTGGCTGGCTGCCGGATCCCGTCGACCATGTCCATGAAGCGCCTTGCTGCGGGACTTCGGGGACCTCTGGGACTTCGGGCACTTCCGGAACCTCAGGTACTTCCGGAACCTCAGGTACTTCGCCTCGTTCGTTCATGGGTGGCATTGGC
>CAZSUN010000123.1:2272-10731 GCA_964610045.1 uncultured Sphaerobacteraceae bacterium
TAGGTGCCTGAGGCCGTTGCGGGTCCGGAGGTGTTCCGATCCCCTTGGCGAACTCCTTGACCCAGGCGGTCGCCGCCTCGAATCCCTTTTCGAACTCGTTGGGATCGCCGTTCAGGCCGCTGCCGGGTCCGGCGTCCACGTCCGGTGGCACGATCGCCGGCAAGGCTTCGTGACGCAGTGCGGTACCGGTGTCGCATCGGGCATTGGCGGAAAGACTTCCACTCACGGTCTTCACCGCGAAGTTGGGGCCGGTTTCGCCGGAACCGGCTGTCCAGGATCGCTTGCTCTGCGCCACCCAGTCCCCGCTGCCCGACCCGGAGCCGGAAATCGACTTGAACGAAAGCTTCGCCTGGGCCGCCGCCGGCATGGTGGTATTCAGCTTGACACTGCCACTGACCGTCTCGAACGAGTAGTCCTGGCTGTTGTCTGTCACCGCGTTGACTTTGACGCTGCCCGAGACGCTCACGACCCGCGCGTTCTTCATGGTCGCCTCATCGACGCGGATGCTGCCGCTCACCGTTCGCAGCGCGTACCAGGCTTCGCCGCCGGAGACCGAGACCGAACCGCTGGCGGAGTTGGCTTCCAGCGAGCCAACCACGTTCTCCACGGAAATTGACCCGCTGGCCGTGTGGACGGCAACCGTGCCGCTGATGTTCGCCACTTCTGCCTTGGCTGAGGCTGTCGCGACCGTCAGCGCGGAGTTGAGGTCGCGCACGACAATGCGTCCGGAGGTCGTTTTCACATTGACCTTCGAATCCTCCGCAAGCGCTTTCGGAACCTGGACGCGCATATCGTAGTTGAAATCCGGGTTGAGCCGGAGATTGGAGAAGTTCCAGTCGCCTGCGTTGAACCCGTTCTGGAGTTGCTCCCGGATTTTCTTTGCCAGGTTGCCCAGGCCACCGGCCAGTGCCCAGTCCGGATGGACCGATATGGTGTTGCCGTTGATGTCGACCGCGACGGGGATTTGGTCGAACTCATCGCTTGGCTGGCCATCGGATCGCCGGACGATCACCCAGACGCCGGGTTGATCGGACGACGTAACCGTGATTTCGCCGCTGGCATTGGTGACCGAGAGCAGGAGCGGCTGGTTGCCGTCGATGTCGATGTGCTGTTGATAGCCGTTGGTGCCACTGATGGAGGTAAGGGCGTTGGTTGCTGTCATGGCTGTGTCCCCTGGAGTGCGAATGTCGTGCGATGCTGAACCTGGATCATGAGTCGTCGGTGTCGTGGTTGCGCCGCCGGTTGTTGATGTGGATGCCGGGGGGCGATGCGCCTTCGACGATGATCTCGACTCGTTGATCGTCGTCGGTGATGTCGAGGAGCGGTCCCCAAAATCCGTCTTCGATGGAGCGCCGGATTTCGCGGGCATCGAGCATGTGCTCGGGCGCGATCCGCTTCGCCAGTTTGAGTCCCGAGTCCACCAGTCGCGACGGCAGGACGAGATTGATCCTGGCCTTGCCGCTGGAGACATCGGTGATCCGGATGCGAACACTGCCGGCGGCCGATCCCGTGTACTCCGGCGGAGGCGGCGGTGCCGGAACATTGATCGGTGACGTGGCGCCCACTGGACGCCGCGCCCGGTCGGACCGGTCGAGCGCCTCGAGGATCCGCCCCGCCTCCTCCGCCGTGATGGTCTGGTTCTCGACCAGGCGAAGGATTTCCAGCCGCTCCTCGGAAAGACCGGAGGGAGCGAATTCGTCGGTCATCGCTCCTTCCTTTCGCCAAGGGTGGCGAGGCGACGCGCGGCTTCGTCTGCCGAGATGTCCTTGTTGCGCAGGGATTCAAGGATCTGCCGTCGCTCTTCCCGTACCTGGCTGGGCCGCAAGCCGTCGTCGTTCGACGACTGGAAGCCAAGTCCGCGGATGACATCGTCGAGACGGGCCCGGACAGTTGGGTACGAGATACCGAGTTCAGCCTCGACATCCTTGATGACGCCGCGATTCTTGATGAATACCTCGAGGAACCCGATCTGTTCCGTGTTCAGTCGTGTGAACCGATCGAGCGCGAAGTGGCCGTCGATCCCGGTGTGGCAGGTCGCGCATTCGAGGCGGGTGACATGAAGATCGTGTCCACAGACCGGGCACTGTCCAGGAACCGGGTGAAGACGCAGTGAATGGGCATGCCCATTGGGGTATTCCGACATGGAGGTACTCCTGGAAACGTGACCACCCTCACGGTGGCGAGTCCCGCACGACGATGTGCGCTGGCCAGCTGATCGCTTGCTTGCTGGCCGATGCGAGGATGTTAGGATGAACCTTAAGATTTGTCAACATGACATTGATAATATTGATATCGAGCTCAATCACGGCATCGTCGCCCTCGCCTGGGATCCGGGCGGGGTACGCGGAAGGTTCCGTGTGATTCCGCGGGGCCACCGGTATACTCGTGTCAGGAGGATGGGGTGGCTGCCAGCCTGATGAGGCTGACAACCTTCGAGACGAGGGCAGGGAGCGACATGGCACGGTTCGCCATCGGCGACGAAGTGAAAATCAGCATGCCGCGTGCGAAGAACAAACGCGGGGTGGTCGGCGTGAGCGTGATGTTCACGACGTCGCCGGAAGCGAAGTTCGACGGCGCTACCGGGGTGGTGACGGAGATCAATCCCCGTGGCGCTTACGGCGTGCCGCTCTACCTGGTGGACTTTTCCCAGCGGGACAACAGCCGGGCTGGCATTCCGTGGACGGCGCAGTGGTTTCGCGAGGAGTGGATGATCGCCACGAACCGGCCGCAGCCGGTCATCCAACCCCAGGATCATGGCGCGGCCGAGGGCCAGGCCCAGACCTCGAATCCCCGCGAGGCACGAACGAACTAGCCTCCTGGCCAATGCTCATGGGCGACTACGCTCGTGTCTTCAGACCCGGTGTTGCCGCGTTCAGCCGGCGTTCGCCTGGCTTCCCGTTGCCGGTACAACCGGTGATGCAGGGAACTCCCGGAGCGAACCAACCGGCGACCCGATGATCCAACCGGCAGCGAGGAACATTCCGGCGATCCCCACGACCAGGGAGGTCTCCACGCCGAATGTGCTGCCGATCACACCACCAAGAAACGACCCGACCGGCGCCATGCCGCCGGTAATCACCTGGTTCGAGGCGGAGACCCGGCCCAGCATCCGGTTCGGCGTGATCGCCTGACGCAGGCTCACCACGTTGACGAAGAACACCACGAGCCAGAGCCACTGCATGCACTCGGCGATGACGACCAGTGGCAGTGCCTGGGCAGGGAAGGCGACCGCCAGCGGAACGGTCAGGCCGAACGCACCCTGCGCCACAGCGGCGAGGACGAGGGTGCGTCCGAGTCCGTAGCGAACGGGCAGGCGGGGGGCAAGGATGCTCCCGATCAGCGCGCCAACACCGCCGGCGGCGAACACGAGCCCAATGCCGGTTGCCGAGAGGTTCAGCCGCTCGGCCATGTACAACACGTAAACCGAGAGGAAGACATACCCGGCCAGATTGATGGTGGCGGTTGCCAGGGTGGTTGCGCGCAGGATCGGTGACGACCAAAGGGCCGCAACACCTTCACCGACCTCGTGCCAGAACCTCCGCCGGCGCTGTTGCTCCGGCGCTGGTGGTTCCACCGTGCGAATTCCTCGCAGGAACCAGGCAGACCAGGCGAACGTCACCGAGTTCAGCGCAACCACGATCGGGCCGGTGAACCAACCGACCAGCATCCCCGCGAAGGCAGGCGCCGCTACCTGCGCCACGGACTGGCTGGAATACAGCTTCCCGTTGGCATCGACGAGATCCGACTGATCGACCAGAACGGGCAGAAGTGAGACGTAGGCGGCGTTGAAGAACACCGTCTGGATGCCGACGACGAAGGACACGACGATCAGGAGGCCGATGCTCAGGACGTCGAGCATCGCGGCGGCGGGAATTGCGAGAAGGACGAGCGCGCGTCCCGCATCTGTGCCCAGCATGACTGTGCGCCGCGGGAGCCGGTCAACCCAGGCGCCTGCGATGAATCCGAAGAGCAGTGTCGGAAGGCCGGCGAAAGTGGCCAGCAGCCCCATCTGGAACGGCGTCGCGTCCAGTGTGAGGGCGGCAAGGAGCGGCAGGACGACGGGCATGCTCTGGGAGCCCAACTGAGACACCGTCTCCGCGCCCCAGAGGTGCATGAAGTCGTGATTTGCCCAAAGTCCAGTGCGAGGCAGAATTCGCCGATGGGCGAATCGCGGAATGACCGCGGAGGCGCGGAAGGTACGTGCCATGGGGGGAGAAGCTCCGGAATGCAGGCTGCATCGAAACAGGGACTCCACCGGCTGGGCCGGGTAGCCCGAATCGCGCATGTTGCCGCCGTTCATGTGCGCAGGTGGCCGGGTGGCCGGTTAGCTGAACAGCGGTGCATCCGCCATGAATGGGAAATCCATGGCAACGGTACCGGCATGCCGGTACGCATTGGGCTTCATTGGCAAACGTCTCCAGTACGCGGGCCCGAAAGGTCCGCTGGTCCCACTCTACGTGATGACGCTGGTCATCGCAATCGGTTTTTTGGGTCAAGCAGTCTGGCCGGGCGGTATGGACCGCAGCCCACGCCTGCCGCCCCAGTGAGTGAAGCGGTACCATGTGCGGGCCTGGCTGGCGAAGGGCCGGATGGAACGAAAGCAGCGAACGAGACGGAGACCTGGTGATCGACCTGACGTTTCTCGGAACTGGTACATCGACCGGGGTACCTGTCATCGGGTGCGACTGCGAGGTGTGCCAATCGACCGATCCCCGGGATACCAGACTTCGCTCGTCGATTCTGGTGGAAACCGGGGGTCGGTCAATCCTCGTCGATACCTCACCGGATCTGCGTCAGCAAATGCTGGGAACAGGGACCGCACGCATCGATGCCGTTCTCTACACGCACGCACACTCGGATCACACGGCCGGACTCGACGAACTCCGACGCTTCAACATCATGCAGGAAGAACGGATCCCGGTCTGGGCGACCCCGGAGATTGGCGGCGAACTCGGGCTGCGGTTTGCCTATGCATTCGACCACACGTTCTCGTTCTTCGGTGGGAAGCCCGATCTGGACCTCCATGCCTTCGAACCGGACTCGCCGTTCCATATGTTGGGGATACCGGTGATTCCAATCCCGATCACCCACGGCTGGATGTCGATTGTCGGATTCAGGTTCGGGAATGTCGCCTATCTGACCGACGTCAAGACCATCCCGGAATCGTCGCTTCCGTTGCTGGAGGGCATCGATCTCCTCATCCTCACCGCCTTGCGGCGAAAACCGCACGTTGCCCACATGAGCCTTGACGAAGCGCTGTTGGCGATCGAGGTGATCGCGCCTCGCCGGGCCCTGCTGACGCATATCGCCCACGATCTTGGCTTCCATCGCGACGTCGAGCGGGAATTGCCTGGTCACGTGGCACTCGCCTGGGACGGGCTCAGGCTTACCGGGTTGGCCTGACACAGGCGTATTCGGATGCCTGGCTCGAAGCATTGACCCAGATATCGTCTGGACTGGGTTGACTGGGCTGTGTTGGCGCCTGCCAACGAGATTGTGTCCAGCACGTCGTACAATTCCGCCGGTTGGGCGTGCCGTCGCGCCCTCGCCCATTGGACAATGCCTTCGTGAAGATCGCGCTCGTCTCTCCATACAGCATGCAGCAACCGGGCGGTGTGGCCGAGCATGTGGCCCACCTTCGGGACGAGTACCGCCGGATCGGCCATGAGGTGACCGTAATGGCGCCGCGGGGGGATGTCGGTGGCCTCGAAAAATCCGAAGGCTACTACGGGATCGGCAGGACCATCACCATTCCCGGCAACGGCAGCAAGATGCGGCTTACCTTCGATGTCACGTTGTATGCCGATGTGAAGTCGATCATGCGGCGGGAACGCTTCGATATCGTGCACCTGCACGAACCATTGATGCCGGTGCTGCCATACATGGTGCTGTTGAATTCCCGGGCGGTGAATGTCGCTACCTTCCATGCCTACAGTGGTTCGCAGCCGTGGTATTCGGCGCTCAAGCCGTACATGTCCTTCGTGCTGACCCGGCTGGATGCCCGGATCGCGGTTTCGGCGCCGGCGCGGGATTTCGTAAGCAAGTATTTCGAGGGCCAGTACGAAGTGATTCCCAATGGGATCGACGTCTCGCGCTACGGCGATCACGTCGAACCATTCCCGTGGGCGCAGGATGGGACACCGCGCATCCTGTTCGTTGGCCGGTTCGAGGAGTCGCGCAAGGGATTCCGCTATCTCATCCGCGCGATGCCATTGGTGCGGCAACAGTTCCCGAACGCGAAGCTGATCGTGATCGGATCGGGCCGGCCGGAGAAATTCCTCAACCTGATGGAGCGGTACGGGGTCGATGAGGTCGAGTTCAGGGGGTTCGTCTCGCAGGAAGACAAGGCCCGGTACTACGCCAGCGCCGATGTCTGTTGCGTTCCATCGACCGGGAACGAGAGCTTCGGCTACGTCATCGTGGAGCCGATGGCGGCGGGACGGCCGGTCGTGGCGACGAACATTCCTGGCTATGCAAGTGTTGCAACCAATGGGGAAAACGCGATCCTGGTCGAGCCGCGTGATCCGCAGGCGCTGGCGTTGGGCCTGGTCCGGGTGTTGGCTGACCGTGACCTGCGGGAACGGCTCAGCGCTGCTGGCCCGGTTTCGGCCAAGCAATATGATTGGCCCCAGGTGGCGCAACGGGTGATCGATGTCTATCGCAAGGCCGCTGCAGCGGCGGTGCATGCTCCGTGGCGACAACGATCGCAGGAGTAACCGCACCGGCTGGAATACAATGCTGGATGGGTAGAGTGCCGGTACCGCGCCGGCAGTGCTGGCGGCAGGTTGAGGGTGACAGGGGGTTGGGCCGGTGGTATCGGAGCGGATAGGCAAGTGGGTCCGCCACTACATGCTCCACGTAGGGGCATGGCTTGCGCGGCGTGGCATGACGGCGAACATGGCCACCGTGATCGGGTTCCTGCTCAACGTTGGCGTTGCGGCGGTGATCGCGTCCGGGCATCCACGGATTGGCGGCGTACTCCTGCTCGTGGCGAGCGCCTTCGACATGGTCGACGGAGCGATTGCGCGCTCGACCAACACTGTCTCGAAGTTTGGGGGGTTCTTCGATTCGACGGTTGACCGGTACTCGGAGATCGTCGTGTATCTCGGCTTGCTGCTCTGGCTGAACCAGACCGGCGACGATCACGTGGGGTCAGTCCTGATCCTGATCGCCGCTACAGGCGCCCTGATGATCAGCTACGCCCGCGCCCGGGCCGAAGCCATCGGTTACAGCGCCTCGGTGGGGTTGGCTGCCCGGCCGGAGCGGGTTGTGCTGCTGGCTGCCTGTCTCGTCATCAACCAGCCACTCTGGGCACTCTGGATCCTGGCGGTGGTCACGCACCTCACGGCTGTCTGGCGCATGGTGCATGTCTGGCGGATGACCCAGGCCGATGAGGCCGCGGCGGCCGCACAGACCAAACCCGAATGAGCGAACCGGCCGATCAGGACGAACCCCGCAGGATCATCGTACCGGGGGGACCACTCCGCACCGAGTACATCCAGACCGACGACGAGTTCGAAGGCATGGTGTCGCAGGAGGAGATCGGGTCAGCCTCCCGCAGTTGCCTGGCAATCATCATCGGACTCCTGATCATCGCTGGCCTCATGTGCGTCTTCCTGGTCTACCGTGTTTACTGGGAGGTTGGCTGACCATCGACAGCGAGAGGGTGTGATGAGGAACTGGGGGAGGAGGTGATCCCTCTCTCCCGGACAGTTTCGCTATTGGCCCGCGAACCTCACGTCCGTCATGGTGAGCGCCGCGAACCATCCCCCGGCAACGCCGGTCCGCCGCAGGCGGACGCCCCAGCACGCGAGGTCGAGCAGCGTGGCCCGAGCCGGTAGGCGGCCAGGCTGGAACCGGCTGACGCCCTAGGGCGACGGCTGGCGGTGGTCGCCCATGGTCTGCAGGCCGAGACCGCGCCGTAGCTGGCCGTGCTTGGGGATGGCGCGGCCTGGATCTGGCATCTGGCCGATGAGCACGTCCCCCGTGAGGTCCAGATCGTCGACTGGTTCCACGCCAGCGAACGGGTCTGGGATCTGGGCCGGGCGCTGCATGGGGACGGGACGGCCAAGACCGAGGCGCGGGTGGACCGCCAGTTGGCCCGTCTGGCGGTGGGCGAGGCCACGGCGATCCGGGACGAGCAGGTCACCTCTTTCACCAACCAGGCGGCACGGATGGCCTACGACGAGTACCGGGCAGACGGCTGGGATACCGGCAGCGGGGATGATCGAGAGCGGCGGCAAGACGGGGGCTGACACGCGGTGGTCCGACGCCGGAGCGCAAACGGTCGCCAATGTCCGGCTGCTCCCGTTCAACCACGAGGGGGATCAGCACTGGGCCGCCTACACCCCGTTGCAGTGAGCTTGATCGGTGTTCGGTCGTATGTAGGGACAGCCCAGGCGCGCAGCGCCGTGTGGCTGTCCTGCTTTCGCAATCAACTTTTCTGCAACACGCTCTAA
>CAZSUN010000124.1:0-10465 GCA_964610045.1 uncultured Sphaerobacteraceae bacterium
GCCTGAGCGACCTGCTGAAGGGCAAGCAGGGGCGGTTCCGCCAGAACCTGCTCGGTAAGCGCGTCGACTACTCCGGCCGTTCGGTGATCGTGGTTGGTCCCGACCTGGCCCTCGATGAGTGCGGCCTGCCGAAGCGAATGGCGCTGGAGCTGTTCAAGCCGTTCGTGATGCGCCGCCTGGTCGACCGTGGCCTGGCGCACAACATCAAGTCGGCCAAGCGCCTCGTCGAGCGCGTCAATCCCAACGTCTGGGACGTGCTGGAGAACGTGATCGGTGACTACCTGGTGCTGCTCAACCGGGCGCCAACCCTCCACCGGCTCGGTATCCAGGCGTTCAAGCCGCGCTTGATCGAAGGATCGGCGATCCAGCTGCACCCGCTCGTGACGACGGCCTTCAACGCCGACTTCGACGGCGACCAGATGGCGGTGCACGTTCCGCTGTCGCGGGCAGCCCAGACGGAAGCGCGCGAGCGCATGCTGTCGGTGCGCAACCTGCTGTCGCCGTCGAGCGGTGAGCCGATCGTCTCGCCGACGCAGGACATCGTGCTCGGCATTTACTACATCACCAGCGAGCGGAACTACGAGGAAGACCTCGCGAACGGGACCGTGCCGCGTGGCTGGGGCAAGACCTTCTCCTCGATCGAGGAAGTCAAACTTGCCTACGATTCCGGCGCAATCGATGTCCAGGCTGCCATCACCGTGCGCACCGACCGGGATGGCGGCGTGGTGAAGCGGATCCCGACCACGGTTGGCCGGGCGATCTTCAACGAGATCCTCCCAACCGAACTCGGCAAGTACTACAACGACACCATGGGCCGGAAGCAGCTGCGCGGCGTGGTGGCCGACTGCTACCGCACCTTCAACGACCCGGCCCGCACGGCGGATGTCGTGAACCGGATCAAGAAGCTCGGGTTCCAGGTGTCCACCAAGGGCGGGCTCACCTTCGCCCTCGCGGACGTCACCACCTCCGACACGAAGGCGGGCATCGTTGCCGGGGCGGAGGAGCAGGCGTCGCGGATCGAGCGGCAGTACCGCCGCGGGTTGCTGACGGAAGACAACCGCCTGAAGGAACTCGAGGATATCTGGAACGAGGCCCGCGATACCCTTTCGCGGGAAGTCGAAAAGGGCCTTCGCGGCCAGAACTCCGTCTACATGATGGCGGACTCGGGCGCGAAGGGGAACATGAACCAGATCAGCCAGATGGCGGGCATGCGCGGACTCGTGCTCGACCCCCAGGGCAAGATCATCGACATCCCGATCAAGTCCAACTTCCGCGAAGGCCTGACGGTACTCGAGTACTTCCTCTCGACCCACGGCGCGCGGAAGGGCCTGGCGGACACCGCGCTCCGAACCGCGGACTCCGGCTATCTCACCCGTCGCCTGGTCGATGTGGCGCAGGACGTCATTATCTCCCTGCATGACTGCGGCGCCCAAACGGGCATTGTGGTGAGCCGGATCGACAGTGAAGGGAAGCCAAGCTCCGAGGAAGAGTTCCGGACCCGGTTGATCGGTCGCATTCTCGCCGAGGATGTGATCCATCCGGAAACCGGCGAGATCCTGCGGTCGCGGGGTGAGGAGCTGACCGAGTACCTCGTGAACGAGGACGGCACCTCCACCGACACCGTGGCGATGGTGATCGACGCGGGAGTCCAGGATGTGCACGTTCGCAGCGTGATGAACTGCGAGGCGGCGCACGGTGTCTGCCAGGCCTGCTATGGCCGCAACCTGGCGACCGGCGAGCTGGTGGAACTCGGCGAGGCGGTTGGTATCATCGCCGCCCAGTCGATCGGCGAGCCGGGGACCCAGCTGACGATGCGCACGTTCCACACCGGCGGTGTGGCGCGGGCGGACATCACCAGCGGTCTTCCGCGTGTCGAGGAACTGTTCGAGGCGCGCACGCCGAAGGGCGCTGCGTTGCTCGCCCAGAAGCCGGGCAAGCTCTCGATCGAGGAAACTGATTCCGGGCGCATCGTGGTTATCAGCTCGACCGAACTGGAATCGTGGCGTGCGTTGCTGCCGGACGGATACGAAGTCGTCGCGGTCGAAGGGACCGAAGTCGACAAGGACAAGACGGTCATCGCGCAGGGACCGGATGGCGAGAAGCTCACCCCTGGCATCGCCGGGACGTTCTTCCTCGACGGCCGCACCCTCTACGTCCGGCACCAGCGGGAGGACCGCGAGGAGCACCAGATCAGCGTGGGTGACCAATTGCTGGTCGATGACGGTGAGGAAGTGCTTCCCGGTCGCCAGCTGACCCTTGGCCCGAAGGATCCGCACCAGGTGCTCGACACGCTCGGTCCGGAGGCGACCCAGCGGTACATCATCGACGAGGTGCAGAAGGTGTACCGCTCGCAGGGCGTGAATACCAACGACAAGCACATCGAAGTGATTTGCCGCCAGATGCTCCGCAAGGTGCGGGTGCAGTTCCCGGGCGACACCGATTTGCTCGAGGGCGACATGGTCGACAAGTTCGACTTCAGCCTGAAGAACGAGGCTGTGTTGGCCCAGGGCGGCGAGCCGGCCACGGCAATCTCCCTCCTGCTCGGTCTCACCAAGGCCTCGCTGGAGACGGATTCGTTCCTCTCGGCCGCGTCGTTCCAGGAAACCACCCGGGTGCTGACCGAAGCCGCGCTCAACGGCAAGGTCGATCACCTGCGCGGTCTCAAGGAGAACGTCATTATCGGCAAACTCATCCCGGCCGGATCCGGGTTCGGGGTGCAGGATACGTCGCTGCAACCCAACGATCTGGAAGCGGCCACTCTCGCCGCGATGACCGCATCGTCGGTGGAACCCGCCGAGGACGAGGACTACGCCGCGCTGATGGAGGAGGGTCTCCTGCCCGTGACGGCGACGGCCGTCCTCGACCGGCCGGCCGAGGTCGCCGCCGGCGGGTACGATGACGATTCGTCGGATGACGACATTCCGGACGAAGAGAACATGGAACTCGGCATCACGGATATGTCCGAGGAGAACCCGCCGCAGTAATTGGCGCGGCGATGCGAACAGCCCCGGGTGGAATCTCCACCCGGGGCTATTGCGTTGCGTCTGTCGTTGATCGCCGGGCGGAGACCCTGTGTTTACCACCCTCCGGGCGACCACGGAGGGTCGCCCCCAGGATGGAGCGCTGCTTTTCACCCGGAGACGGTACTACTCCGCCGCGACGGCGGCGACCACGTTCTTCAGGTAGGTCAGGTTCTCCCGGAGGCGGTCGTCGAGCGGGCGATCGGTGCTGAAATCCTCGAACGCGATCCAGTCGTCGTACCCGACTGCCCGGAGGGCGCGAACCAGGTCGGTCATGCTGGCGATGCCGCGACGCAGTCCCGTCCAACCGCATTGCCAGGCGAGAGAGCCGTCAGCCTGGTACGAATCCGGGAACCACCGGGCGTTCTTCACATGGACGTGGGCGAGGTACGGGCCGAGCATCTCGAGTCCGAGCCGGTAGGCCTCGAACCCCTCGAACACCATGTTGCCGGCATCGTGGATGACGCCAACGTGGTCAGGATCGAGACCATCGAGGAAGAGCCGGGCCGCGCTCGCGGTCGGCACGATGGACCGGTGGTGCAATTCGAGCAACACCTTGACATCGTGGTCCCCTGCCAGCGCCACGACATCCCGGTACTGGGCCTTCGCGCCTTCCCAGATGGGCGTGAACGAGGCGAGGCCGTCGTACCCGGGAACCGTCACCCGGAAGCGGTTCGCGCCAAGCGCCTTGACGCCCGCGATTACGGCTTCGACGCCCGCCAGGTTGTCGCATCGGACATAGGTACCAACCCCGGATAGGCCGAGGCCAGCGTCTTCCGTGAGTTGCCGGAACCGTGGCGCATCCTGCGCGAATGACGAGAACGGAATGGTGGCCCGGTTGCCGTTCCAGAAGCCGGAACCGTCGGCCTTCTCCTGATCGGTCACCCGCCACTCGACACCGTCGTATCCGAATTCCACGAGCTTCCGGACGGTCTCCTCGGGGGTGTAGTCCGGGGTGGAGACGGTGAACACTGCGTACTTCATGGAGAACCTCCCAGGGACCGTTGACTACGCCGGGATCGTCACGCGCTTGCCAGATTTCGCTGCTTCGTAAATGCCGAGAATGACATCGACCGCCTTGCGGGCCTCGCGCCCGGGAACCGGCGGCTCCTTGCCGGTGACAATGGCATTGAAGATCAGCCGCAACTGGCGCTGATGGGCGGCGCCGAATCCTTCGCCCGGTTCCCAACCCTCGACCATTTCGAGATCGCCGGCGGTTAGCAGGTCATCGCCGAGTTCTCGATTGCCCTGCCACAGGGTGACCACATTGCTCTCGATCGTTACCCGGCCTTCGGTGCCGATTACTTCGACGCGTGGCGAGTAATCCCGGTCGGCATCGGTGGTGACGAGGATCGTGCCAACGGCGCCTGAGTGGAACGACACCGAAGCTGCGGCGGCATCTTCCGCCTCGATCTCGTGAGCCAGGGTAGCGATGCTTGCCTGCACCGAACTGACGCCGCCCATCAGCCATTGGAGGAGGTCGATGGTGTGGATGGACTGGTTGATAAGGGCACCGCCACCGTCGAGCGCCCAGGTGCCTCGCCAGCCGCCGTTCGCGTCGTAGTATCCCTGGGTGCGGAACCAGTACACGGCGGCGCTTCCGAGGATCGGCTTGCCGATGAGTCCGGCCTCGATCGCCCTCCGGGCACGGTAGACATCGCGCGAAAGACGATTCTGGAAAATCACCGCGAGATGGACGCCGGCTTCCTCGCAAGCGGCGATCATGCGGGTCGCGCCGTCCGCGGTTATCGCCATCGGTTTCTCGGTGATGACGTGCTTGCCGGCGCGCGCGGCCAGGATGGTTTGTTCGGGATGGAGGCCGGATGGCGTTCCGAGGATCACCAGGTCGATGGCCGGATTCGCGAGCATCTCGACATATGAGGCGTACCAGGTGGCGTGGTACTTGTCGGCGAGCGCTCGGCCTGCCTCCTCCCGTGGGTCGGCAACAGCCACGATCGTGGCATTGTCCACCCCTTCCAACGCGGTAGCATGAACCTGGCCAATGGTGCCTGCGCCGGAGATCCCGACCCTGAGTCCGTCTGCCATGATGTGTCCCTTCAACGTGGGCGTGCCGTCACGTTCCAGATTCCGTTCCGTTCGCTGGCCGGATGCTATCCGTAGTTGGTGTCTCTGGCAAGTTTGCTTGCGTTAAGGCGCGTACAATCGTAGAGGGCTTGCATGATTCCGGAACGATGGCACAAAAAGGATGTGAAACTCACCTGGAATGCGCGGCAAACGCCGTTTGCCGTCGCGCAGGAACTCTTCAGCAGTCACGATGTGGATGCCGGGAGCCGGCTCCTGCTGCGATCGCTCGATCTGGCAACCTTTGCGGGTGAAGGGCAGGCGCTCGACTACGGCTGCGGATACGGGGTGCTGGGACTGGCGTTCCGGACCCAGATGCCGGGCTGGGACGTGACGCTGGTCGACAGGGATGCCCTCGCTGCTGGTTTCAGCCGCTGGAATGCCGAACGACTCGGCCTCGATGGTGGCCAAACGCGATGCCGGGTCGGACTCGGTGTCGACCAGGGGCCGGACTCTGGGTGGAATCTCGTCCTCTGGAATGTTCCCGGCAAGGCGGGCGAGCAGGTGCTCGCCGGGTTGACCCGCGATGTGGCGGCATCGCTTGCCGATGGTGGCGTTGTCGCGCTGGTGATCGTGAATCCGCTCGCGGCGCTGATCCGGGAGTCGTTGACCGCGGATTCCGCGATCGCGATTGTCCACGATGAGCAGTATGCCGACCATACGGTTATCCATGCGAGACATGACGGCGAGGGAGGCGATCCCGGCGATCCATTTGATCGCGGCCTCTTCGACCGCGAACCGGTGGAATTTGGCGTCGACGAGTTCGAATACACCCTCACCCCGGTCCAGGGGCTTCCCGACTATGACGAATACAGCTACGCGAGCCAACTCGTATTCGATCTGCTGCACACCGTTGGCGAGACTGGCACAGTCATCGTACAGAACCCTGGACAGGGTCACGTTCCCCTGGTCATTGCGCACCGGCTGCGGCCGCACCGGCTCCTGCTGATCGACCGCGATCAGCTTGCACTGCGCGCCAGCATCCGGGCGATTGCGGGCAGCGGACCGCGCGTCCGGCGTCTTGAAATCGCGGCGACCCCCGATCTGGCCGAACTTCCTCCCGGCCCGGCATGGGACCTCGCAATCCTGATGCTTGAAGACCAGGTGAGGAACGAGATCCAGGTGGCGCGGCTCGACGACCTCGCCGGATTGGTCAAGCCGGGAGGGTCGGTCGTCGTGGCTGGCGGTTCGACCATGGTCAGCAGGTTCCTTGGGTTCGCGGCCAAGTCGGGTATCTGGAAGGTGAGGGATCGGGTGAAACGTAGCGGCGCCGCAGCCGCGAGAATGGAGAGGATGCAGCCCCGCTGATCATGACAGGGACGGTTTGACTTCCCGTATTGGCCCGGCATGGTATAAATCCGACTGAAATAGTCGGATTATGACCCTGTCAGGGAGTGTCGATCGTGAGTGATGAACCGCGCGTCCGATATGCAAAAGCCGAGAGCGAGGTGCGGTTTCGCACGCTGGAAGTCGTACGCACCGAGCGTCTCACCCCGCACATGATGCGGGTGACGTTTGGCGGTCCGGAAGTGGCCAACTTCGTCAGCACCGGTTGTGATGACGATATCCGGATGCAGTTGCCACTTGATTTCAGTCTGGTTCCCCTGCCGCCGGTGATCGAGACCAACCCGTGGCGGATGGTGTTTCCGGATGGTGCGCCGGAAACGGAATCTCGCGCCTATACCATCCGCCGCATCGACCACGACGCCGGTGAGATCGTGCTCGATATGGTGCTGCACGGAGAAGGCCTGGCGACGCGGTGGGCCGAGCAGGCGACTCCCGGCCAGATCGTGACCATGGCCGGACCGTGGGGATCCAGGACCATTGAAGGACGATTTGCGAGCCATCTCCTGCTCGGCGACGAGACGGCCCTGCCGGCGATTGGACGCACCATTGAGGCGCTGCCAGCGGGTTCGTCCGTCAAGGTGGTCGTCGAGGTTGCGAGCCTCGATGACGCCCAGGAATGGCCGCTGGCTGATGGCGTGGCGCTGGAGTGCCGGTGGATTGTGCGCGGGCCGGATGACCGTCCAGGCCGGAACACGCTCCTGCTCGACGAACTGGCGACGATCGACCGGCTTCCCGAGCCGCTCTACGTCTTCGGTGCGGGCGAGAGTTCCACACTCCGGGATGTACGGCGGTTCCTGGTTGCAAACTGGAATGTCAACAAGCGGTTTCTCAATCTGGCAGGGTACTGGAAGCGCGAAGACGACGAGGCCGACTGGTTCTACCACGAGGACGAAGACGTTCAATCGTAAGGGAGGACCAGCGAGCGCTAGCGAGCGTGTGTCCTCCCGTATTTCGCGGGAGGACACACGCGGCGCAGCGACTATCAGGCCAAGGCCACCGATTGTGCGCCGCTGATCCTCCCCTGCGAAATGGGTCCAGGGGTGCCAGGCTACAGCGCGATCACCGGCTCCGGGGCGATATTGAAGTTCTGGTTGAAGACGTTGTCCGGATCCCAGACGGACTTCAGGTCCCGCAGTCGTGACAACGCTGGTTCCGGGAAGGCCGCCTCCAGTTGCGATGGCCCGATTTCCGTTTCGAAGCTCAGGTACAGCCCGTCGAGCTGGGGTGACAATTTCTGCCAGTGCCGTTCGAGCCGTGCCTTGCGCTGTCCGAAGGTCGATGCCAGGAACGAGAAATTCTGGTGCCGGTGGCTGTAGGCCATCGCGCCGGCCGGCACATCGTTGACGGCGCCGCCAGCGGCGCGGAACTGCATGAATGTCGAATCCCCGGAGAGCAGCATGTCCTGCACCAGCGCGCCGATCTCTGGCGTGATGTGGTTGACCAGGCCTGACCGGACATAATCGAGGCCCTGGCCGGAATGGAGGCCATCGTTGGGGCTCACGGTCGCCATGTAAGGCACCAGTTGCGCCTGCTGGTGCAGGATCGGGCCCAGTGAGAAGAATGGGGTGAGGGCCGTGGTGGCGGCCGGAATATCGTCTCCGGCATAGACGATGATGAATTGTCCGAGTGGTGGGGAGTCGCTTCTCGCAGGCACCATCGTCAGGAAGCTTGTCAGTTCGCGAGGCGATTGCTCGACCAGCTGACCCCAGCGGGTGACGAAACGGGCAGTATCGGTGGCATCGACCACAATCAGGGCGAACACCACCTCGCTCACCTCGGACGCCTCGAATTCGAACGCCGTGGCAATCCCGAAATTGCCGCCGGCGCCACGAATGGCCCAGAACAGATCCGGGTCTCGATCGGTGTCCACCCGGCGCACCGAGCCGTCCGCCAGCACCATTTCGGCGGCGACCATCCGGTCGATGGTCAGGCCGAACTTTCGGGACATGAACCCGATCCCTCCCGCAGTCGCCAAACCCCCAACACCAACATCCCCGTAATCCCCGGAACTGATCGCCAGGCCGTGAGGAGCGAGTTCTTCCGCGACGTGGCCCCACGTCGCACCCGGTTCGATCCTGACCAGGCGGCGCGCCCGGTCGAGCACCTCGATCCGGTCCATTCGCGAGAGGTCGATCACGATTCCGCCATCATTGGTCGAGCGGCCGCTGATCCCGTGCCCACCCGATCTGATTGCCAGGGGCGCAGGCTGGGTTCGTGCCCAGGTCAGGGCCGCGCTGACCTCTGCGGCATCGCCCGGCTGAATGACGAGCCCGGGAGCGCCTTTCCGGATATACGTATGTTGCACACGGTCGTAGGCGAAATCCCCCGGCTCGACCACGCGTTCACGAATCGCCGCGGGCACGTCGTCGTAGGCAATACCGGGCGTTCGCAAGGCGAGGGCCGCGTTCGGTCGGGGCAGGGAGGTATCGGTGCCGCGCCGCCTGCGCTCCGCCGTGACTCCTTCCCTCACGGCCGGAGCGATCTCCCCGGCGAACAGGCTGATGGTGTAGGGATTGTCGCCTCCCAGCAGGAAGGTGCTGATGCCGTGGTCCAGGGCAAGCTGGCTCAGTTCCTCGATCCACTGCTTGGGCGGACCCTGCAAGAAGCCTCGATTGTCGTTCGCGAAGGTTGCCGGCCCGAGATTGAGCATGCGCCTGATCTCGCGAGGGTTGCGCCCCGCCTCCATCGCGGCATCGTCGATTGCCTGGTTGGAGGACGGTACTTCGCCAGGCTGGATGTAGCCCAGCGACGGCAGCCAGCCGTCGCCCTTCGCTCCGGTCAGGCGGAGCATCTTCGGCTTGTAGGCGCCTATCCAGAAGCCGATTCGATGGAACGGCCGCGGTCCCCGTTGCATCGCCGGAGCGGAGTAGTATTCGCCATCGATGCGCATGCGGGCGCGACTGGATGTATCCCAGGTCTCCCGTATCAGGTCGATCGCTTCCTCCAGGGCATCGACGGCCTGGCCGGGAGTCAGGCGGCGGGCTCCCATCCCTTCGATCGGGTCCCAGAACGCCCCGGCGCCGATGCCCATCTCGAACCGGCCCTGCGACAGCAGATCGAGACTGGCGGCAGCGCGAGCCAGCATTGCCGGTGGTCGCAGTGGCAGGTTGAGGACGTTCCCGGCGAGGGTGATCCTCTGGGTCTTCGCCGCAACCCAGGTCATCAGCGTCCAGGTGTCGAGGAACCCCGGGTTATATGGATGGTCCTGGAAGGTCGCGAGATCGAGCCCGGATTCCTCGGTCAATTCGGCCAGGGTAACCGCCGCTTCCGGTTGCGCGGCGTTGGGTGTCAGGAAGGTGCCAAACCGGAGATCGTGTCCGTAATCAGTCATCGGTGTCCTCAGGACGTGCATGCTTGATGTGACGAGATCGCGCTGAACCTTATGATGCGTGCAGGCAGGTGGCCATGCAAATGGGTGTGGTCGCGTGGGCTTCCGATGGAGGGACAGCCCAGTGAGCGCCAGCGCACGCGGGGTTGTCCTGCATGGACGGTGTGCGGTGGTAGGTGATTGCTGCAAGGCAGTCGTACGTAGGGACCGACCGGGTATCGGTCCTTCCCCATCACGCGGCTGTCCCGATCGCAACTCCTCACTCGGGCAGCCGGTCCACATGGAGCGCCAGGAGCGCAACGCCTGGTACGTGAGGATCACGGCAGGAGCAGGGTGAGGGTTGCCTCGATTTGCTCGCAGTGCGTTCGTTCGTGAAGTGCCATCCGCCGTGCCTGGGTGAAGACGGTGTGGAGGCGGCCGTCGATCGTGGCGCCCCGTTCCCAGGCGGACGGGTCCAACAGCCGCAGCCGATCCAGCAGCGCCGCCCGTTGCGCGGTGAACGCCGCCAGGGACTCGGTGAAGTCCATTTCCGGATACGTCGTTTTCCTGATAGAGGTGCGCGGGTGGATCCTCCGTTGGGTTCCACCGTCGACACGCAACATTTCGGCGATACTCTCACCCCAGATATCGGCGCAGGCGCGCAGATGGGCCAAGTTGTCGTTCACCGACCAGGTTTCGCTGGAGTGCG
>CAZSUN010000125.1:0-9945 GCA_964610045.1 uncultured Sphaerobacteraceae bacterium
CCGAACTCCGGGCGGGCTACCGGGCGAGCCTGCCGGTAGGCAGCAGGGGGTACATGGCCGCGCTCCGGTTCACGTTCGTGGCGCCTACCTGCGAGGACGCGCACCGGATGACGGCCGCGACCTTTCGCCGCTATGCAAAATACGATGCCGGGATCGAGTGGGATGGACGCACGGATACGCAGGCGTACGCCGAGATCTGCGAGCGCATCCGGTTCGTGGCCGGGACGCCCGATGATGTTGCTCGCCAGGTCGACCGGTGGGCAAAGGATCACGAGCTCGACGAGGTGATGTGCCAGATGTTCGCCGCCGGTACCCGGCCCGAGGATGCGGAAGCGTCGATGGCGTTGTTCGCCGAGCACGTCGCTCCCCGCTTTGCGTGATCTCGACCGTCAGAAGACCACAGCGGCGGCGGTCCCTGCCAGCGGGATGACTTCGTACGACTGCAGCGCGCCCTGGATGTAGGCCGGGCCGCCGATGTGCATGCGGTGGGTGGTGATGATGGCAATGGTGTCGAAGGTATCGTGTCCGGGGGTGAGGTGGATCTCCGGCAGCACGAGCGAGAGGGTGCGCGTCCACCCGTCCGCGACGCTGTCGAGGTACATGGACACGATCGTGCCCACCATTGCGACCTCGTCGATGTTGATCCCGTCGCCCGTATCGGTGGCGTAGCCGGATGCCGAAAAGACCGTGTCGCCTTCGGTGTAGACGAACAGCGGCGCTCCAGCTTCGGAACTGGTTGCGTAGCTCACGCTCACGCCGTCTCCGGTGAGGTCGTACAGGTTCGGCTCCAACGCCTCCCCCGGATTTTGCGCGGACGTTCCCGTGACGTGTCCCGCCAGGAGCAGCGCCGCTATGCCGGATGCGACCGCACGGCGGTCGAGGATGCGTTCGTCGGGGGATATTGGTGGCTGGTGCATGGGCCTTCCCTCCGGGATTGGGCGTGGATGTCGATACGACCCAAACGCGGGAGCCCGCCGGTGAGTTTCCATTGGCCGGCATTCGGCGTCAGTCGATATCGTCCGCAGCGTTGGTTTCCTCGAACCAGTGACTCCAGAGGTCGCCGAGGTCTTCACCACTGGCGTCCTCGAATGCCGAAAGCAGGTCCGATGGCTGGGCGACCCGGAAGGTGAAGTCCTCGACGTACTGCTGGAGCGCGTCGAAGAAGGCGTCTTCACCGATTTCGTCCAGGATGGCCGCGAATCCCACCGGCGCTTTGGCGTAGGCAGCCCAGGCATAGGCGCTGCCCGTGGGGAAATCATCGGTCGGGGTGTCGACGACGTAATCGCTACCCTGGCGCACCAGCCGCTCGAACGGGCGCTGGATGAACGACTCCATGACGATATCGCCGGCTTCCTGGTTGTAGGTCATCGTGAAATAGATCCCGGATGAGAGGTATTGGGTGAGACCCTCGTCGATAAAGGCGTGGGCGTACTGATTGTTGCCGACGAGCCCGTAGAACCACTGATGCACAACCTCGTGGGCGACGGTGAAGTCGAGGGCGTTCGGCACCTCGAAGCTTTGCTCGCCGGTGTAGTAGTCGTGGCCGATGTAGATCAACTGGGGGAACTCGCAGCCGGCCGCGCCGTACATCTCGACCGGCACCATGTCGAGCGTGGTGTAGGGGTAGTCGCCCACGAGATCGTCGAACAGTTCGATCGCCTGGGCGGTGTAGTCGGCGACGGCTTCGCCGGTCTCCTGCTCGCCGGGGTTGTACCAGGAGGAAATCGTGACGCCGTTGACCTCCTGCTGCACGACCTCGAAATCGGCATCGGCAACGATCGTGAAATCGCGGGCAGGCCCGGAAACGTAGCGCTGGGATACCAGGTCGCCATCGGTCTCCGGATCGTCGAACGGGACACCGGTGGTGACGACCGCCCAGTCGTCCGGCGCGGTGATGGTGATGTCGTAGAGGGCGGTGTCGGAAAAGATCGGGTCGCCGTTGACGCTCGGCGGATCGAGGACCCAGCCGGTGACGGGATCGCGTCCGGCGAGGACCGGGTACCAGTGCGCGAGCGCCAGGGTGCCGGTGGTGCTGTCGGCGTTGAAAATGCCGTAGTGCTCGGTGGCGTCGATCGGGATCGCGACCTCGAACGAGAGTTCCACCACGGTCGAGTCGCTGGCGTCGAGACCTCCATCGAGCGGGAGTTCGAGTACGGAATCGAGGACGGAGAGGTCGGGGTCAACCGGATCGCCGTCGACTGTCACGTCGTCCACCGTGATCGCATCGTGGCCGTCCGCCGGCCCGTTGGCATAGAGACGGAACGGGAGCGTGTCGAGCGTGTCCCCGGTGGTATTGGTATAGGTCAGTGTCAGGTGGCCGCTGAGCGCAGGCGCGTCGTCGTCTTCGGTCTCCAGGGTTGCGTCGATCTCATAGATGGAGAGATCCGGCGGCATCATTGCGGCGACGGCAGCCTGGAGATCGGGCTGGATGGCGGCGGATATCCAGGCGTCGAGGCTGTCGTCCGGGGTTTGGGTCGCGCTCAAGCCGTGGCCCTGGGCAATGATGGTCCCAGCCGGGATGCTCGTGACCAGTAGGAGCGCCACGAGCAGTGACGACAGCCAGCGGTGCCGGGTGGAGAACGTGGGCAGGACTCGGCGTGGCATGCATGCTCCCGCGGTGACGCGATGGTCGGCGATACTGGAAACCCGGGCCGGTGCGCCCGGCGAGACGATTGTACGAGGGTTTCCCGATGGATGACGCGGCTCGTCGCCGGCAGGACCAGTTACGCATGGCAATGCATCCGGCGACGGTCCTGGTGTTGCCGGCATCGACGCAGGAGCGAATCGTGGCGCACATGCGGGCCGCCCTGCCGAACGAGGGGGTGGCGCTCCTGGCGGAACCCGGCGCCGTACCGGGCCACATCGTGCGGCCCAACCGCCTCTTTACCGGCACCAATGCCCTGCACTCGCCGGTGCGCTACCGGATGGACTGGCAGGAACTGGTGAGTGCGATGAAGGAGATCGAGCGCGACGGCCTGCGGTTGGCGGTGATCGCGCATTCCCACACGCAAGGTCCACCTCGCCCGTCGGCAACCGATCTCGCCGAGGCGTGGTACCCGGATACCCTGATGCTGATCGTCTCGTTCGCGGCGAGTACGCCCGAAGTACGGGCGTGGGCGCTCGACGGCGAGGCGGGTTCGTGGACCCCGCGCGAGGTGCCGATCGTGCCTGATGACACCGTGGTAGCCGGTTGGGGAATTGCAGGAAACGGTGACATTCGGGAATAATCTGGCCCAGTCGGCTCCTGCCACCGCGATTGGGTGAGCAGGCGTTCCGGCTCGTGCGATGGCCGCTCGCGGGCTGCCTTGATCTCCAAACAGGTTGAGCCCGGTGTCAGGGAGTGCGTGACTGGTCATCCATCTGGCGTCTCTGGGGTAGGCGATTGCCTGACGCTGTTCGCCGCAACGAACTGGATACGCATGGAGAAACGCGACAGCCTGGTGTTGCCCGTTGCCTGTCTTTCGACGCTTGATGGCGGAACGGGCGGCGGGATCGAGAGCAGTCCAACCGTCCTGACCGTCGCGCCGGACGGACGCGCGCCGGACACGATCGTACGAGCGCTGGCGGCGATGCCCAGTGAACTGGTACGGCTGGTTCAGGGGAAATCGGACGAGCAACTCTGGCAGCCTGCCCAGGACGGCGGGTCTGGCATGGTGGAAATCCTGCCGCACCTGCGCGACTGGGAGGTGATCCTGGGGAACCGGGTCGACCTGATCCTGACCGTGGATGCTCCGACGCTGGAGGATTACGACGATACGCTGTGGGCGATCGAGCACGGATATCGGGACCAGGATCCGCGAGAGGCGCTGGCAGAGTTCAGGGAACGCCGTGAAGCACTGGTCGAGCGATTGCAGGCGCTGGACACGGGTTCGTGGAACCGGGTGGGAATCATGCCGAAGCAGGGACGCGTGACGCTGCACTGGCTGCTGAACCTGTTCTGCGATCACGATGCCAAGCATCTGGTGCAGGCGAGGGACGTTCTCGCCTAGAATGAACGGGCACACTCCGGGTGGGGCGAGATCACGGGCGAGTGAGGAATCGAGCGGTAGACGATGAGAAGTGCCACCAGCTTTGTCGACATTAACGCACCGGCACCGGACGAGGTGGTGCGCGAGGTCCTGAATTCGGACAACAACGCGCTGATCGTGCGATTGCACTTTGCGGTGCATCACCTGTCGCGCTGGCTGACGCCGATTCACGACCCGAATCGCCTGGAGCGATCGGTCTACCGGGGTGAACCCACGGCCAAGGAGATCGTGGTGGACATGCGCGATGAGGAAGAGCGGGTATTTGCCCCGATGTACCTGATCGCCACCCAGCCCAACGCCAACCTCGATAGTATCGGCGAGTTGCCGCGTGATCCCGTGGTGGAAGCGCGAGACCGCGAACGGCCCACCATCCTGGTGATGGCGCAATTCCGGCGGTTGCGACAGGGAACATGCTCGCTGCTGCGCAGCCTGCCCGATGATGCCTGGGAGCTGAAGGGAAGCAGCCGGAAGGGGCAGAATGTCTCGGTCCGGCAACTGGCGGAGCACCTCGCCCTGTCCGACTATCGCCACCTGCGGGCACTCGACGAGACGCTCGACCAGGTTGGGGCCCGGGAAGGGCTCGCCGAAATCCAGCGCACGCACCTCGACGAGTTGCTGAAGCTGGTGCCAACCCACCTCGAGGTCTAGCGTGAATCACGGATCAATGCGACGGGAACCAGGGGTGTTGTCGATGCGGTGGGTGATCGAGCGATGACCGCGTCGTCGAATCCTGAAGGTGGAGCTTCCGACCAGCGGCGCGGGGCATCCGGCTTGAATCCAACCGAAGTTGTGGAAGCGCTGGGGCGGGAGTTCTTCCTGGCGCTGGACGCACGCGATCCGCGCCGGTTGCGCCATACGCTGGCCGCCAACGCCACCTTCCGCGCGCACCCGCACTCGGCCCCGATCCGTCCGGCCGACGAGATCGTCGCGTATTTCGGGACGGTGGTGTCGTCGTACCCGAATGCCCATTGGGACGTAACCGATGTCATCGCCGAACCGGACCGGGCGGCGGTGCAGTACGTGATCAGGGAGTATTCGGCCCGGCAAAACCGGGAGCTGATCAGCGAGCAGGTTGCGATCATTCGGGTGACCGGCGGCAAAATCGTCAGCGTGGTGGGGTACTACGACACGGCCGAGTTCCAGCGCGTGTTTTGGGACAGCGTCTCGTAGCGTTCACGGTCGCGAACCATGTTTCGTAATTCACCCCTGACTCGACTACACTTGTGAAGGTACGCACGATCGGTTGCAGTCAGTGGCAGCCCATAGTGCCCACTTGCCAGGATTCGTGCCGTTTCCACCGGGTCCTGATGACGTGGTTGTCCAGCGCAGCACTTTCGCGCACAACCACGCAGTTCGTTCTCCGTCCGGGTGCCGCCCTCCGCGTTCCTGCCAGAGTTTGCGGCGCGCTCGCCATCAACCGGGGATTTCATGATCGCCCATGATCCGGAGCATTCCAGCCCGTCACATGCCAGCCGCACGAACGGCACGCATGGTTCAAACGGGAACGGTCCGGCCGAACGCGGCTCGCTGTCGCATTCCCGTTCAGTCCTGATCGATTCCGCCGGCGGTGTTGCCCTCGCCCACGATGCGGAACAGCAAATCCCGGATATCGTGATCCGTCGGCTTCCGATCTACGTCCGCACGCTGCGGACGCTCGCCGACAACAACGTCGAATCCGTCTCGTCGGAGGAACTTGCCGACCTGATCGGGGTGACGGCCGCGCAGATCCGGCGCGACCTGTCGTACTTCGGCAAATTCGGCAAGCAGGGCAAGGGGTACGACACCCAGTTCCTCGCGCACACCATCGGCCGCATCCTGCGGCTCGACCGGCAGTGGCCGGTGGCCCTGGTGGGGCTTGGCAACCTCGGACGCGCCATTGCCAACTACCGGGGGTTCACGCCGTCGTCGTTCTCGATCGTGGCGGCATTCGACCGCAATCCGCGCAATGTCGGCAGCGTCGTCAGCGGGCTCGAAATCCTGCACGACGATCACCTCACGGACACGATCATCCGGGAGCGGATCCGGATCGGGATCATCGCCACCCCGAAGGTTTACGCGCAGGAGATCGCCGACCGGATGGTGGCAGGTGGGGTCGAGGCGATCCTCAACTACGCCCCGGTGATCCTCAAGGTGCCGGAGAACGTGACTGTGCGCGAGATCGACCCGGTCAGCGCCCTGCAAAGCATGACCTACTACATCAACGAACGCGGCACGTAGGCACATCGCCAATCGGGATGCGGAACGCGAGGGCTCCAGTCATGGAGCCTCGTTTCCTGTGTGCGGATCGCCCCGTGGCGGTATTTGACCCAGAGGTCCTCATGCCGCACTATGGGTAGGGATCACAAACACCGGGGTTGCAGCCTGGAGGCGCCGCCATGGCATCCACAAGGTTCAGCCAATCCGAGGCCCCAGGGAGACCGCGACGGTTCACGTCCTTCATCGGCCGGGAACAGGAGATCAGCGCGGTGTCCGGACTCCTGGCGCGAGGTGACGTGCGCCTGGTGACCCTCACCGGGCCAGGAGGCATCGGTAAGACCCGGCTCGCCGAGCAGGTGCTGGACCGATTCGGGGCGGAGTGTCCGGATGGGTCAGCCATTGTCGACGGTGCCCCGATTCGCGATCCCGATCTGGTGTTGCCCGCCATCGCCGAGGCGCTTGGTGTGCCCGATAACCCGGAACTGCCACTCGTGGCCCGGATTCACGGATTCCTCGCGGACCGCCAGATCCTGCTCGTGCTCGACAACCTCGAACATTTGCTGGTGGCGGTTCCGGAGGTGGTCGATCTGCTGACCGCCTGCCCGAATCTGACGATCCTGGCAACGAGCCGGGTCCGGCTGGAGGTATCCGGAGAGAGGGTGGTGCCCGTCTCACCGCTCGACCTTGCAAGCGCGCGGGCCCTCTTCGCCGACCGGGCGACGGCGCTTGACCCCGGATTCGCCCTGGCGGCTGACCTGGAGCCGGTTGTCGACGCGATCTGCGCCCGCCTGGACGGCCTGCCGCTTGCGATCGAACTGGCTGCCGCCCGAACCCCTGTCCTGCCCCCTGCCGCCTTGCTGGCCCGGCTGGAGCGTAGCCTGCCGCTCCTGTCGGAAGGTCCGCGCGATGCGCCGGAGCGGCAGCGCAGCATGCGAGACACGATTGCCTGGAGCCACGATCTGCTCACCGGGCGACAGCAGGTCCTCCTGCGCCGGTTGGGCGTGTTCGTTGGCGGGTTCACGTTGGAGGCAGCCTCGGTGGTGGCTAACGATGGGGGCGACTGCCTGTCCGGGATGAGCACCCTTGTCGCGGCCAGTCTTGTCCGCTCGATTCCTGGCGTTGGCAACGATCCCCGCTTCACGCTGTTGGAAACGATCCGGGAGTATGCGCTGGAGCGGCTCGCCGGGTCTGGCGAGCGTGACGCCATCCATGCTCGCCATGCCCGGTACTTCCAGGAGTTGGCCGAGGAGGCCCTCCCCCACTACGACGGACCGGGATTGCCGCTTTGGAACGCCCGGATCGATCGCGAGCTGGACAACTGCCGGGCGGCGATAGCCTGGACCATCGAACACGATGATGGCGTGACCGGAACCCGGCTCGCCGGGGCGCTCTGGCGCGTCTGGTGGTATCGCCAGGCTGCGGGCGGCAAGGTCTGGATCGAGCGCGTGACGGAGGGTCGCAGCTGGTGCGAGCGTGTGTTGGCGAGGTGGCCGGACTTGCCGGCTCCGGTCATGGCCGAAGCCGTGTTGGGCGCCGGCTTCCTGGCGGCGAATCTCGGAGAAACGGAACGGGCATGGTCTGCAGGCGAATCCCTGCTGGCTCGCTCGCTCGCCGAGGACTACCTATACGGTACCTACTGGGCGCATCACCTCCTTGGAGCATTGGCGGCGGAGCACTGGCAGGCACATCAATCGCGTATCCATGGGTTTGGCACCGAGGGAAACCGCGAGGGCAGTCAGGAAAAGGTGCGGATGCACTTCGAAGCCTGCCTCGAGGCCGCTCCCGGCATGCGCAATCCTGAGAATCACGCGGCCATGGCGTACTCCTGGCTTGGGTCTGCTGCACGGTCAGCCGGACAAATCGATGAGGCCAGGCAGCTGCTCGATCGGGCCGTAGGACTCTGCCGGATCAGCGGCAATCCGTACATCCTGGCACAATGCCTGAGCGATCTTGGGCAGTTGGAGCGAGCGTTGGGCCACGTCCAGGCGAGCGCAGCCTGTCTCCAGGAAGCCTGCGGGATCGCGGTGAAGTCCCTCGATGAGGGAGACAGGCATGCCCTTTTGGTAGAGATTGCCCAACTTGCAGTGGTTACTCGCCGCTCCGGGACGGCGGCGCGGCTTCTGGCGGCTGCCGATTCCCTGTCGGCCCATCTCGGCTATCGTGGTCTGTTCGAGGCGACCAGGGACCAGGCGCGGGCGAGGCTGGGTGAAGCGCCCTTCGACGAGGCGTGGCAGGCGGGCGCGGCGTTCACCGGGGGCGAGTTGATGGCCGAGGTCGACGCGTTGCTGGATGATCTCGCCCAATCTGGCGACACGCGCCCCGACACGCACGGATTGACCGCTCGCGAAGTGGAGGTGTTGCGCCTCGTCGCCAACGGGCAATCGAACCGGCGCATTGGGGAGACGCTGTCGATCAGCGAGAGGACGGTGGAAAACCATGTCTTCCATATCCTCGGCAAACTGAACCTGGACTCCCGGACGGCGGCGGCAACCTGGGCGGTGCGTCACGGGATTGTCTGACGGTCTCGCGATGATGGCGATTGACGGGCGCGCCGTCCGGCGGCGATGATGGAGGTCTTCCATAGCGGAATCGTCGTTCCGGAAGGAGACTCCATGCCAGTAGCCATGACCGCACGCGGCGTCATCGCCCGAACCCCCGGCGCACCCGGTGAGATCGAGGAATTCACGATCGATGCCCCGGAAGCGGGCGAAGTGATCGTCCGCATCATCGCCAGCGGGGTCTGCCACACCGACCTCTCGGCGAAGAATGGTGTCTTCGGGACCTCCGGGTTCCCGTTCCTGCTCGGACACGAGGGGAGCGGGATCGTCGAACAGGTCGGCGAGGGCGTCACCAACGTCAAGGAAGGCGATTTCGTCATCCTCGCCTGGCGGGCGCCGTGCGGCACCTGCCGCTTCTGCCAGATTGGCAAGCCGCACCTCTGCGCCGCCAGCCTGAACGCCCACCAGGGCATGCGAACGATGGACGGCGAACTCCTGACCCCGATCCTTGGCATCGGCACCTTTTGCACGCATACCCTCGTCCACTCGCGGCAGTGCATCCCGGTCGACGCCTCCCTGCCGCCAGAGCAGATGAGCCTGATCGGGTGCGGCGTCATGACCGGGGTCGGGGCTGCCCTCTACTCGGCCAGTGTTCAGCCGGGGCAGTCGGTGGCGGTGATCGGTTGTGGCGGGGTCGGTGATTCCGTCATCATGGGGGCGCGGCTGGCCGGGGCGACGACGATCATCGCGGTCGACCTCGATCCGAACAAGCTGGCGTGGGCCAAGGAATTCGGCGCGACCCATACGGTGAACCCGCGCGAGGTTGATGCGATCGCCGCGATCAAGGAGATCACCGGCGGACACGGCGTCAACGCCTCGTTCGAAGCCGTGGGCCGCCCGGAGACGCTGGAGACGGCGATCTTCTGCCGCGACCTGGCGGGCACCTGCGTCATCATCGGCGTGGCCGGGCAGGACGCCCACCTCGACCTGCCAGTCGCGAAGTTCTTCGATCTTGGCGGGGCGCTGCGCGTGTCGTGGTACGGCGACTGCCTGCCCACGCGCGACTTCCCGCTGCTCGCGGATTGGTACGCGCAGGGACAACTCGACCTCGACCGGGTGGTGACGCGGGTGATCTCGCTGGAAGAGAGCGAAGAGGCGTTCCACGCCATGGAGCGCGGCGAAACCCTCCGCAGCGTGATCCGGCTGTAGAGACGATCCGGGAA
>CAZSUN010000126.1:0-9908 GCA_964610045.1 uncultured Sphaerobacteraceae bacterium
CGTCGCGCCTTGTCTTCGGACAAGGCGAGGATTGAAACAGATACCGCCAGGTCTTGTCGTGCTTGGCGGCATGTCGCGCCTTGTCTTCGGACAAGGCGAGGATTGAAACGTGTCCTGATTATCTGGTCTCTCGACCAGGGAGGGGTCGCGCCTTGTCTTCGGATAAGGCGAGGATTGAAACAAAAGACGTGCCTCCAGTGCGGCAACCCGATGTACGTCGCGCCTTGTCTTCGGATAAGGCGAGGATTGAAACCGGGAGTGGGAGGGCGAGTCGAACATCGGGCGGGTGTCGCGCCTTGTCTTCGGATAAGGCGAGGATTGAAACCAGGTCGGGAGCGCTGGCACCGCCAGCATCCAGACGTCGCGCCTTGTCTTCGGATAAGGCGAGGATTGAAACATCCAGCTCGGGCATGACGCGCACGCCTGGGCGAAGTCGCGCCTTGTCTTCGGATAAGGCGAGGATTGAAACAGGAACTCAAGAACATCCATGCGGGTATCGTGTCGTCGCGCCTTGTCTTCGGATAAGGCGAGGATTGAAACAATCTCGGCCACTCGCCGCGCGATGACGCGGCCGGCGTCGCGCCTTGTCTTCGGATAAGGCGAGGATTGAAACATGGCCTCGACACCTGGAGCCTCGACCACAACGGGTCGCGCCTTGTCTTCGGATAAGGCGAGGATTGAAACGGGACTGGCAAGCCGGCAAGTTGGGGTGCCGCGATCGTCGCGCCTTGTCTTCGGATAAGGCGAGGATTGAAACGAACCGCACGCCGTCCGGGGTCGCCAGCCACGAGAACAGTCGCGCCTTGTCTTCGGATAAGGCGAGGATTGAAACCGCATAAGCGGCGGTCGAACTGATCGCCCGCAGGCTGTCGCGCCTTGTCTTCGGACAAGGCGAGGATTGAAACACTCCAGACTGACCGCCCCCATCCCGTAAGCCGTCCGGTCGCGCCTTGTCTTCGGACAAGGCGAGGATTGAAACATCATTTGACACCATTGCCACAACGATGAGCGACGGGTCGCGCCTTGTCTTCGGACAAGGCGAGGATTGAAACACTGATCGGATGATGTCCGATACGATGTCTTCTGCGTCGCGCCTTGTCTTCGGACAAGGCGAGGATTGAAACCGGCATAACGTCAAGGCGGGATGTGAGCAAGGCGAGGTCGCGCCTTGTCTTCGGATAAGGCGAGGATTGAAACTTGGCGACATCGCGGAGGGCGTGCTCGCGGCCGTGTCGCGCCTTGTCTTCGGATAAGGCGAGGATTGAAACCGGATGCCGATCGTGTCGGCGGGTGCCTGGTCGGGTCGCGCCTTGTCTTCGGATAAGGCGAGGATTGAAACGCGTCCAAAGTGTCCCAGGCGCTCGTCAGAGCGCGTCGCGCCTTGTCTTCGGATAAGGCGAGGATTGAAACGAGGCCGACGCGGTCCATGCTCGCCATGTCAACCAGGTCGCGCCTTGTCTTCGGACAAGGCGAGGATTGAAACAGGTATCCGGCAACCTCTGGCCAATCGACATTCGGTCGCGCCTTGTCTTCGGACAAGGTGAGGACTGAAATGTTACCTAGCCGGATATCCTCTGGGAGTCGGGTGAGTCGCGCCCGCACCAAACCCGATGCACGGTCAGGCACACGGCGTTGTCGCGGCACGGTACACTGGCCACACTCCGGGACCCGGTCACCGTCCTCGCCCGAGGATGTGTGCCACACCATGTCGAGCCGGTTCATCGCCCTGATGGGCGCTGATCCGGGAGCCCCGATCCATCGCAGGCATTTGCCAGCGAAAGGAATGGCCCAGGTGAATCGTTCGCGCGTGTTCCGGGTCCTCGTGTTGCTGGCACTCCTCGTGCAATCCGCCGGCGCGGCCACGCAACCTGCCCTGGCGGGCACCTCGTCAAGCACGGAGGATGAGGTCTACGACTGGCTCGAAGATCTCGCCGCCGCCGAAATCGCCGTGCTCGACGACTGGTGGACACCCATGTTCGTCAACAATGGCTGGCGCGAGCCCGAGGTGTCATACCTGCTGTTGCGGCCGGATGATGCCGTGGAAATGGCCTGCGTGGACGAGGATGGCGACCCGGTCACGGTGCGGGGCGATGAGCGGAACGCCTACTACTGCGACCAGGACCGCACGGTGATCGATGGCGTGCGGTATAGCGGGGCGATTTACATCCCGATTATGCCCTTCGTCGATCTCTACACCACCGGCGAGTTCTGGGGGCTTGGGGAGGTCGACACGCCCGAGTACATTCCCATGGCGGTCATCGCCCACGAGTTCTCGCACCATGTCGTGGCCGAGATCTACCATCAGGCGCGCGAGGACCGTGGCTGGGCGCTCACCATGCCAACCGTGCCGAACAACGAACTGATCGCCGATTGCCTGGCAGGTGCGTTCATGCTGGCCTACTCGCGCGTCGCCGAGCTGACCTACCGTGATATCGACGGAATCCTCAACGGTCTCGCCCTGATCGCCGATCCTGAGACCTCCGAGGTGTCACATGGTACGCCCAGCCAGCGGACCAAGGCTTTTACTACCGGGTTCTACGCGCTCGATCCCGACGCCGATACCGTGTCGTTCTGCTACGCCGATTACTGGCCGGCACTCCTCGATGCCTTCGAGGGCCGCAGCCAGAATGGCGAAGCCTGGGTTCCGTCGGCTGGCGACCAGGTACAGGTGACGTCCGGCGAGACTCCGTTGTGGGACACCCTGGAAAGCGACAGCGAGATGGTGGGGACGCTGCCTTACGGGATGATCGTGACGGTGACCGGGACGGTTGAATACGATGCTGCCGGGGAGGCGTGGGTTCCCGTGCGCACGCCCGATGACTATTGGGGATGGGTCAATCTGGGCAACCTGTCGCCGGTGTCCTGACAGCCCTTTGTCCCGGGTGCGGCACCACCGGAGCCGGTCAGGTGCGCCCGGTGTCCGCCAGTGGGAGCCAGTTGCGGGGGTGACGTTTGAGGAGATAGCGGCCGCCTGGCAGATCGTCCTCGGTGCGAATCGTCCACTGCAGCAACTCGGTGGTCAGGGCGAGCTGTGTGACGGCGTGGGCGGGATCGCCGAACAGGTTGCGCACTTCCGCTGGATCGGTGGCGAGGTCGTACAGTTCTCCATTGCCCTCGGAATCGAACAGCAGTTTCCAGGTTCCCATGCGCACCATTTTCAGGTTGCCGCTCTGGGTGACGCTGTTCAGTTCATCGAACGTCGGCCCCTCGTACGGGAAATGGAGTGGCGGCCGCTCGGAGACCCCGTAGCCGAGCCCGCCGACGCCGAGTTCGCTATAGACGCTTCGAAACTCGGATTCCGGGAACGGCTGGCCAGACAGGACTGGCCAGAAACTGCGACCTTGGACCCCGTCCGGGATCGGGATGCCCAGCATCTCGCAAAGGGTTGGGTAGACGTCGACCAGGGAGACGAACTCATCCCGCATCTCCGGGGCGGCGACGATGCCAGGTCCGGCGAACAGCATCGGGACGCGGACGAGGCACTCGGGCAGCCCGGCGCCCTTGCGTTGCAGGCCGTAGTCACCGGCGTAATCCCCATGGTCTGAGACGAAGACGATGAGGGTGTCATCACGCATGCCGGTGCGGTCGAGGTGGTCCAGGAAGCGCGTGAGCTGGTCGTCGATCAGGCGAAGCATGCCGAGGTAGGTGGCGCGGTACCGCCGCCAGCCGTCGTCGTAGCCGGGGCGCTTCTCCTCGATCAGGGTCCGCAGCCACTGCCACGCCGGCCCTTTGGCCGCAATCGCCGCGGGTCCGGCGAGGCGGTCCGGGATGTCGTTTTCCGGGAAGAGGCTGAAGTAGGGCTCGGGAACCTGGTAGGGATTGTGCGGTTCCGGGAAGCTGAGCCACAGGAAGAACGGCTGGTTGGGATCGTGGCCATCGAGGCAGGAGAGGGCGTCGCTGACGATCCGGTATGGCTGCTGCCGTTCGAGCGGGAACGGGGTGGGAACTGGATGCACCCCGTGGTCGAGCGTGTGGAGCCAGGCGTCGAATTCGGCGTCGTCGCTGGTCCGGCGATCGGGCTGGCCGCCACCGGTGTGCATGTAGGTGGACGACCAGTCGAACCAGTCATCGGCGAGGAAGCTGTGGTTCTTGCCGGCGAGCCAGGTGGTGTACCCCAATTCGCGCAGGGTGCCGGGAAGGTGGGCGTTGGCCTGGATGTTGCGCAGGCCGCTGTTCTCGCGGACGCGGGTGGCCTTGGGATAGCGGCCGGTGAGCAGGCTGGTGCGGGCGGGGCCGCAGGTTGGCATGGGCGTATAGGCCTGGCGGAACCGGGCGCCACCAGCGCCGAGGCGGTCGATGGCGGGAATGGGATCGAGCGCGTACCCCTCGGCGCGCGAGAAGTCCGCGCGCTGCTGGTCGGTCATGATGAGCACGATGTTTGGGTGATCCGGCACGATGTCCTCCCGCAGGTCTGACTGCGTCTGTGCGGCATGGAACTGTGATGGCACGCAGCGGTCACCTGGTGATTCTACCGAACGCCTGCATGGCCGGAAGGAATGGTGGCCGTTGGTGGTGTGACCCGGGCGGACCCTGCGCGGGCCGGTCTTGATATTCGGGAAAGCGGACGTGTTTGCGGTCGGACACACGCGGTTCGCGGCAACTGCCGGTTGGACCGTGGCGATCAACGTGATCGCCAGCGGTACGGTGAACTGGCCGCCGTGGTGATACATCCTGTCGAATGTCATGTCAGGGAGCGATACCCTGTGGTGCTTGCCCGATGTGACCGCGATGAACGGTGCCAGCAGGGGCTGGACCGCCGGTCACGATCGAGATGTCCCCGGCTTGCGTCATGGACCATCAACGGGCAGGATGCTCCGGACGATTGACGGTCCATGAACAAAGGAGCGAACCGTGGACGAGAAAACGGCCGAAACCCACGAGCGGCCAGAGGACCGGGTCAGGACCGGATCGCGACCCAGCGATCTGCGGATCACCGATCTTCGGACGGCGACTGTCGGTTGGGATGGGTGGCATTTCACACTGGTCCGGATCGATACCAACCAGGGGTTGAGCGGGTACGGCGAGGTGCGCGACGGGGCGAGCAAGCTCTATGCGCTGATGCTGAAGCATCTGTTGCTGGGAGAGAATCCCTGCAACCTGGACAGGCTCTTCCGGACCATCAAGCAGTTTGGGTTTCACGGGAGGCAGGGGGGAGGCGTCTGCGGCGTCGAGATGGCGCTGATGGACCTGGCCGGCAAGGCGTACGGGGTGCCAGCCTACGCGTTGGCCGGCGGGAAGTTCCGCGACCGCATTCGCATGTATTGCGATACGCCGAACGAGCCAACCGGCGTGGAGATGGGGAAGGAACTGCTCCGGAAGATGGAGCAGGGTTTTACGATGCTGAAGATGGATGTCGGCGTCCAGCCCCTGATCGGGATCGAGGGCGCCTTGAGCTACCCGAACGGGATGCTCGCCACCGCGCTCGACGACAGCCCGGAAGCGCGTTTTAACAGCCGGCAGGTGATGCATCCGTTCACCCACGTCCGGCTGACGCCCAAGGGGATCGACCTCATTTGCGAGTATGTGGCCGAGGTGCGCTCGGTGGTTGGCGATCAGGTCCCGATTGCTGCCGACCACTTCGGCCACATTGGGATTGACGATTGCCTGCGGCTCGGCCGGGCGCTCGAACCGTTCAATCTCGCCTGGCTGGAAGACCTCGTGCCCTGGCAGTACACCGATGCCTGGGTGCAGCTGGAGCGGGCACTCGATACTCCGGTCTGCACCGGCGAGGACATCTACCTGCTGGACGATTTCAAGCCGCTGCTGGAAGCGCGGGCGGTCAACGTCATCCATCCCGACCTCGCCACCAGCGGTGGGATTATGGAGACGAAGAAGATTGGCGACTACGCGCAGGAATACGGCATCAGCATGGCGCTGCATATGGCGGGCACACCGGTGAGCACGATGGCCAGCGTTCATTGCGCGGCCGCGACCCAGAATTTCATCGCCCTGGAGCACCACTTCAACAAGATTGCGACCTGGGGCGACTTCATCGATGGCGTGCCGAAGCCGATCATTCAGAACGGGTACATTCCGGTGCCCGATGGACCGGGTCTCGGATTCGAGCTGAATCTGGATGCGGTGAAGGCCCATCTCGTGCCCTGGGATCCTGGATGCTTCGAACCCACGCCGGAATGGGACACCATTCGGAGCCATCACCGCCTCTGGTCCTGATCTTGCGGCGGTTGGAGATCAGCGCATCGCGTGCCGGCGGCTGCGGAACCCGATGGCGACCAGGATGACGCTCCCAATGGTCAGCAGGACCGGGAGTACGGGAATGCCATGGGTCTGGGTCGCTCCAGTGCCGGTGTTCGGCAGACCGGTGGTCTCTTCGGGAACCAGGACGAATGTGGGGCCAGAGAACTCGTTGACAACCTCGAGGGTGATCGGGTTCTCGATCGCTTCATAGCCGTCCGGAATCGCGGCGGAGTCAAGCGTGGCGGTGACGGTGGCGCCACCCGAGAGATCGATGTTGGCGACGCAGGAGCCACTGGTAGTAGTGCAACCGCCGATCTCGTTGTCACTGGCGTCGGTGACGGTCACCTCGGCGCCATCGGTGCCAGTGCAGCCGTCGGGAATGGTGGCCTGGGGCACGGAACCGGGATCCTCATCGCAGGTGAGGACGACGACGTCCATGGGGAACGGGGACGGATCTCCGGCTGATGCTGCCTGGGGCGCAGTGACCGTGACGGTGATTCCCAGGAGCATGGCGAACAGCACGAATGGCCTGGCGAGGCTGGACATGTGCGGGTGACGCATGGGACTTCCCTCCGATGGTGTGAATCGTTCCATTCCATCGTAGGGCGGCTGGTCGAGAATCGTATCCGTGATATTGCGGATATTTGGCCTGATTTCAGGGCGTGTGGACGGGCACCGGTTTGGCAGGAATCATGGCACCATGCCGGGTGGATCAGGCCAGCGCGCACGCCGGGGTCACACCGGTCGGGAGGCATCAGCCGGCGCGGCGCGCCGTGGTGGTCGACTGCTCGTCGGCGCTCAGGCGCCGGACGGTGACGAGGATTGCCTGGCCTTCAGCCACCAGGTGGCTCTCTTCATCATGGTCTTCGACGAGGAGGAAGAGGTCATCGAGGATTGCAGAACCCTGCTTCCGCACTGCTTCAGTCAGGACGCGGTCAGCTTCCTGACCGTTCTGAAAAAAGCGAATGACGTTGCTGGACCTGGCATCCCAGAGTTCATACATTGGGACCACCTCTTCGTGCTGGCAGGACCCGGTCGACCATCGAACGGAGCAGTGCCCCATCACCCCAGACCGTATATTGCTTGCCATTCTGACCGGTTTGTTCGATATGAACTGCATGGTCGTCCGGAATGCGCACCTCTGGGATGAAACAATTTCCTTTCCACGGATGACGTTTCGCTTTCGATCGGGCATAGGTGAGGCTGTCGTACATGGAGAGTCCGCTCGCGAGCCTGGTCCATTCCGGATCGTTCCTCGGGTCACGTCCGAGTTCCTCGTAGCTCCTGAAGTCGTCGTCACCTGGTGGGTCGGCCCAGACGATCCGGTAGAACACCCGAGGGATGGCCGGATCGTCACTCACTCCTCCACCAGTTCGGTGAGGACGCCGTGACAGGACTCCGGGTGGATGAATCCGATGCGCCATCCGTGGGCGCCGGAGCGAGGCGTTTCGTCGATCAGGCGGACGCCACGAGCCTTCAGGTCCGCCAGGGCGGCGGTGATGTCGTCGACGGCATAGGCGACGTGGTGGATGCCCTCGCCGCGCTTGGTCATGAAGCGGCCGATCGCGCCCTCCAGGTCGGTGGGCTGGATCAGTTCCAGGTATCCGTGACCGGTGTGATAGACGATGGCGACGATCCCCTGCTCGGGGATGTCGAGCCGTTCGCCGTCCGTGATGCCGAGGCGGGCGTAGTTCTCGGCGGCGGCATCGAGATCGCGGACGACGACGGCGGTGTGGTGCAGGCGCAGGCCGGTGAGGTTGGCGTCAGTCGCCATCGGCGGTACCGGTCAGGGCGGGCACGGGCTCGATTTTCTTCGAGTAGAGTTTTTTGTCGTCCGAGGTGAGGCAGGCGCCGGTGGCAAGTTCGAATTGCCAGCCGTGGAGGGTGCAGGTGAGGATGCCGTCTTCGACTTCGCCGAAGCGTTCCAGGTCGGCCTTCAGATGCGGGCAGCGGCGCTGGATCGTGTAGCCCTCGCACTCGAAAGTCTGCTGCTCGTGGTGCTGCTCGACGTAATACCCCTCGGCGTACTCGATCCGCTCGATCGAGAGGCACTTGAAGAAGCTGTAGAGGAATTCGTTGTAGGTGCCCTTGCGTTCGGCCTCGAACCGGCAGGAGAGGAAGATGTAGTTCACCCAATCTTCCTCGTGATTGACGATGCAGTACTCGACCAGTTCGCGCGGGATGTGGAAGACGTAGCGATTCGGCGACACACCGTCCCACTCGCGGACCTCGCGGTTGACGAAGTCGATCACGATCTGGCCGCCGTCGCCGAGGTCGAGGAGCAGGGTGTCGTCGATGCCGAGGCAGGTCTGGTCGGCGAGTTCGAGGATCGGCTCGAACCACTTCTTGAGGGCGGGGAAGATCTCGACTTGGCCGCGCGGCAGCGAGGCGAGGATGGCGTCGAGTTCCGGTTGCTTGCGCGCCTTGTAGGCTTCGAGATGGCTGCGCTTGTCGGTGAAGATCGCCATCACCTCGTCGTCGGGCATCGGGTGGGTGGTGGATACCTTCGCGCCGGGCGCGACCGTCATCACCGAACCGGGGATGAGCAGGTGTGGCTGGGCGGCCAGATCCGATTCGGCGACGAGTTCCATGAACACGGTCTGGTCGGGGAAGATATTGGTGGGATCGCGGTCGAAGTCGTTGAGGTACCAGAGCGCGTCATCGAGAAAGCAGGGCGGGCCGGCACTGGGGACGATGTGCGGGGCACCGATTTGCTTTGCGTAGCGGATGGCGCGCTCCATCTGGGTGACGCGCTTCTTGCTGCTGAGGGCGTCCTTCATCTGCTGCGGGAAGCGGTAGACCATCGGGTACCAGATTGCGCCGGAGTACTGGAGGAAGTGGACGTCGTACGGGCCGAACGTCTCCAGTTCCTCGAAGTGGACGGGGCGGGAGTCGTTCTGGTTGAAGATGCGGACCTCGCCATCGTCCAGGCAGAGGCCGGAGTCTCCGAGCGGGCCGTCGGCCGGGGCGACGAGCGAGGGGATCATCACCTTGAGACCGTTGACGTCGACCGGGACGGCGTTCTTCGTCTGGATGAAATTGACGAAACCGAGCCTGCGCAGCCACTTCTCGACGAGGCCGAGCGGATGATCTGGCAGGAGGACGGTCGTTTCCTTGCTGACGTGGTCGCGCAGGAAGTTCTCGTCAAGGTGGTCGAGGTGGGTGTGAGAGATGAAGAGGTAGTCCGGGTTGACATAGGGTGAGACGTCGAGCTGGTCGTTGGCGGGGAAGGTCCACCACGAGCCGAAGTAGGCGGAGTTGAAGAGGGGGTCGCAGAGGACCGTGCCGTGTCGCGTTTCAATGTACATGCCAACGTGGCCGAGGAAGGTGACCTTCACGGGGATTGTCCTTGCGTGGCGGCGGGGACGCCGGGGCATGGCCCCGGGAAGTCCGGATTGGCAGCGCGGTGTGACAGCCCACAGGGCGCTGCTGGTTCACAACGATTTTACGGGCCGGGTCGAAACGGGTGCAACGCGCAAACGGGTGGGACGGGATGAGAAGTGAGGAAAGAGGAGTGAGAGAAAGAGAAAACAGGAAACAGAAAAGAGAAACGAGGAGACAATAGAGGCGTGCGGTGCCGGGGCGACAGCCATGGAGTGAGGAAGCGGACCGGCATGCGGTCGGTCCCCGCTAATGACCGGCGGGCAACACGATTTCGTTTGTTGAGGTCGGTCGCGCCCGTCCTCTTTCCTCTTTTCTCACTTCTCTTT
>CAZSUN010000127.1:0-9840 GCA_964610045.1 uncultured Sphaerobacteraceae bacterium
GCTGCGGGACCAGGTCGAGGCGGGAGCCTGTGGGCTCAAACTCCACGAGGACTGGGGTACCACCCCGGCCGCGATCGCAACCTGCCTGGACGTTGCGGACGAGTACGATGTACAGGTCGCGATCCATACCGACACGATCAACGAGTCCGGCTTCGTGGAGCGCACGATCGAGGCGATCGGGAACCGCACCATCCACACCTATCACACCGAGGGCGCGGGCGGAGGGCACGCTCCGGATATCATCCGCATCGCAAGCTTCCCGAACGTGATCCCATCGTCCACCAACCCCACCCGTCCCTACACGATCAACACCGTCGAAGAGCACCTCGACATGCTGATGGTCTGTCACCATCTCAATCCACGGGTGCGCGAAGACATCGCGTTCGCCGATTCACGGATTCGCGCCGAGACGATGATGGCCGAGGATGTGCTCCACGATCTCGGGGCGTTTTCCATCATGTCCAGCGATTCGCAGGCAATGGGGCGGGTCGGCGAAGTGATCGTCCGCACCTGGCAATCGGCCCACAAGATGAAGCGGCAACGTGGTCCCTTGCCGGGGGAAACCGGCCGCAACGACAACGCGCGGGTCAAGCGCTATCTTGCCAAGTACACCATCAACCCTGCCATCTCCCACGGGCTGGGTGACATCGTGGGCTCGATCGAACCGGGCAAGCTGGCCGACCTGGTGCTGTGGGAGCCAAAGTTCTTCGGCGTGCGGCCGAAGCTGGTGCTGAAGGGCGGCACGATCGCCTGGGCAGCGATGGGTGACCCCAACGCCAGCATCCCGACCCCGCAACCGGTCTTCATGCGGCCGATGTTCGGCGCCTACATCCCGCATGCCACCAGCGTAACGTTCGTGTCGGGGGTCGCCCACGCGGCCGGGATCGGGACGCGCCTCGGGTTGCGGACGCCGACCGTACCAGTGCGGAACACCCGCGCCATCGGCAAGGCGGACATGATCCACAACGACGCCACCCCGGATATCGCAGTCGATCCCGAAACCTACGAGGTCCGGGCTGATGGCGAACTCCTTGTGTCCGAGCCAGCCCGGGAGTTGCCGATGGCGCGCCGCTACTTCCTCTTCTAGGAAAGGCCATGTCCGTGTCCACGCCGGTGATTGGCCTATTGCGTCTCCTCCAGGTGTCCGATTCGTCGTTCCCGACCGGAGGGTACGCCTTTTCTCACGGTCTCGAAGGCCTGTACGCCATGGGGATCGTGCGGGAAACGGACGATGTCCGCGGATTCGCTCGTACCCAGGTTCAGGAAACCCTCGCCTGGCAGGACCTTCCCGCCGTCGCCTGCTCCTGGCGCCGGGGCGACGCCGGCGATATGGACGCGCTGATCGAGATGGATGTCCTGCTTTCGGCCCTGAAGCCGGTTCCTGCCTTCCGCTCCTCCAGCATCAGGATCGGCCGCCAGTTGCTGGAAGCCGCCCTCCCGCTCCATGCGGACGGGATCGCCTTGCGGTATCTGGAGGCCGTTCGGGAGGGCAACGCTCCCGGTCATCACGCCGTTGCCTTCGGCGTCGTCACCCAGGCCGCAGAAATCCCGGAGATCGACGCGGTCACCGCATTCGGGGCGTCGGCACTTTCCGGTTACGTCGCGGCCGCCGTCCGGCTCGGGATCATCGGTCAGGGTGCCGCCCAGGGCATCATCGCCAGTCTCGAACCTGACCTGACCACCGCCATCGAACAGGCCAGGTCGCTGGAACCGGATCAGTTCGGCGGCTACGCGCCACTCGTGGACATCGCCGGCATGCGGCAACCGTCACTGGCCGCCCGCCTGTTTGCTTCCTGAAAGGAAATTGCATGACGCATCATCGACCGGTCCGGATCGGTATCGGCGGCCCTGTCGGCACCGGCAAGACTGCCCTGGTCTGGCGGCTCTGCGAGGCCATGCGTGCGCGCTACGACATGGCCGTCATCACGAACGACATCTACACGCTTGAGGACGCCGACTTCCTCGTACGCCACGCCGCGCTCGCGCCCGACCGCATTCTCGGCGTGGAAACAGGCGGCTGCCCGCATTCCGCGATCCGCGACGATCCATCGATGAACTTCGTGGCCGTGCGCGACCTCGAGCAGCGGCATCCCGCGCTCGACCTGATCCTCATCGAGAGCGGCGGTGACAATCTCTCCGCGACCTTCAGCCCCGAACTGGCGGATGCGACCGTCTTCGTCATCGATGTCTCTGGCGGCGACAAGATCCCGCGCAAGGGCGGACCGGGTACCTCGCGTTCCGACCTGCTCGTCATCAACAAGATCGACCTCGCGCCAATGGTCGGGGCGTCGCTGGAGGTGATGGCCCGCGACGCGAAGTTCCAGCGAGGCGAGCGTCCAACCCTGTTCACCAACCTCCGCGATGCGGACGGGTTGGAAGAGGTGGTTGCCTGGGTGGATGCGCAGGTCGCGCGTTTCCGCGAGGGCGACAGGCCGGCGTCCATCGCCCCGGATGCGTGGCTTGCCCGGGTGGAGGAGCAGGGATTGCCCGCAGAATTCATGCATACCCACGCGGATGGCACCACTCACGCCCACCCACATACTCATGACCACTGACACCATCATCGCGGCGAGTCGCCGGATCGTCTCCAACATGAGCGACAGTCCGACCGGTGAAATGCAGCTGCGGGCCGTTCGAATCGGTGGGCGCACGGTGGCGGCCCAAACGTATCGCACAGCTCCGTTTCACCTTGGGTTTCCTGCTGGCCGTACCGGCGACGGCACGCTCAACGTGGTCATCCAGGGTGTCGGTCCGGGGTATCTGCCCGGCGACCGGCTCGTAACCGGAATAACGGTGGAAGCGGGGGCATCGCTGGTAGTGCGGGGACAGGGAGCCACGAAGCTCTATCCCTCGCAGGGAAGACTGCCGGTCGCCGTGGATGTTTCCCTGGTCGTCCACGAAGGCGGGCGGCTCGTCTACCTGCCAGGAGCATTGATCCCCTTTCGTCACGCGGAGCTGGAGCAGGTGACCAGGATCGAGGTCGCGCGCGGCGGCCTGCTGGCGCTGGGAGAGATCGTGACGCCAGGTCGCGTGGCGATGGGCGAAGCGTGGGAGTTCACCCGACTCCGGCTGGACGTGGAAGCCCGGTTCGCGGGACGGACATGCCTCATCGAGCGCGCCAGGATCGAGCCATCCCGACGCCCACTCCACAGCGTAGCTCGCCACGGCCCACACCCGGTTGCAGGAACGATCTTCGTCATCGGCGACCATGCGGACCTGCCGCCCGTCCCACCGGAGACGGGGCCGGTCACCTGGGCAACTGCTTCAGGGGACGGGTACACCCTCGCGCGCTTTCTGGGCCCAACCGTCCAGGCGGTCGCCGCGGCGATGGAGGACCTGCTGACCTTTTCGCATCCTTTCCAGTCACCTCCGGGTGGACGTTGACCTGACAGGGCATGGAAGTTCTCTCCAGGCTCCGTGTTACTTGATGCTCCTGACGGTGAGGCCGTCGATGAACGACCGCTGGAAGGCCAGGAAGATGATGACGACCGGCTCGACGACCGGGCAGGGAGGGAGTCCACTCTCCCCCTGCCAGTTTCCCCTACCGGCGCCCAGCACTCCGCCCCGTCATCCTGTGGCGACGCGGTGAGGCGTCCGCCTGCGGCAGACCGGCTTCGCGGAGGATGTCTCGACAAACTCGACATGACGGTCGGTGGTGACGAAGATGGCGTCCAGCAAACTGTCCGGAAGAGAGGATGGACTCAGGATCCTCGCCGAACAGATCACCTGGACTCACTACCATCATCGCGTTTCAGGAGCACCCATGACCCGCACAACGTTCGCCTACATTCCATCGTCACACCTCGACCTGTACTGGCTCGGCAGCTACCGAACCTGTCTCGATCGCGGAGCCGCCGTGATCAAGGACTACCTCGACCGCTGCCTGGCCAACCCGGAGGAGACGTTCCTGATCGAAACGGTCGTCTTCACCGAGTACTTCCTGGACCGGTATCCGGAATACCGCGAACCGCTGCGACAGCTGGTCGACGAGGGGCGGATCGAGATCGGGACGGTCTTCGTCGACCGGTGGGAACACCTGATCCTCGGTGAGTCGCACATCCGCAACATCCAGGTCGGCGCGGCCTGGTCGGAGGCGTTCATGGGTCGCCCGAACCGGATGGCCACCCACCCCGACCTGCCGGGGCTGGTGGCCCAGACCAGCCAGATCTACGCCCAGGCCGGCGTGACGTATTACGTCACATCGCGCAAGGCGTTCGAGCACGGAGCGGTCTGGCGGCACCGCGCGCCAGACGGGACGGAGCTGACCTACCTCAACTGGCCGAAGCACTACATCTACTTCCCGATCGAAGGCGAAGACCTCCCCGCGCGCCCTGGTTGGGCCGAACACGGTCTCGATGTCCCGGCCTGCGAACGGATGTTCCCGCTCGGCGTCATCCCGGTCGCCGGGAGCGGCGGCGACCTCACCGACACCGACGAGTTCGCGGTGCGCTACGGCGCGACGCTCGAGGACCTGGTCGCGGCCAACCGCGAGAAGTACCCGCAGTACGAATTCACCTACACCATCCCGAGCACGGTCCTGGCGCCGTACGAGGCCGTCGACGGGCTCCCCAGCGCCGAGGGCGACATTCCCTCCGTCTGGGGCGTGGCCTGCGACGAGGAAGTCGCCTTCTTCCGCCGCAACCGGCAATCCGAGTACCAACTCCTCGCCGCAGAGACGCTGGCAGTGGTGCTGGAGCACCTGGGATTGCCCGCCACGCCCGAGATCGCCCAGCCGTGGCAGGGCCGTTTCTACGAATCCGCGTTCTTCGCCTCGAAGGACCCGATTCCGGCGGGCCGCGAGTTCGCGGAAGTCTGGAAGATGCACCTGTTCACGGAAGACCACAACGGCGGCGGCTACGAGGCGGCCCTCAGCGCCTTCCAGAAACGGATGATGCAGCAGAGGGTGCTCGACTACACGAGCCAGATCATCGACCACGGGCTGGCAGCGATCGGCACCCGGGTCGCCTGTGGCGACCCGGGCGTGCTGGCCTTCAACCCGCTCGGACAGGCGTGGCAGGGCGCGCTCCAGCTCGACGTGCCGGCGGCTGCCTGGGCGACGGGTTTGCGCCCCGTCGGGACGGACGGGCAGTCCCTGCCGGTGCAGGTGACGGATGACGGCGGCGATACGGTCCGCGTCCTGGTCGAGACCGGCGAGATCCCATCGGTCGGGTACCGGCATATCACCTTCGCATCCACGAGCGCGTCCGCCGATCTCCCTGACGCGGGTGTGTCCCGGGTCGAGGGGGGCACGCTCACCCTCACCGCCGGCGCCATTGAGGTCGGCGTCGACGGCGCGACCGGGGCGATCACCAGGCTGCGGGACCGGACGAGCAGCGCTGACTGGGGCCGGGTCGGGCTGGGCGCGATCCGGGCGATCCGGGAAACCTGGAACGACGTCACGCTCCGGACGAACGATGATGAGGCTGTCGAGTCCACGCTCCGGTCGGTCTCGCTCGATGCATCCGGACCGCTGTTCTCGTCGATCCGGATCGAGCGGGAGATCCTCGGGAACGCGGTCGATCAGGTCGTCTCGCTCTGGCACGACGGGCACGTCGAGCTGGAGACCCGCGTCCACTGGTCGGGCGCCCACAACTGGCAGCTCAGGATGGCGCTGCCGACGAGCGAACGGATGGACGACGTCTCCTACGGCGGGCCGTTCCACGGTTCCGGCTGGACCGACGTGTTCGCCGGTGCGGCGCCGCGCAATGTCGACGAAGTCACGGTCGAGGACTACGGGCGATACCGGGAAGTCCAGGAGTGGCTTCACATCCGGAACGGCGGGGCCGGCCTGCTCCAGGTGACCACCCACCCCGGATTCTGCTTCGTCGACCGGGGTCTGGAGGCGGTGCTGCTGCGCACCTCGCCATCGTGCGGCGATACGCGCTTCTTCTGGGAGAACGCCGGCGAGCAGGTCTACCGGTTCGCCTGGTTCCCCACCAATGGCGACTGGCGAGCGGCAGGAGCGATCGCTCGCGCCCAGCAGCACCTGCGGCCACCGGTGACCGCCTGGGTCGAGCCGGACGGCGCCGGGAGTCTTCCGGCCGAGCACGCATTCCTGGGGGTCTCGCCCACCAGCGCAGTCCTGTCGAGTCTCTCGCGGAACGTCGATTCCGGCGACGTCGACATCCGCGTGTTCGAGTCGCAGGGGACCGCAACGATGGTCACGCTGAACGGTCCGCTCGTGGAAGGCGGCTCTCCGATCGAGGCGGTGGATCTGCGGGGCAGACGCGTGGCTGAAGCTGCCATGCCATTCGATCTGCCGGCGTGGCGGATCCAGACATTCGCCCGGCGGGAGGGCGGCACCTCCTGACGGTCGACATGACGATGTTGGGTGGGTCTTGACATCGGGACCGCCGATCGCAGACTCTCCGGGGCAACGATGCTCGCTTACCCCGTGAGGAATGCCCCGCATGTCCACGTTCGATGCCGCGTCCGTCACCGCTGGCCGCACCTATGCCAAATCCGACCGCAGCGCGGGCTTCACCCGCTGGACCATCGGCAACGCCGATCTCACCTGCACGCTCGGCTGGTTGGACGATCGTGTCCTGCAATTCGAGACGATCGAGCGCACGGACAACCTTGGCGTGGTCGTCCGTTCGTCACGCGAGGTGTTCGCGATCACGATCGACGATCTCCACCGGCTGACGGCCGAGTCGATGACGGTGTCCGGGGTGGAGACCGCCAGCGGCGACGAGTGGGTGCAACTGCGGGTTCACCTCGCCAGCGAGGGGCACGGGTCGATTGCGTTCGTGCTGGAACTGAGGGAAAGGCACCCCGTCCTCCGGCAGTGGCTGGAGTACGCGGCTGACGGCGCGGTGACGATCACCAGGTGCGATCCGTGGCTGCTGACCTTCGCCGATCCCGGCTCGATGCTGCTGAAAACTGTCGCCGGGGTGCAGCAGCAAGGCGGCTGGGCGCCGGAATCCGGCGTCTACCGGTCGTTCCGGATCGAGGAACGAGACCCTGCCGAGGGGACGGTCATCCAGTCCGGCCTGCGCTCGACCTGGGACGAGTGCCCGTGGGTGGCGGTTGTGCCCCGTGATGGATCTGGCGGATTGCCTGGTGGCGCGCTGGTCGCGTTCGACTACGGCGGGCAATGGGAGTTGTCGGCTACGCCGGAACAGGAAGGTGGATCGTTCACCCTGGGTTTCGCGGCCTGCGTCCACCAACCATCGCTCAGCGAAGGCGCAGGCTGGACCTCGCCGGCCACCTGGGTGAGCGCTTTCCCGGACGACCTCGACGCTGGCTCGCGGATCTGGATCGACTATCTCCGGGATTCCGTGATTCCGGAACAGCCATCGGACTTTCCCTGGGTCCAGTTCAACACCTGGTACTCGCACTACTGCGACCTCGACGCGGCGGAGTTGCTGGAGCAGGCGGCGATCGCAGCCGATCTCGGCGTGGAGGTCTTCTACGTCGACGCCGGATGGTGGGAGAGCAATCCGCGCCGCAAGTGGAACTTCGCCTCCGGGCTCGGCACCTGGCGGGAGAATCGCGAGAAGTTCCCGGATGGGATCGCGGCCTTCGCCGATGGCATCCGCAATCTCGGAATGCACTTCGGGATCTGGGCCGAACCGGAGCGCGTCGATCTGCGGACCGCGACGACGGCCAGGTGGAAACCGGAGTGGCTGGCGACCGCGCACGGCGATTACCTCGGCCCGGAATGGCCCGCCGATACGCAGACGGCCTGGCTCTGCTTCGGCCATCCGGAGACGCAGGCGTGGGCGACCCACACTCTCGGCGACATGATCGCGGCGTTCGGTGTCCGCTGGCTGAAATGGGATTCCAACTTCTGGGGCGTCTGCACGAATCCCAACCACGGGCACGGCATGGGCGACGGCGAGCGGGCGCAGCTGGAGGGCGTCTACACGGTGATGGACGCGCTCCGGCAGCGCTTCCCGGACCTCGTGATCGAGAACTGCGCGGGGGGCGGAACCCGGATGGACTTCTCGATCGCCCGCCACACCCATACCTGGTGGCTTGATGACGCCTCGGAGCCGTCGCACCGGACCCGGCTGCATTCGTCCGGTGCAGGCTATCTCTTCCCGATGGAGACCAACAACTCGTGGGTGACGGAGTCGGCGTACGAGAACCTGAACGGCCAGGATCTCCCCGACCCGGTCGTGCGGGCCGTGTTCCGGGCGCGGATGATGGGCGCGATCGGGATTTCCTGCCAGCTGACGACCTGGAGCACGTTCACCCGCGATATCGTGCGCGAAGAACTTGCCTTCTACAAGGAAACGCTCCGGCCAATCGTTCGTACCGGCCACCTGTTGCACCTGTTGCCGCAGCCCGATCTCCAGAACCCGCACCTGGCGCCGCCGCCCTCGTGGGAAGCATTCCAGCTCCGCGCGCCGGACGGATCGACGTCGGCGGTCTTCGGATTCCGCAACGTGTCGTCCGATGCCGCGCAACGAGTGTTCCTGAAGGGACTCGAGGCCGAAGCAATGTATCGCCTGACGGCGGAAGACGGGACGACGTGGACGGCATCGGGCGCGGACCTGATGGAGCTCGGGATCGATCTGGCCTGTACTCCGCTGTGCTCGGTGCGGATCGTGGTGCGCGCGACAGGTGAGGCCGCATCGACAGGTGCTTGAGCATCGTTCCGGGACGGGGGGTTCAGTTGCGTTTCCCGAAATGGAGCTGCTCTGTCACAAGTGGAGAAGGGTCGGTTTTGCCTGGAATGACAAGAGGTTGGCACGGTGGTCGTGGACATCGGGGCCTCCGGTTGTCACAGGGCAGGATGAGAAATGAGGTCCAACGGGGGCGTGTGGTGGGGCGTTGGCGAGCGCGTGGGGCGGTGAAAGCTGCAGATTCCTCGCTGATGCCCGGAATGACAGGGATGGGGGTGTCGGGCGAGGGGCATGGGAGGACACGGGAAGACAACAGCCGCCTGCGAGTGTGGATGGGTGCTGCAATGGCAGGATGTTGGGCGGGCACGCCGCGCTGATTTGGGCTGGATGATGGCGTAAAGTAGTGAGAGTACCTCCTTTGGGGAGGTACCTTATGATTGAGACAATTACCGTCACCAAAGTCAACCGCAATGTGTCGCACCTGCTTCGTGAGGCACGCGAGGGAAAACCTTCGTGATCACCGTACACGGCCGGCCCGTGGCAAGGATCGAGCCGGTCGACGATGTGCTCGTTACGGCCCAGGAAGAAAAGCGAGCCCAACGCGACGAGGCGTGGAAGGCACTGATCGACCGCGTGAGCAGCCAGCCAATAAAGCAGAGCGAGCCCTGGACCCGGGAAGAACTCTACGAGGATGAAGTTGAACCATGAGCGCAACGATCACGGCCACCGAAGCAAACCGGCAGTTCTCCCGCATCCTGAACGAGGTGGAGGATGGCCAGACTTACGTCGTGACACGCCAGGGCCGGGCAATTGCGAAGATCGTTCCTGCTGACGTAGAGGAGGTTCGTCGGGAAGAAGCCAGAGCAAAACTCTTCGCCAGACTAAGAAGCCAGCCGCCCAAAAAGGTCGCCCCCTGGACCCGGGAAGAACTCTACGAGGATGACGTGTGAGAATCGCTCTGGACACAAATGTCCTGGTGTATGCGGAAGGAGTGATGGATGACTCCAGAAGCAGAGAGGCGATAGAGATCATCCAGTCGATTCCCTCCGCCCGGATTGTCATTCCGGTTCAGGTGCTTGGCGAACTCTTCAACGTACTGGTCAGGAAGTCGGGGATTCCCCTGATCCGTGTCAGGGCAACTGTCCTCGAATGGTGTGAGTCACATCCGACTGCCAATACATCATTCAATACGCTACAGGTTGCGTTGGACCTGGCCAGCGAGCACCAACTGGCGATCTGGGATGCCATCATCCTGGCGACCGCCGCG
>CAZSUN010000128.1:0-9374 GCA_964610045.1 uncultured Sphaerobacteraceae bacterium
GAATCGCCCCAGTCCGCTGAACGGATCGGGTTCATCGCCGGGACCGCCTTCGTCCTGCTGCCGCTCGTGTTCGGCATGGAGCGCGAACCGGAGGAAGCCGAGCACCACGAGATCGGCGACCAACCCAGCGAGGGCCATGACCTGGACCGAGGTAAAGGCAAAGAACTGCCCGATCAGGAGCGACACCAGGACCGAACCAACGAACGCCTGGAGTCCGCGCACACGCTGCCCCCGCAGGCAGAGCATGGCGGCCAGGACGGCCAACCCACCACTCACGAGGGCGGTGACCGTGGCGCCGATCTCCGTGATGGAGACGCCGTTCGCCAGGTTGTACCAGCCATTGGAGGAACCGAGGATGAATGCGCCAATGATCTGGGCGATCCGGAGAACGAGCAATCCGATCGCGATCCAGGCGAACCTCGCGGACTCCGCGATGGCCCAGTATCGGTGCTCGGCCTTGTGACGCCAGATAAGGAGCCGGGAGTGTTGGTGTTCGTCGATCGTTTCGGCCGCCTGGAGTTGCTGGCGAACGGTTTCCGCGAACTCCGAGGTATTGCCGCTGGCGTCGAGGTGGTCGAGGGCGATTCGACGCCGGGAGACATCGAGTTTTCCGAGCGCCGCCCATTGCAGACCCTGGACCGCGAAGTACAGGTGGTCCGCCTCGGTTGGCTTCCGGAGTGCGCCGAGAATGCGGGCAACAACGAACAACAGGATCATCAGGCCGTACATCAGCGCAATCGCCGGCCGGAAGAAATAGTCGTTGTTCTTCGTGATGAACTTGCCGAGTTCGTCGATGAAGGTCCCGAAGCCGATGCCGCAGACAATCGTGGCCGTTGGTTTCCAGATGCCGTGCGCGGTCAGCATGATCATGCCGAACCCGATCGCCATGCCGAGTCCGCCCCAAAGCATGTGGGCGATATGGAGCGAATCGCCGCCAACGGTTGGGTAGCCGGTCAGGGCGAGATAGGCTCGGATTACGAGTACCGTCGTCACCGCCGAGACCAGCCACACTTCGGTCAGTGACGATGCATACGGTTCACGTATTCGCCAGGGATTGCCGCGGACGCCTGGTCCGGTCACCATCTTCGTGATCTCACCCTTCTGCAGACGACGAGGCGACCGGACAATACCGGCCGCCTCTCGACGTGGGTGACAGATCGATCAGGATTCGAGTGTGGCGTTGACCGTGATCTCGATGTTGCCACGAAGTGAATTCGAGATCGGACACCCCTGCTCGCCCTTCGCCGCCCACTCTTCGAACCCGGCCTGGTCCAGCGATGGCACCTTGCCGCGCACGGAGAGTGTGGAGGATTTCACTTCCATCCCGCCGCCGTCCTTCGGTCCGAAGGCGACTACCGATTCAACGAAGATGTGCTCAGGCTTGTGACCGCCCGTGACGAGGGTGTGGGTCAGGGCCATGGCATAGCAGGAGGCGTGGGCGGCCGCGACCAATTCCTCCGGACTCGTCTTCCCGTTGGCGGATTCGGTGCGAGACGCCCAGGTGACTGGTGCGTTCGGGAACGCGCCCGACCCGAACTCGATCATGCCGCTGCCGCCCATCAGGTCGCCGTTCCAAACCGCTTCCGCCCGGCTTTCGAAGTTCGCCATGTTTCATCCTTTCGGGGCGTTCACCCCATGTGTCCCATCCGCCAGCGGAGTCCGGCATTAGTCTCCAGACGGTGGCGGAGGATCAAGATACACCGTCTTGACCTGGGTGAAGAACTCCCGCGACGCCTTGCCCTGCTCACGCGAGTAGGAACTGGAGCCCTTGTAGCCCCCGAACGGGACATGCGGCTCGGCGCCGGCGGTTTCCGAGTTGACGTGGACGATTCCAGCCTGGATCTTCTGGATGAAGCCCAGGGCCCGCCCGATATCCCGCGTGAAGATCGAGGCGGACAAACCGAACCGGACGTTGTTGGCGACCGCGATCGCCTCATCGATATCGTCCACCGGGATGATCCCAAGCACCGGACCGAAAAACTCCTCCTGGCCCAACCGCGACGCTGGATCGACATCGGCGAAGAGGGTTGGGTTGACGAAGTGACCCGCCAGTCCCTCGGTCCGGCCACCGCCGGCGGCGATGGCGACACCGGACTCGCGGGCCCGGTCGATCTCGGCAGCAACGCGTTCCGCGGCCGCGGCCTCGACCAGGGGACCGATTTGGGTGGTGTCTTCGAGCGGGTCTCCGACCTTGAGGGCAGCGATTCGCTGGCTGAGGCGATCGGTGACTTCCTGTGCGATCCGGCGATCGACAATGGCTCGCGAAGTTGCGGTGCATTTCTGGCCGGTGCTCATCATGGCGCCAGCAATCACCTGCCCAACCGCATGATCGATGTCGGCATCGGCAAGCACGATGGCCGGGTTCTTGCCGCCGAGTTCCAGTTGAACCTTTGCGCCCCGGGCGCCGGCAACCTTGCGAATGGCGTTTCCGGTGGTGTCCGACCCCGTGAACGAAACAGCGGTGACGCGCTCATCGGCGACGAGCGGATCGCCAACCGCACGTCCGCTGCCAAACACCACGTTCAGGACGCCAGCGGGTAATCCGGCTTCCGCCAGCGCCTGCGTCAGGTGGACTGCGCAGAGCGGGGTCAGCGATGCCGGCTTGAATACCACCGTGTTGCCGAAGGCGAGTGCCGGCACGATCTTCCAGGCAGGGATCGCGATCGGGAAGTTCCACGGCGTGATGATGCCCACAACGCCGAGCGGCTCGCGGAGGGTGAACAGCAGGGTGGACGGGTTGGCCGAGGAATAGTGCTCGCCAACCGGTTGCTGGACCTCCCCGGCGAAGTAGCGAAGGATGGCGACCGCGCGGGTCGTCTCCCCGATGCCTTCCTTGAGCGTTTTGCCCTCTTCCCGGGCGAGATCGCGCCCAACCTGTGGAATGCGGCTGGCAAGGATTTCCGATGCCTTGTAGAGGATGTTGGCGCGGGCGATCGCCGAAGTTGCCGCCCAGCCCGCGAATGCATCGTGTGCAGCACCTGTCGCGATGTCGACATCGCTTGCGTCGCTTGAGGCGAACAACCCGATCACTTCATCCGGGTACGTGGGGTTGTGATTTTCCGCCGTCTCGCCGGATGCGGCGGTCTGCCACTGCCCCGCAATGAAGTTGCCATAGACCTGCACGCCGTTTCGCTCTCCGAGGACTGGTTCCGATGTCATGCGCGCGTTGCCTTTCTGCGATTGCCGGGCACGTCCCGGCGTCTCTGGACACCAACTCGGTGGCGCCGCGGGTCACCTCTCCCGGAACTCTACGGCAGTGTCGCCAACATCACCTGGCCGTCAACAAGGTAGGCACATTCTCCGGACAGGCCAGCGACCACCTGATCGATCTTGCCGGCAGTGCCATCGACCTTCGCCCAGGTGGAGTCCCCTGCCGGTTTCATGTAGAGACCATCGGCCGATCCAGCCACGAATCCATCGCTCGTGCCTGGGAGCAATAGCGCGGAGTACAGCCCAACCTGGTTCGGATCGAGGTCTTGTGGTAACCCGTCTACAAGCGGATCGCGTTCGAGCACGATACCTTCGAGCCCATCCGACGAACGAGTCCAGGTCACCCCGGCATCGGTGGTGATCCAGGCGCCGTCCATCGCCGCCAGGAGCCAGGTGTCACCCGCGCCTGCGAGGCCACCGATGCCGAAGTACTCCCGGAGCGGCCCGGACACCAGCGGCGCGGCGGGATCCGAGAGGTCGATCCGGTGCACGGAGGAGGTGCCGCCCTCGCCGGTGAGCCCGACCAGGACGATCGGTCCCTCGCCTGCGCCGGACACGTCGGCGAACGAGGTGACGTCCCAGCCCGGATCGACGCCAGGCATGACGGCCCAGGTCTGCCCCTGATCGGTTGACAAGTGAATGCCGGAACAGGACGCACCGAGCGCGAGCGCGGATGCGTTCCAGATCGCGAGGGGCCGGATGCCGATCGCGTTTGACACGACGGTCCAGGTGTGTCCGCCATCTCCAGACCGCTGGAGGTCGACAGGTGGGCCGCCGGCCATGCAGGAGGCGCTGTCACCGGCGAGCAAGAGGCCGGGGTCGCTCCCGTCACTGACGATTTGACCGGCGGGCGGTGCGTCCGCAATTCGTGACCAGGAATCCGCATCCAGCCGGTACAGCCCAGCGGTTCCAGCCGCCATCAATGGCACATCGGTGCGAGTCGTCGTCACGATGCGGGTGAGCGCATCCCCGTCAACCGCGATTGCCGTCGCGGTTTGAGCTGAGGCCGGCAGTGAAGCGCCCAACAGGACGGCAAGGACAGCGACGAGGAGTGCGAATCTGTGCATGGGCTGGGTCCTTCACGACGGCGTCGGCGCTTCGGTGCTTCGAAAATGGTACCCCGGTTCGACCCGCCGGCGATCAGGGATGCAGCCGGGCTGCCCGATTGACCAGCAGCAGATCGACGAGCACGAGCGCCAACATCGCCTCCAGGACTGGCACCGCGCGCGGCACGACACAGGGATCGTGCCGGCCCTCGACCACGAGCTTTTGCGGCTGGCCATGAAGGTCGACGGTGTCCTGCTCCTGGGCGATCGATGAGGTGGGTTTCAGGGCCACCCGGACAACGAGGTCCTCGCCGGTGGTGATTCCGCCAAGGGTGCCGCCTGCGTTGTTGCCGCGGGTACGGATTTCGCCGTTCTCGATCACGAATGCGTCGTTGGCCTCCGAGCCGCGCGAACGGGCGATCGCGAAACCACCGCCTATCTCAACGCCCTTGGTGGCAGGCACGCTCAACATCGCAAGACCGATCAGCCCGTCCACCTTGTCGAAGGTCGGGTCACCGAGCCCGACAGGCACTCCTGTGGCGCGGATTTCAACGATGCCGCCGATGCTGTCGCGCTCCTTGCGCGCGGTCATGATCGCGTCGATCATCCGCTCGGCAGCCACCGGGTCGGCAGCCCGCACGATGTTCTGCTCGATCGCGTCGCGGTCGACCGTCTCCCCGACGATCCCGCCGATTTCTGCTGCATAGCCGTAGATGTCGACCCCGAATTCGGCCAGGACCTTCTTCGCGATCGCCCCGGCGGCTACCCGGCCCCAGGTCTCGCGTGACGACGACCGGCCGCCGCCCCGATGGTCCCGGTGCCCGTATTTGGCCCAGTAGGTGTAGTCGGCATGACCGGGACGAAAGACGTCCTTCAGGTTGTCGTAGTTCTTCGATCGCTGGTCGCCATTACGGGTCATGAGCGAGATCGGCGCACCGGTCGTGATGCCTTCGTAGATACCGGAGAGGATTTCCGCGACATCCTGCTCGTTACGGGTGGATGTGACTTTCGACTGGCCGACCCGGCGCCGGTCCAGTTCCCGCTGGATATCGTCATGGTCGAGGTGGAGACCGGCCGGGCACCCCTCAATGACGACACCGAGCGCGGGACCGTGGGATTCACCCCAGGTGGTCAGGCGGAAAATGCGGCCATACGATGACGACATGGAAGAATGAACCCTTTCTCAACCTGCAGCAGGATATTCGCCTGCCGAGGCCCGGATACGCACCGGGTCGATGATTCGCACATGGACTGCATAGTCGTCGCGTGGGGTGTGGCTAAACCCCGTTCCCTCATAAAGCGTGCGCGATCGTTCGTTGCGGCCCTGGGTGCTGAGCGCCAGCATGCGAGCGCCCTGCTCGGCAAGGCGGCGGGCGGCGAAACCGAGTGTGGCGCGGCCAATGCCATGCCCCTGGCGTCCAGGCGCCACGGCGATGCGGTCAAGATGACCCCAACGACGGTACATGGTGAGACCGATGTAGGCAACAAGATCTCCATCGAGGATGCCGGCCCACAACTCCACCGCCGGATCGACCAGGTATGCCTGGAACTCCGCCCCTGAATTCCACCAGAACCAGGGAAAGGCGTCATGGTCGAGCGCTTCGATCGCCGCGAACATGCCAGGATTCGTACCGTCGACTTCCACAAACTCCACACCGGCAGGATTGGGGAGCTTTGCCAGGCGAGCAGGATTCCGGTGCGAGTAGGTCACCAGGTCTTCCAGACGCTCGAAACCGTGACGCTGGTAGTAACTCGGGTGCCTGACTTCGTTGATATCGACCAGGACGATGCCGGCACGCCCGTCACGCTCCGCCTGCGAGGCCACCGCATCCATCAGGACGACTTCATTGGCGAACGCGCCGGACGTATGAATGGTCACCAGATTGGGCCGTCGGCGCCACGGCGTGACGAGCAGGAATTCGCCAGTGTCCGGAAGCCACCATGATGCCCCGGGGGCCTGGGTAAGCAGGGCAGCGGCATCGGCGCTGTCGAGCCGCGGATGGTTGTCGAGCCGGAGCTGCGGGACATCGGCGGGCCAAAGCTGCCGTGGATGGACGACCTGCTGACGATGGAAGCGAGGCGCGGAGGTTGTCCTGTTCATTCCGTTGCATGCACCGATTCAAACCCGAGGAGCCCGACCGGGGTGACCCGCACCCCCTGCATGCCTTCGCGGATGAGGGCATGACCAACATCATGATAGAGCGGAATCAGGGCAACATCATCGACCAGGAGCTGATTCGCGGCTTCGAGGAGGTCCAGCCGATCGTCGCCGCTGGCGTGGCGCGATGCCTCGATCAGTGCGTCGAAGCCGGGATTCGTGTAGCCGGTGCCGTTGTCGCCACTGGTGGAGTGAAACAGCATCTCCAGCATGCTGGCGGCATCCGGGTAGTCGGCTGTCCAATTGATCGCGTAGGCGGCGAACCGCCGGGTGGCGAGACCTGCCAGGAAATCCGGCCACGGGACTTCGACGACATCGATCCGCAGGCCAAGTTGCTCCTCAACCACGTCTCGCAACGCTTCGACGGGACCGGCATCCGCGGTGTGGATCGAGATTGTCGGGACCTGGTTCGCGGTGATGTACCGGGATTGGGCCAGCTCATCACGGGCGGCGGACACCTGGATGGCTGGTGGTTCGACTGTCCATGTCCGGCCGTTCATGCCGGGCGGTACGAGCCCGGTCGCCGCAAGGACCGTTCCCTGGTACATCACCCCGGCCACGTCCGCGGCTGGAAATGTGAGCTGAATCGCGCGGCGAACGTGATGGTCATCGAGAGGCGGCACGAGGTTGGAGAACGCGATATAGGTAGTGGAAAACATGCTGACTTCCGTGAACTGTCCCCAGGTATAGCCGCTGCCGGGATCAAGCACGAGATCGACCAGTTCAGGCGGCACACTCCAGACCAGGTCGATCTCGCCCGCCCGGTACAGGTTGGTCGGCAGCACCGCGCTTGCGCCCAGGCGGTAGGAGAGCGGCCCCGATGTGGGAGTTCCCTCCCACCAGGTATCTGCTGGCTGCAGGAGCAGGCTATCCAGTGGCAGCCAGGTGTCGAACCGGTACGGACCGGAGCCGTTCGGATGCAGGTGCCAGTCCGGATCGCCGCTCGTCTGGGCGATGTCGACGATCGAGGCTGTGACGCTGGTGAGCCGGGCGAGAAACGATGGAGAAGGCCGGGCAAGCGTAATCGCGATGGTGGCATCGCCGGTGATCTCGACGCCTTCCAGCGTACTGGCGGTCCCCGCGCGCAGCCCGTCAGCGCCCTCGATATCGCCGAGGAATGCGGTCGCCGCCAGTTGGGTTGCGTCTCCGCCGGCGATGCCCGGATCGAGCGCGCGGGTGAGTGACCCCTGGACATCGGCAGGCGTCACGACCCGGCCATCGTGGAAACGGCACTCCGGCCGGATGGCGAACTCGTACCGCAATCCGTCAGTTGATTCGTCGACACTCGCCGCAATTGCCGGCACAGGGTCGAGGTTGGCATCGAGTTGCATCAGCCCGCGATAGAGTTGCTGGAGTATGGCATTAGCCTGCGTGTCGCGCGAGAGGGCAGGATCGAGGGGTTGCGGGCCGCTGGCCGGACCCGCGAGGCGAATGCCGTCTCCCGCCTGCCAGCGGGTGGGTTGGTCTTGCCTGGCGAGTGCCTGGGGGGTGAGCATGACCCAACCCGCCAAACCGGCAGCGAGGCCGAACTGGCGCCTGGTGAGGCGATTGCGGGTGGTCATCGGTGGCGCCGGAGCAGCGAAGTCACGCGGGATATCCTGATTCATGGGTGAGGCCGATGCGAGTTATCCTGTGCACCATCGTACAATTGAAGCGTACACCGACGCCGCAGTCTCCAGGCAGCTGGTTCCGAACTGGACGGGAAAGGGTCACGCGATGTCCCTGCCGATCTTCCCCCTCAACACGGTGCTCTTTCCAGGTGTACCACTGCCCTTGCGGGTGTTCGAGGACCGGTACCTGCGCATGCTGCGGGACCGCGTGGCCAACGATCCGGTATTCGGCATCGCCCTGATCGAACCCGGGTCCGGAATGGGTGGCCAACCAACCTTCCATCAGGTCGGAACCACAGCTCGACTCGTCTCCCTCAACGTCATGGGCGATGGGGTGGCGGATATCGTCGTGGTTGGCGGCCGCCGGATCGTCCTGAGCGAGGGTGACTGGGCGCGCGGCTATGCCATCGCCGATGCTGACGAATTGCCGGATCGGCGATACGACCGCCGTGACGCAATCGTACGGTTGGGTCGGGCCAGGGCGATTCTGGACACCTACGTTTCGTTGGTGACGAAAGCGATCGGTAGTCCGGTGCAGGCCCCTGGTGTCGCGCTCGAGGCCGAGGCGGGAAGTTTCGCCATCGCGGCGCGGCTGCCGCTGCATACCTGGCAGCAGCAGGAAATGCTGGAGGATCGCGATCCCGTCTCCCGGATCGAGAAAGCCTGCGCGATCCTTCGGCGAGAGATCAGGTTGCTCCGAAAGACCGGCTTTGTCGGTGTCCCGATCAGCTATCCGGGAGACGGGATTGCACTGAACTGACGTCGTTGCCGATCGCGGCGATCACTTGTCGCACGACTTCGTCGGGTGGGATGGCTGCCGTATCGATCACCAAGTCTGCCGCATCATAGGCATCCCGCAGGCGCTCCTGTTGCACGTCGTAGATGGCCTGGGGCCACGTTTCCGACCGGCGTGCCCGCAATGTCTCGAGGTCGATCGCCAGTGCGATCAGGTAGTCGTAATCGAGCTTCTGCCAGAGGTTGCGTATGGAACTGTGTTCCTGCCCGGACACGCGCACATCAAGTCCCAACGCGCGGAGCTGCCCGGCGAGAGTCGACTTGCCGGACGCGCAAGGGCCTACCACCACGATTCGTGGCCGCGCGCGCGATCGATCCACGACCATCCTCCTCCCGTTAGCCGGTCTGCACCTCCAGGCCCAACCTGCGAATCGCCACACCCGTGTTGCACTCACGCAAGGTCAGGGCGACGACAGCCATGTCGTCGTTGGGTTTGCCATCGTCGCGGGTCATCGCGGTGTCGAGCATGGTATCGGCGAGATCCTGGGCGCGTGCGCCCTGACCGAGAAACTGCCGGCCCCAGGCGTCGAGGTCGAGCGCGGGCAGCTGGCGTTT
>CAZSUN010000129.1:0-9365 GCA_964610045.1 uncultured Sphaerobacteraceae bacterium
TGGAGATGCAGCGTCGCTGGCCCGAAGCACGAATCCAGCCACGACAGTTCCCCGCGTTCGCTGGTGAATGACGAAATCCTGCCAGCCATTGCCGTCAGCCAGATTGGCCACCGTCGCCACGCCACAACGTGGAGATCACACCGGAGGTGTTGCCGCCTCCTGTTCCATCGCGAACAGGAGGTCGATGGCCTGCTGCAGCACCAGCACTGCCGCCCCCACCGCCCCGGCATCGGGGCCGACCGTGGTCGTAATCACCTCGACAGCGGACGCGGGAAAAGCCAGCGCTCGACGCTTCAGGACGGTGCGCACTGGATCGAGCAGTGGTGAGCCGGTCTGGCCGAGTGGCCCCCCGAGCACGATCAGCTCCGGGTTCAGCACGTTCACCAGGTTCGCCACGGCAACCCCAAGATGCTCGGCCGCCTCGTCGACGATCTCACGCGCCAGTGCATCGCCTTGAATCGCTGCGTCGAAGATCATCGCGCTGGTGAGCCGCTCCGGGTGGTTGCCGGCGAGGTCGTGCAACAGGCCGGTTCCCCCCAGGCGTAGCCGCGCGCGCGCGCGGTTGGAGATCGCCGGTTCGGAGACGAACTGCTGCAGGCACCCCCGATTGCCACACGGGCAAAGCGGGCCGTCCGGATCGACGGTGAAGTGTCCCAATTCACCGGCGCTCGAATTGGTGCCAGTGATTAACTCCCCCTCATTGACGATGCCCGCCGCAATGCCGGTGCTGATCGAAATGAAGATCAGGTTGCGAACATCGCGGTCAACCCCCTGCCAGAGTTCCGCCAGGGCGCCGAGGCGGCTCCGATTGGCGACCCGTGCAGGTATCCCGAGCAATTGCTCCGCCAGGTCCTGCATGGGCACATTGGCCCAACCCACATCCACGGCGGTGATCACCGTTCCCGACGAGGTGTCCACCAGCCCAGGGGTGCCAAGTCCGATGGCCGGAAGGATGCGGTGCCCCTCTGCTTTGAGACGTGGCATCAAGATGGTAACGCCCCGTTGCAGCGCCTCGATGGCTGCTTCCGGGGCGCTGCCGGCGACGTTGATTCGTTCGCGGTGAAGGACCCGAGCGTGCAGGTCTGTGGCGACGATGGTCCAGTGCCGGTCTTCGAGCACGGCCCCGATGGCTACCGCCGCATCGGGCCGGAATCGAAGGAGCTTGGGGGGGCGGCCTCCGGACGATTGTCCGAGCCCGATCTCCTCGACCAGGCCTACTCGGAGGAGTTCCGTGATCAGGATGGCAATCGTGGCGCGACTGAGTCCAGTGTGGCGAGCGAGATCGGTCCTCGAGAGGACGCCTCCACGCCGGAGCATGGTCGAGGCATGCACCCTGTTGAGCAGGCGAAGCAACTCAGGCTGACCGATGGGTGAAGGCGGCATGATGACCCTGGTGACTTCCGCAGGAGAGCGGTAAAACGGATGGCAGCGTTGCCGGGCGGATGGTCGAATCTATCTGGGTGTTGCCCGGAATCAGACGCTTGCAATGATACTCGCTATATCTTTCGTCATGATATTGACAAAGTTGCCAGTGCTCCCTAGGCTGGGCGAAACACCCGAGCCTGTCGGGTGACCGCTATGCCGAAAGGAGCCCCGATGCATTCCCCGAAGGATTTCGCTCGCTCGCACTCTCGACGATCCCTCCTCCAGGCCGGTGCCACCGTGACCGCAGGGGTTGGGCTTGGAGTCGGGTTGCCTCGGCTGGCGGGAGCCAGCGGCACGTCCACGTCGCGCTCGCGGGGTTCTGCTAAAGCTCAGGATGTGACCACGCTCCGCCTGCAGAACTGGTTTTCCGAGTCGGACATGGATGATTGGCAAATCGGGATCGACATGGTCAAGGAGTTGCATCCCGACATTGAGGTGGCACGGGAGTTCGTTCCATACGGCGAGACGGTGACCAAGACACTGGTGGCTGCCGCCGCAGACTCCATGCCGGATGTGATCATGGCCAGTACCGACCACACGCCGGCCCTGGCAACCAACGGGCTCCTGCTTGACCTGAACAGCTATATCGAGGCGGATGGCGATGTCAATACCGATGACTTTGCCTTAGGTGTGGCACAAGGGTTCAACATGTGGGACCGGTGGTGGGGCTTTCCCTACGACGTCTCGACCTGGGCGATCTACTACAACAAGGACATGTTCGACGCCGCCGGGGTTGCCTACCCACCTGGTAGCGGTGGCACTGGCTGGACCTGGGACGAGTTCGTCGAGGCCGCGAAGGCCCTCACCGTGGGTGATGGCGAGCAATGGGGTGTCGTCTGGGGATCACCTCCCTGGAACGAGTACCTCAATGCCAACTTCATCTATAGCGCAGGTGGCCGGGTGTTCGATGACGAACGTCGTACGTCGATCATCAACTCTCCGGAGACCGCCGCCGGACTCCAGTTCATGATTGACCTCATCCACACCCACAAGGTTGCGCCAACGCCTGAGGAAATTGCCGGCGGCGACGTGGATTACTTCACCTCCGGCCTCGCGGCGATGTCGTTGAACGGGCAGTGGGCGCTCGGGCGAACCAATACCGATGCCGACTTCGCATTCGACATTGGCTACCTACCGTTGGGGCCGGAGCAGAAGGTGGTGACCGGTGGTTCCGGCTTCACCATTAGTTCAACCACCGAAAATGCGGATGCTGCCTGGCGCTGGCTCAAGGCATTCACCAGCACCGAGGTGCTGGCGGCAATGATTGGTGGCACCGGCCGTGGCATTCCTGCCCGCCTGAGCGCGACCCAGTCGTACGTCGACTCCGCCGAGGGCGTGGAGTTCGCGTCCGTCTTCGTCGAGCAGCTCGAGTACTCCTTCAACGACCGCTCGGTGATTGCCTACACCGAATATGCGGACTCGTATGCCCGCGCACTCGAACCCATCTACAACTCGGGTGATGGCGATCTCGCTGCTGCACTTGCGACCATCCAGGACGAAACCAACGCCGCCCTCGACGAGAAGTGGCAGGACGTCAAGATCGAGATCTAGAGAGGTCTGGCATGGGCCGAGGCGGCGACAAGGTGTAGTTGTCGCCTCGGCGGATTGCGTGAGAAGGGGTTTCCGGTTGGCCGTGTCCTCAGAGGGTTCGGTGCCACGCGTGCGTTCGGGGCGAATCCTGACAGCGGTGATCGCGACGGCCTTGCTCTGGGCCTCGGCGATTCTTGTCAGCTTCCCGTTTCTCTGGACCATTCGATCATCGATTATGCCCGCCAGGGAGATCCTGAAGTTCCCGCCGATCTGGATTCCATCGAACGTCACGTTTGCCCATTACGTCGATGTCCTCAGTTACCAGCCATTTGGGCGCTACATCGCCAATAGCTTGGTCATTGCACTGGCCGTGACCATCCTTCAGATCACCATCGCCTCGATGGGTGGCTACGCCTTTGCCCGGCTGAGATTCCCTGGCCGGGACAGGCTCTTCCTGCTCTACCTGGCCACGATGATCATTCCCTCGCAGGTGACGCTTATTCCCCAGTATGTGCTGATCAGCAGGTTTGGCTGGATCGACCACTACGCAGCGCTGATCGTGCCGTCGATGTTCAGCGCGTTCCTGACCTTCATGTTCCGGCAGTTCTTTCTCAGCATCCCCCGTGATCTTGAAGATGCCGCCCGCATCGATGGCGCGGGCTACACCCGGATTTTCCTGACGGTGGTCCTGCCGCTTTCGGGGCCGGTCCTGGCCACGGCCAGCCTGATCGCGTTCATGTCCAGCTGGACCAGTTTTCTTTGGCCATTGATCGTCATCCGGACGCGGGAGTTGCGGACCGTACCGATCGGATTGGCGGCACTTCGTGACGAGATGGGGAATGTGGACTATGGCCAGATCATGGCCGGGTCGGTGCTGGCGATTATGCCAATGTTCATCCTCTTCGTCTTCCTGCAGCGCTACATCATTCAGGGTGTGGCGTCGAGCGGGATCAAGGGGTAGTGGCAATGAACGAAATGAACCGGGCGCTTGTCCCGGTTGTCCATCCCGGACGATTTGCCATGACCAACAACCGGCGTGAAACCCTCGCCGCACTTGGGTTTCTGGCGCCGGGCATCCTGGCCTTCGTAGTGTTCAGTCTCGGGCCGGCGGTATTCTCCCTGGTCGTCGGGTTCACGAAGTGGAATGGGATCGATAGGCCGCGGTGGATCGGCGTCGACAACTACACTCGCCTCGTCCAGGATCCGCTGTTCCGCACATCGGTCTGGAACACGACCCTCTACACGGTCCAGTTCGTGGTACTGGTCACCGTCGCATCGACGCTCCTTGCCGTCCTCCTAAACGCGCGCCTGCCAGGCAGGTCGATTGTCCGGTTCCTCTGGTTCATCCCGATCGTGACCGACATGGTTTCGGTCTCGATGGTCTGGACCTGGATCTACCACGCGCGGTTCGGCGTGTTGAATTACTTCGTGGAACTGGTCGGGTTGCAGGGACAGTCGTGGCTGGGGTCCACGAAATGGGCGCTGTTTTCGTTGGTGATGCTGTCTGTTTGGCGATGGACTGGGTATTACGCGATCATCATTCTCGCCGCGCTCCAGGATGTGCCGAGGGATCTGTACGAAGCAGCCACCCTTGATGGGGCAAGCCGCTGGCAATCGTTTCGCTCCATAACCGTTCCACTCATCTCGCCAGCACTGTTCTTCGTGGTTGTGATCAGCATGATGTCGAGTTTCCAGGTTTTCGAGCAGATGTGGGTGATGACCGACGGTGGCCCGGAGGACTCGACGATAAGCATTGCCATGTATCTCTATATTCAGGGATTCGAATTCCTGAATATGGGATATGCCTCCGCCATTGCCTGGGCGTTGTTCCTGATGATTCTTGGCGTCACGCTGGTCAATTGGCGCGTCCGGCGTCACTGGGTCCACGAAGGATGACCAACCCGACGTGCAGGCCCGCGGATCTGTATCTCCAGCCGCCGTGATGGCACGGCTCGTGCGTGTTCGGTCGTTCATCAGAAGGGACAGGAGTTTCATGCAATCCGTATTGTTCACCAAGGTGTATCGCGGTCAGTCGATCGAGTTCCTGGCCGAGCAATCGAGTCGACTCGGGTTCGACGGCATCGATCTCCTGATCCGCAATGGACACCAGGTTGAGCCCGGCTCGCCGGACGGGATTGGCTCGGCCGTCAGGCGGCTGGAAGCGGCAGGCCTGACGGTACCGATGGCCACCACCGACTTCACCGATCCATCCGATCCTCGCGTCGAGCCGGTGTTTGCGGCCTGTGCCGAGAACGGCATCGGGCTGATTCGCCTTGGGTACTGGGGGTACGACCCGAAAACCGGGTATGCCTCCGCGCTGGATGCCGCACGCCACGACCTCGATGGCCTGGCAACCCTGGCGGGATCGACCGGCGTGCGCCTGGCGGTCCAACTCCACGGCGACACCATCCACGGGTCTGGCTCACAGACAGCCGCACTCCTCGCGGGCATCGATCCGGCTCTTGTGGGGGCCTACCCTGATCCCGGGAACCAGGTGGTGCAGGATGGACGTGAGGAATGGCGGTTCACGTTCGATATCCTGCGCCCGTGGTTGTGTTGTGTTGGGGTGAAGAACGGCGGCTGGTTTCCGGCGGCGCTTGCTCCCACCGGTCAACGGCGCTGGCAGTCCGACTGGATGGGGTTGGCTGATGGCATGGTGCCGTGGGACGACATCATCGCCCACCTTGTCGCGACCGAATTCGACGGGCCGTTGACATTCCATAGTCATTACGAAATTCCGATCGATCAGGTCCTCGATCAAACGCGGCTGGACCTCAACTACATCCGGCGCCTCGTCGCGTCCGGGAGACAGGGCTCGTGAACGTGGAAGCGATGGTGAAACCGGGTGGTGATCTCGGTGTACAGGGAACAACCGTTATTGTGACTGGGGGAGCATCAGGCATCGGTCGTGGCATCGCGGAGGCGTTCGGCCGTGCTGGAGCGAACGTGGCCATTGCCTGGTGGCAAAGCGAGACCGGCGCGGCCGAGACGGTGCAGGCGATCGAGGCCAACGGTAGCCGCGCATTGGCGATCCAGGCCGATGTGACCAAGGAGGATGGCGTCTCACGCCTGGTCCAGACGACGAGGGCGGAGTTTGGCCGGATCGATACCCTGGTGACGAATGCGGGCGGTTTGCTGCAGCGGAGTTCCATTGCCGATTGCTCCCTGGACCTGTGGCAACGATCCTTGGCGATCAACCTGACCAGCATGTTCCTCTGCTGCCGAGCGGTGCTGCCGGTGATCGCCCGTCCGGGCGGCTCGATCGTGACGATCAGTTCGCTTGCCGGACACGATGGCGGTGGCGTTGGGTCTGCCCACTACGCCACCGCCAAGGGTGGCGTGCAGACATTCACCCGTGCGCTGGCGAAAGAGGTCGGCCCTGATGGAATCCGGGTCAACAGCGTTGCGCCCGGCCTGATCGGGACCCAGTTCCACGACAGGTTCAGCACGCCGGAGGGTCGGGCCGCGACGGTGGCACGTACCCCGCTCAGGCGTGAAGGCACGCCAGACGATGTCGCGGGAGCAGTGCTCTATCTCGCCTCGCCCCATGCCTCGTTCATCACTGGCGAGACGATCGAAGTCAACGGCGGGCAGGGGGTGTACTAGTGGGATCGGGCGACCTCCGGGAGAACGTCATCCTGATCGTCGGGGCGAGCAGCGGGATGGGCAGGTCCACGGCGATCGCGGCAGCCGGGGCCGGGGCCCAGGTTGTGCTTGCCGCCCGTGATGCGTCCGCGCTCGACGCCGTTCGTGCGGCAATTGCCGCACGCGGGTTGGAGGCTCTGGTTGTGCCGACTGATGCCACCGATGCGGCGGCGGTTGGCAAGCTGGTGGATGACACAGTTGCTGCGTTTGGCCGGATCGACGTGGCGGTCAACACCGTCGGCACCAACATTCCGCGACGGGCGTTGAGCGAGCTGACCGGCGAGAGTTGGGCAATGATGGTGGAGACCAATCTCAGTGCTGCATTCCATTTAACGCAGGCGGTGGTCCCCGTCATGCGTGGCCAGGGAGACGGGTTGATCGTGCACGTCTCCTCCTCGGCCGCGAGAAAGCCGGATGCCTCGGGGGTGGCGTACCAGGCGACCAAGGCCGGGGTTTTGGCGCTGGCCCACGGGACGATGGTGGAAGAGCGGCACAACGGGATCAGGACCTCGGTGATCCTGCCAGGGATGACCGACACCCCGCTGGTGCTGAAGCGCCCGCAGCCGACACCACCGGAGATCCTCGCCCAGGCGCTTCAGCCGGAGGACGTTGCCGCTGCGATCATGTTCGTGATGCAGCTCCCGGCGCGGGCACACGTGCCGGAACTGCTGCTGTATCCCAGCACGCTGTAGCCTGGTCCAGTTTGTGCACGGTTCGATGGTCGCAGTCGCGTGTGGGGATGGTGATGGAGTTGCACTCGGTGCAGGACAGTCCGGGAATCAGGGGAATCGGCCAGCGCGCGGTGCGGGTGGCGATGATCGGTGCGGGCGGCATGGCGAACCGGGTGCATTACCCGTCGCTGGCATCGCTGGACAGCGCGGAAATCGTCGCCATCTGCGATATCGATCCGGGTCGTCTCGCCGCGACTGCAGATCGATACGATGTTGCGGGCAGATACAGCGACTACCGGCACATGGTGGACGACGTCAAGCCGGATGCGGTCTATGCGATCGGTCCGCCGCACCACCTCTACGATGTCTGGGTGTGGCTGCTGAACCAGAGGATCAACCTCTTCGTTGAGAAGCCGCTCGGTATCACGATCCACCAGGCGCGGGTGCTGGCTCACCTTGCAGAAGTGAACGGCTGCATCACCCAGGTCGGTTTCCAGCGCCGGATTTCGCCACTGGGTACCCACATGCGGGATCGTTGCCTGGAGCGGGGCCCGATCGTGCACGCGGTGTGCCGGTTCTGCAAATGCGATATCCGCCCGTTCACCGGCGCGCTCGACCATATCCTCGACGACAGCGTGCACGCGATCGACACTTTGCGCTGGGTGTGCGGCGGCGACGTGGTCGATGTCCAGAGCGCGGTGCGGTCGGTGCAGGTACCGGACATCAATTTTGTGTCGGCGACGCTCCAGTTCAGCACTGGGGCAGTCGGGGTGCTGCTCAACAGCTGGTCGAGTGGCCGCCGCATCTTCTCGGTGGAGATGCATGCGCCGGGAATCTGCGCCGAGGCGGATCTCGAGGGCGACGGCAGGATCTTCGCCGACGGCGACACCGTCGGGATTCCGGTCAACGCCTTCGATGTGGCCGGAAGCGACGAGTTCCACGTGTATGGCGGGTTCCTCGCCAAATCGCGAGAGTTCATGACCTGTATCCAGAACGGGACGTTGCCGGGATCGCACTTCGGCGATGCCCTGAAAACGATGGACGTTGCCGAAATCATTCATGCCCAGGCGATGCTGGCCGGGCGCACCTGAAGGTGGGGAACCAATGAGCGTTGCCGGGAAATCCGTTCGGGTCGTCAGTCTCAGTTTTCCGGTCGGCCACTCACTTGACGAGATTGTGGCCATCATCGATGCTGAGGCCGCGCAGGGTGTTGATCTCGTCGCACTGCCGGAAACCTGGCGTGGACAGACCGTGGGCACGGAGGAAGCGCTCGACGGCCCGACGATCACCGCGATGTCGGCGCTGGCAGCGAAACACCGGACCTACATCGTCTGCCCGATCGACCGGATCGATGGCGCCCGGCGTCTCAACTCCGCTGTCCTGATCGACCGTGCGGGCCAGGTCGCGGCGGTGTACGACAAGGTCTACCCGTACTGGGCCGAATTCGACCTCTCGCCATCGGTCGATGTCGGCACGACTCCGGTGGTGGCCGAAACGGATTTCGGGCGCGTGGGGCTGGCGATCTGCTTCGATGTCAACTTTCCACCGCTCTGGCAGGCCATGGCCGACGAGGGAGCGGATCTCGTGGTCTGGCCCAGCGCGTACTCTGCCGGCAGCGCGCTCCAGGCACACGCCATCATGCATCACTATCACATCCTGACATCCACCCAGTACGGCGACTGCCAGATCTTCGACCTGACCGGTGCGCGCATCCTCGACGAGCGATCCGACGGCATCAACGTCAGCCGGGCCATGCTCGATCTCGACCGGGGCATTTACCACCACAACTTCAACCTCCGGAAGCGCGACCAACTGCTGCAGGACCATCCGGGTGATGTGGAAGAGGAAGCCTTCTTCCCCCGCGAGCACTGGTTCGTGCTGCGGGGCGATAACCCGGACGTGAGCGTGCGGGAACTGGCGCGAGAGTACGGGCTGGAGGAACTGCGCGACTACAAGTCCCGCAGTTGGTCCCAGATCGACGCGATGCGTGTTGATTCGTAGTACCTGGAGCACGAAGCCTGGCAGGCCTCACGGTGGCGCCCGGTACCAGATGTGATCGATGCGATCCTGCGGGGCCCAGTCGAGCAGGTCCAT
>CAZSUN010000130.1:0-9256 GCA_964610045.1 uncultured Sphaerobacteraceae bacterium
GAGTCGCCGGAGCGGGTGCGCTTGCTGCAGCGCGAGGCGCAGTGGCTGGTGGAGTGATTCCCTGGTTCCGGGCACGCTATCTTCACCAGGCCGAAGCCAACTGTCATGATCGGGCCAACGGTCTTCCTGATTCTGGTGTCGACCGTTTGTGCCGGACGAGGAAGGCCATTTCCCGGCGCAGAAGATTCCTCGCACGCGAACGGAATGACTGTGCCGGACAGGCCTTCCCTGCCGCTGTCCCGGATTCCTGCACCCTGGATGTGGAGTAGGGCAGTTCCACGGCTGGGTTGCCCTACTCGTGGTGTATTGCGGTCGAGGTCGCCGCTCACGGCACCGGGTGTGGTTCGTCTGGCAGGTAGGCATCGTCCGGCGTGGCGGTGAGGTCGGGCAGGTGGAGTTGCAGGATGCGCCCGGCGTCCGCATCGGCCACCAGTAACGAGCCGTCGGTGGTGGCCATCAGGGCAGTCACGCTGGAAAACCGCGTGCCATCGCTGCACTCCTCGATTACCCCAATCGGGCGACCGGCGGGGTCGTAGGCCCGTACCGCTCGTGCGTCGGTGTCGGCGAGGAAGATGATGGACCGCGCGTTGATGGCAATGCCGGCAATCTCCCCGGAGATTGCCGGGTCGCTCCATTCGCGGACATAGGTTCCCTTGTCGAAGACCAGCACCGAGCGCCGGTCGGCGTCGACCACATGCAGGCGGCCCGCCGGGGAGACCGCCAGGCTGCGTGGACGCGCGAGGACCGAGGCGACGCGATCGGACGCCCACTCGACGGTGGCATGCTCGGGATCGATCGCGGCAGCCTGCTCGGCGGATACCGCAGCAGCGTACGCGAACCGGGTCACGAGGGCAGCGCTGGATGCCGCAACCAGCAGGGAACGGCGATTGATGGGTGTGGATGATGCATGGGTGGACATGGGGGTACTCCTTGAAGGGCGATGTGGCTGAACGGTTGGATGCCTGGTGGGCCCACCAGACGTTGAGATCGGAACCGCGCGGTCGTTCCGGAGCGTGATCGGCGCTCCGTGGACGGATCAGGTACTGGACCCGTTTGGCATGGGGCATCCCTCCATTGGCGTACATGGCGTTGCGAACGGACCGGATTGTGATCGAGCGGGGGAGGATTACTCCTCCAATATCAGTGGCGGCGGGAAGCGCAGTTTCATCACGCTGCCCCCCGCATCGTTGCTGGTCGAGACACAGAGATCGCCTCGGGCGTCGAGATACAGATCGTGGGGACTACCGAGTGACTCCCCCCCGGAGATGGCAGATATCGACCCGTAGAACGTGCCGTCAGGACCGAAGACGAGGATCGCACCGGCAGAGGAGGATGATGCGAACAGGAATCCTCCACGGTTGATGGCGATGCTCGTCACCGAACCGAGCAAGTCGGGGGTTCCGACATCGCCGAGGTAGACCCCGCCCGGGGTGAACTGCTGGATGCGCTGCGCCTCGGGATCGGCGATGTAAACGCTTCCGTCCCAGGAAACGGCCATTGAGCGTGGGGCATGGAACTGGCCGTTGCGGTCGCCAGGACTGCCCCACTGGTCGAGATAGGTGCCATCAAGCCCGAACAGGACGATCCGGCCATTGCCGGAGTCAGCCACGAGCAGGCGCTGATTGATCGGATCGACGATCGCAACAGGTCGGCGTACCCGGCCCGGTCCGTCGACCGTGCCGATCTCGGCCACCAGAACGCGGTCGGCATCGAAGACCAGGATGCGGTCGTTCAGGCTGTCGGAGACGTAGGCGAGGCCTGCGTCGTTGAAGGCGATGCCGCCAAGTGCCCGCTCATCGTCGCCGAACCGGAACGGCGATGCGGGGTTCGCCCAGATTTCGATGAAGATCCCGTCGGGATCGAAGACCTTGATGTCGTTGGCGGAGGCGTCGACCACATACAGCATGCCCTGCCGGTCGGTCGTCATTCCGGTCGGGGTTTCGCCGAGCCCGGCATCGGCTGGGGAGATCCAGGGCACCTCGACGGTTGCCGGGTCGAACCCGGGACTGAGGATGGGTCCAGGTGTGGCGTCCGCATCGATGAGGACCGGTTCGCCGGCCGGGGTGGCAATGGGGGTCGCGCCGGATTCGCTGCCGCCGATGACCCAGAGTGTCCCTGCCCATGTGGCGAAGAAGAGCTTGCGATCGGCTACATCGATCCCCCAGGTGATCATGCCGTCGATGGGAAGCGTCCAGCGCGGAATACCATCGAGCGCATCGATGGCAAACAGGAGGAGGTCGCTGCTCTCGATGTAGACGGTGTCGCCCACCACGAAGGGACACCAGCCGAGTGCCTCACCGGCGTCGAAGTGCCAGCGCTCGATCCCGGTGAAGGCGTCGAATGCCTGCAGGATGCCATCCGACTCTGCCCTGTAGACCATGGTCTCGGAAACGGCCAGATAGCCAGCCCACGGCATGGGGTCTGTCCGCCAGACTTCTTCGCCGTTGGCGACGTTGAGCGCATGAACCGTCTCCGCGGTGTCATCGTCGGGATCAAAGACAAAGGTATAGAGGAAGCCATTGGCCACGGTCGGGATATTCGATGTGTGCAGCGGGTTCGGTGTGAAGGACCAGATCCAGGCGCCATCCCTGCTGGTGTAGGCGTGCATGGCGCCATCCCAGGTGGCGACGAAGACACGGCCATCGGCATAGCAGGACCAGCGAAACGGCACGTCGGCAAGGTCGATGCGCCAGACTTCATTTCCCGTTGCGGCTTCGATCGCAAAGAGCACGTTCCGGTTCCCCGGTACGAAGAGAAGTCCCTCCCCGAATGCCGGTTGCGCCATTTCGGCCACATCATGGAGCTCCCACCGCTTTTCCCCGGACTCGGCATCGAGGGCATAAAGCACCCCGATTTCGCTGCCGGAGACGATCAGGCCATTGATGTAGCCGACGCCAGCGCTAACCCCCCACTGGTCAGCGGCGCCGATCACACCGTCGAACGTCCAGCGCCGCATTCCGGTCGCCTGGTCGATGGCGATGATTCCCTCGCCAGTCCCGCAGAACGTGATGCCGCCGGCAATCACCACCTGCTGGGGGACCGGATCCAAACCCAAATTCGCAGTCCAGACCACAACGGGGTCACCGGCAGGCCCAGGTTCGTCGAACGTGTTGTTCCGGGCCGGGTTGGCGTAGAAGGTGGCGATCTCCACGCCGGGCGCAGGCTGACGCGCTGCCTGGAGCGGCATTGCCGGAGAACCGAGGGCGAACGCGGAGCCCGCTGCCAGAAGCGCTCGCCTGGACAATTGGGCCCGATGGATTCGTGCTCCGGACTCGAACTGTGCTGGCATTGGCGTGTGGGCCTTTCAGGAAACGGTCGAATCCTACGGAGTGCCAAGGCCGGATAGGTCGACGGCGATGACCCGGCTCGGTGCAATCTGCGAACCAATGGGCCGACCGGGCAGGCGCTCGTACGCGCCGGCGCTGATCAGGATGTGGAGCCGCCCGTTGTGGCTGCATGCGATCTGGTGCGGTGCATCGAGGGCGCCGGCACCCTCGATGGAGGTAATCGTATCGAGGAAGATGCCATCAGGGTCGAACACCATGAGCAGCCCCTGATCCGGCACGGCGGCAACCAGATATCCCTCAGGCAAGAGGGCGATGTCGGTGATCGCCCCAAGTTGGCCGGGTGTGCCGATCTCGCCGAGATACACGCCGGCGGGATCGAAGTGCTGAATGCGAGCGGCCACCGGATCGGCCACGTAGACCGTACTGTCGTTCCCGACGGCAATCGCCACTGGTGTCTGGAACTGGCCGTCGAGATCGCCGACCTCACCCCACTGGTCGAGATAGGTGCCGTTGAGATCGAAGACCTGAACCCGGCTATTCGCCGAGTCGGCGACGTACACCCGAGCCGTATTCCGGTCCACGACGCCGAGCGGACTGCGAAACTCCCCGACTCCGATCCCCGGGCGTCCCCACTGGAGCATGAACGCATGCTCGGGGCTGAATTTCTGGATACGGTTGTTGCCGGTGTCAAAGACGTAGACATTGCCTTCGGCATCGAGATCGATGCCGCCCATGTTCTGGTTTGGAGTCCCGAACCGGAACTGCCCGGGATCCGATCCATAGCTCCCCCAGGTATCGATCAGCACGCCATCGGAATCGAAGACCCTGATAGTGTTGGCGAGGCAATCGACGACGTAGACGTTGCCTTCCTCGCTGACCGCGACATCGCAGATGACCTCCGACAAGCCGGCGGACGCGTCGGCCTGCCAGGCAACGCTGGTTCTGATGCCGTCGAAGGCGATGCTGGCGGGGGGCTCGGTGGCTGCCGTCGTTGCCACTGGCCCGGTCAGTGGAGCCGGCGCCGATCGCTCGAAGAGATCGTTCGCGGAGACGTACCAGAGACCAATCCCGGCGAGAATGACGATCAGGACGATCGCCGCGATTTCGAGCACCGGCTCGAACCGGCGTGTCGCTGTACCCGGCCGTGTGGGTATCCCGGCCGGCACGGTCGCGGGGTCGATCCGTGTCACGGTCACCGGGCTCGATGGGGACTCGGGGATGGCCGCCAGCAAGTTCTCCAGCAGGCTATCGGCGAAGGCGGCATCTGGCGCGAGACTCACCGATCTTGCATGCAACCGCCGGATAGTGGACGCATCCTGCCGGTCAATGTCGTCCGGCGGAATCACCTCGGCAGGCGCGGCGGCGACCACCGCATCCCAGTGCGCATCGAGGCTCCGTGCAGCCCGCTGTTGGGCGATGGGATTACTCGGACGCATGAGGACCCTCCGGGGATGGATTCATGGCTGCGCGCAGCCGTTGGATGGCGCGATGCTGGGTGGTGTCGACCCACGAGCGGCTGCGGCCGAGCGCTTCCCGGATTTCGGGTCCAGTGAGCCCGGCCAGCCGCAGTTCGACCACCTGCCGCTGGTCGGAGGTAAGCACATCAAGCGCCTGGTAGAGCGATTCGACATCGAGTTGGGCAAGCACGGAGTCGTCATGGGCGGACAGGGGAATCAGGTGCTCAACCCGGGTGACATCGATCATCCGGGGCGAGCGGCGGTAGGTATCGACCACGGTGCGATGGGCGATCGTGAACAACCAGGCCCGGATGTGGGTGGTCCGGATCGTTGGAAGCGCTTCGAGGGCGCGGGCGAAGATCAGGCTGGTGGCGTCTTCGGCTGCCTCGCGGGTGCCGAGCCGGCGGTAGCAGTAGCCGTAGATTGGATCGAGGTAGCGGCGGTACAACTCGGCGAAGGCCTGGCGGTCGGTCGCGGCACGGTTGGCGAGGACATGATCGGGTTCGATCAGGCTGATCGCGTTGCTGGACATGGGTTGTGGACCAGGTCGCCTGTCCATCGTCACGCCTTCCGCGCCCCGCACACCGGGACGGTTACCAACGATGACGCGGTGGGAGGGTAATGCTTACAGTGATGACCGGACGATGGGGACCCAGCCGCATTGTGCGCCGCTGTCCCGCGAATTGCGAGGGGGTGGCCAGACACGACACCGGCGACGCGCGATGGCGCCGCCGGTGTCGTGTCTCTTGGAGGGTCCCGCCGCATCGGGGCGCTACCGGATGTTCCCAGTGTTGCCGGCTCGCCGCCAGGATGCGTACCCATGAAGACGCGGTTTGGGGAGGATGCTTGCACGGAACCGCACCGCTGGTTCCAGCGGTGCGGTTCGTCCCATGCACTGGCGGAGGAGCGCCGGCGCTGTTCCTGGGCAGGTTGGGGAGATGTCAGGCGCAGCCGGGCCGCACGCTGGCATCGATCTGGTTGAAGGCGTCGATCTGGCTGGCGATCAGGTCAGTGTCGTAGCTGATCCACTGCTCAACGACCATCTCCGCGACTGAGGAGTTGGTCGACCGGTCGCCAAGGTGCAACATGATTACGCCCGGCACCGCGATGCCGGCGCAGTTGACTGGCAATCCCTCGTACGACCCGGTATTGATCGCGGCCAGGGTGAACGAGGCGATCACCATGTCCCCGGCCTGGGCGACATACCGGGGTGAGAACAGGAGGTTCGAAAACGACGCCTCCAGATCGGTGCGGAAGTCGTTCAGGCTGGCGCCGCCGATGTAGTCTCCGCTCGGGGTGTGAAGCACGGAATCGGCGCTGAGCCAGTCGTCGGGCGCTTCCCCGGCCATGCTGTCGAAGAACTGGACGGCCCACGCCGAGCCGGGTTGACCCTGGGCCGCCGTGGTAGGCGCGAGTCCAGCGGCCAGCGTAAGGACGACCAGGAGCGAGGCGACGAGCGAACGGTTGATGCGACGTGCATTCATGGAAGTTCTCCGAATCCCGCCGCGGTAACGGCGGCGAATCACGCGCTGCGCGTGGAGAAGTGCGAACAAGCGATCAGGGCTTGCTGGTGATGGCGTGATGGACCGGGATCGCAGCCGCCTCGGCGACTCGTGCCGGGATGGCAGTGCCTCAGCCGGATCCCCCGATCACGTAGAGGGTGCCGGTCAGTGTTCCGATGTAGAGGAGCCCACCGGCGACGATGGGAGCGGAGCCAAACTCGCTCTCGAAGTCCATGCGCCACGACTCGGTCCCGGTGCTGGTGTCGAGCGCGTGGAGCACGCCATCGAGGCTTCCCATGTAGAGCGTGCCGTCGACGAGGGCCGGGGCGCCGTCCACGATCGATTCGATGGTGGTCGTCCAGATCGTCGCGCCAGACCGAGCATCGACCGCGGTGATGTCACCAAGGCGATCTGGGCCCGCCAGATAGGCAGCATCCTCGTCCACGGCAAGCAGGGTGTAGCCGGAGCGCGGTTCAGCATCGACCCGCCAGACGACTTCACCGGTGATTGCGTCGAGCGCCAGGGCGAAGCCCGCATCGGCCCGTCGCACGGGGCTGCTGGCCGAGACATAGACCAGACCGTTGGCTACGGCGAGGCCGTCCAGGGGTGCCGACGCAAGGTTCACGTCGGCCTGCCAGAGTTCGGTGCCGTCCCTGGCGTCCAGGGCATGGATCTGACCCTTGCCGGTGCCGAGATAGATCACTCCGTCGTCGTATGCGGAGAACTCGACAGCGTCGCCGGGAAGTTGCCGCTGCCAGATGGTCGTGCCGGTAGCGGTACCGAGGGCGTAGACGTAGCCATTCTCCCCGGCGACGTACCCGACACCATCCGAGACCAGCAACGGAATCTCATACCGAAGGCGAAGTCCTTCGATTCGCCACAGTTCGGCACTGGATTCGGTATCCAGTGCGTACATCGTCCCAGTGAGGGTGATGGCGTAGAGGGTCTTGTCGATCACCAGGGGCGGCGACGAGTTGTTCCAGGTCGCGCCGGTGAGTCCCCAACGTATGTCACCGGTATGGATGTCGATCGCGAAAATCCCCTCGCGCTCATGGCCGCCACTGACATAGATGGTGTCGCCGGACAACACCGGTTTCCCGAAGCCTCCCGGGCCGATGAAGAATTCGGACACGACAACCGGTTCGCCCTCGATTCCGGGTCCGTCCATGACGCCGGTGCGGGCCGGGTTGCCCCGGTACATCGGGACGCTCGGCGTGACCCCGGTTGGTGGGGCGAACAGCCGCGAGCCCTCGTTGCGGCCGGTGGTGAGCCAGATCCCGGCGATTGAGGCCAGGATCAGCGTGACGATGAGCGCGATTTCCAGGGCCGGCATCGCGTAGCGGCGGACCGGGATGGCGATGGCGGTGGCGGTTTGTTTCCAGGTCGCCGCTGGGGTCTGGCGCGACGGCGAAGCGGTTCCCGCCACTGGCGCCTCCCGCTCGTAGGTGGCGAGGAGCGATTGCAGCAGGTGGGTCTCGAACGCGGGCCGGCTCGGATCGGCCTCCTCCTGGCCATGCAACCGGCGAACGGTCGCGGCCAGTCCGGGGGGTGTCCCTTCAGGCGGCACGGGAGTCGCGGGGCGTTGGCGCACCAGGGTATCCCAGTAGGCCGCGAGGCGGTTGGCCTCCTGCCGGTCTGGCCGGCGCCACAGACTGGCCATGTCAGGACCCCTTTCCGGCACCGGCGCCGTCCATCAGCGTACGAAGCCGCTGGGTTGCACGGAATCCGGTGATGCAGACCCAGGATTTCCCCTTGCCGAGGACCTCCTGGATCTCGTGTGTGGTGAGCCCGGCCAGCCGCAATTCCATCACCCGCTGCTGGTCAGCGGTCAGGAGCGGCAGCAGGGCGCGAAGGTCGCCGGCGGCGATCGACGCGAGCGCTTCCTCTTCCAGGCTGCGGCCAGGGCTCATCAACGGTTCGGTCATCTGGTCGATCGAGGCATCGTGCCGTTGTCGCCGGTAACGGTCGACGATCTCGTTGTGGGCGATGGAGAAGAGCCACGAGGCCACGTGCTCGACGCGCTGCCGCCGAAGACCCTCGAGTGCCTTCAGGAAGACCTGGCTGGTGGCGTCCTCGGCCAGGTCCGGGTCCGACAACCGCCGGCTGCAGTACCGGTGGATGCGGACCACGTAGCGCGTGTAGAGCTCGGCGAACGCGGAGGGTTCCGTGGCCGCCCGCAGCGCGAGCAACTCGTCGGACTCCCGGGAGGCAACCTCCACGTGAGCGGCGGACCGGTATGGATTGTGGGACACATCCGAGCGATCCATCGGGCCTGCTCCCCATCACGCATGGGTAGACGCAGGAATCGCGAAGTGATTACACATGTCCTGGATTTCGATCGATGGTAACAGGGTCCCGGTGGTGCTGGGCGCGGTTTCGATGGTGCGCCATACTGTACGTACATAGACGGGTAGTGACGTGTCGTGAGGTGCCGGATGGCCAGCATGGACGCCGCGATGGACGGCGTGATCGACAACATGCAGGAGCGGACGGGGCGCAGCCTGGACGAGTGGGTCGCCCTGGTGCAGCGGGAAGGGCTCGATCCGCTCGACCAGAAGGCGGTGCGCGCCTGGCTGCGCGAGGTGCATGGCGTGCTGCAGAACAGCCAGTGGGCGATTGCAATGGCTACCGCCGAAGCGGCAGGGTGGACGTTGCCAACCGCCGATGAGTACACCGAATCCCTCTACGCCGGGCCGAAGGCGCATCTGCGGCCGATTCACGACGCGGCCCTGCGGGAGTTGCTGGCCCTGGGCGACGATGTTGAGATCGAGGGGCGGCAGAGCTACATCACCGTGCGCCGGGCGCGGCAGTTCGGGTTGCTCGTGCCCGCAACGAAGCGCCGGGTCGATCTCGGCCTGCGGTTCCGTTCGGAGCCGGTGCATCCCAGGCTCTCGGAGGCGAAGAACCTCGGGCAGTGCACCCACAAGGTCGGCATCGAGGCGGTCGACGAGGTCGACGATGACCTGGTCGGCCTCATGCGCCTGGCTTATGCAGAGAACGGGTAGCGACC
>CAZSUN010000131.1:0-2753 GCA_964610045.1 uncultured Sphaerobacteraceae bacterium
AGTCCCGGAACCGGTAGACGCCCCGGTAGATGCGTTGCAGCCGCCCGGTTTTCACATGGTAGTGGAGGAGCATGCGACTGATGCCGTGCTCCTTCGCCTGGGCGCTGGTGAAGTGCCCCATCTGCCCGGTGGCGACGAGGTAGAGCCCTTCAAAATCCGGATGGATGGTCGTCGTGTCATGCATAGGTAAAAGGATACTTGACCAATCCATGACACAGCAAGCGAAGGACACTGCACCAGACGCTTCCACCCGAAGCGATGGCACAGCACGCGAAAGGGCCACGGTCGCCTGACCGTGGCCCTTCGTTCGCGTGGAGGTATGACCGGGGATCAGACCGCCGCGGTCGCCAGGACCTGCGAGCGGATGCGCTCGGCGATCCCGGCATCGACCTGCTCCCAGTACCACAGGAACCGGACCTTGATGGCGTCGACGGTCAAGGCGTTGTACTGGCCAACGAGGGTTTCCACGAAGCGATCGCGCTGCTCGTCGGTGAACACCTCGCGGACGAGGGTGCCCGGCTGCCCGAAATCGTCGTCCTCGCTGTGCAGGGTGGCGGCGGCGTGAACCAGCTCGCCGTCGGACGCCCACGAGCCGATGCCGGCGCGATGCGCATCCGCCGCCGGGCCGCCGAACGAGTTTGGCGCGTACACCGGACCGTTGCGCCAGGCGTGTCGCCCCTGTCCGTCCTTGGTGTAGGAGTGGACGTCGATCTTCGGGCGGTTCACCGGGAGTTCGTTGTAGTTCACGCCGATCCGGTAGCGATGGGCATCGGCGTAGGAGAAGACGCGCGCCAGCAGCATCTTGTCCGGGCTGACATCGATTCCGGGGACGAGGTTGGACGGCTCGAAGGCGGCCTGCTCGATCTCGGCGAAGTAGTTCTCGGGGTTGCGGTTAAGTTCGAACTCACCGACCCGGATCAGCGGGTAGTCTGCGTGTGACCAGATCTTGGTCAGGTCGAACGGGTTGAACCGGTAGGTGTAGGCATCCTCGTACGGCATGATCTGCACCGAGACGGTCCACTTCGGGAACTCGCCGCGGGCGATCGCGTCGTAGAGGTCGCGCAGGTAGTAGTCGGTATCGTTGCCAACAATCCGGGCGGCCTCATCGGCGGTGATGTTCTGCTCGCCCTGGTGGTTGTGGAAGTGGTACTTCACCCACACCTTGTCGCCGGCGGCGTTGATCCACTGGTAGGTATGGGAGCCGAACCCGTTCATGTGTCGCCACGAGAGCGGCAGGCCCCGATCGCCCATCAGGTAGGTGACCTGATGGGCGCTCTCCGGGGAGAGGGTCCAGAAATCCCATTGCATGTCGGGGTTGCGGAGGTTGGTATCCGGCAGGCGCTTCTGCGAATGGATGAAATCCGGGAACTTGATGCCGTCGCGGATGAAGAAGACGGGCGTGTTGTTCCCGACGATGTCGTAGTTGCCTTCGGATGTGTAGAACTTCAGCGCGAAGCCCCGCACGTCCCGCCAGGTATCGGGAGAGCCAAGCTCGCCCGCCACCGACGAGAACCGCAGCAGCATCTCGGTCTGCGTGCCCGGCTGGAACAGGGCGGCACGGGTGAACTGCGAGACATCCTCGGTGACAGTCAGCGTGCCGAACGCCCCGCCGCCCTTGGCGTGGACCACGCGCTCGGGCACCCGCTCGCGGTTGAAATGGGCCAGCTTTTCGAGCAGGTAATGATCGTGCAGGACGACCGCGCCGTCCGGCCCGACCGTCTGCGAGAATTCATCGGACGCCACCGGCGCCCCCGAGAGTTTGGTCGTGTAGTTGCCGTTCTCACTCATCGTTCAACGTCCCTTTCGCATGCCGGACACAACCCACCAAAGACCACTTCCGCGTAGAGCACCTGCATGCCGTGCGTGTGCGACGGCTCCAGGCAGGGCGCTTCACCGATGACACAGTCGACATCCTCGATCCGGCCACAGACCACGCACCGGATGTGGTGGTGGTTGTCACCCGCGCGCGTTTCGTACCGGACACTTGCTGTTCCCGGCAGGTCGATCTGGCGCAGGACCCCGTTCCCCACCAGGTCGCGCACGATCACGTGAACGGCCTGGAGCGAGAGCGTGGGCATCTCGCCGTGGAGATCCTCCCAAACGGCATGCACGTCACTGTGCGGGTGTGTCGCGATCGCATCAATGACCGCGACCCGCTGCCTGGTGACGCGCAATCCGCTCGACCGGAGCAGTTCCGCCCAATCTACCGCCGCCGAAGGTGATGATGCCGGGACATCGGTGTCGTTGCGAGGAAGACTCATTGTCATGTAGCCAGTATACCCGCTTTTTTGAATCATGCATATCTTGCGCGAGCGTTTGATGGGGCAACAGCCTCGTACGTTCGCGATGCACCACGGCGTTACGGGTGAAACGCGAAGTTGCATTCTGGCAGGCCGGGCTTGAGTGACCCGTCACATGGCGGACCACGCAGGGTCCGCCCTACGAAGACAATCGTCCAATCACTCGGAACCGGCCAGGTTGGGCTCAAACAAGTCGTCGATGGCGAGCGACTCCAGCGGGGGCAGCCAGTGCGCCCCGGCGTCAAAGAGTGCCTGATTGCCCGAACGAGGATCCGGGTTGGTCCTGTTGTCTCCCACCCAGAGCGGGACCCAGCCACGCTTCAGGTTTTCTGTCGCGCCGGCAAATGTGCCGCCAATGCCGTTGGTGGAGCAGACCGCGATGGCGGCCTCGGCCAGGCAGTAGATGAGCTTGTTGCGGCCGTGGGCATTGCCAGCACTGAAACCGGTCTCGGG